>JAEEZC010000003.1 GCA_016288465.1 Verrucomicrobiota bacterium | reverse complement strand
GCGACAGGAAACTCTGCCTGAAGGGACTTGCGGCAAATGCTCAAGTGACAGCCATCCCCTTCGCGTTGCCGCGCCACCCGTATTGCATAAGTGCCTGAATCTCGCAAAAAGTCAGCAATAACGCGTCAAAAGGCCATGACGGGGACAGACCCCTCAGCCTTAATACCAAACGCACTCGCTTTGAACACGTGGCGTTCTGGCGAAAACCTTGCCGCCCGCAGGCCTGTCCGGGCTCTCTCAGCCGGAACTGCCTAATGGCACACGAATATACGACGGCTGTCGGAGAATCTGACAAGCGGGCTACAGCTTAAGCGGCTCACCAATTGGAATCAACTGTTCCAGTCTTCAATCCGCAACCCCTCAAATCGCGAGAAATGGCGGATGTTGCCTGTAACAAGCGTCGCGTCATAGGCAAGGGCCGTTGCGGCAATGAGGACATCCGCGTCCTCGACTGATTCTCCTCGGCTTGCCAAAACCGCCTTATGCTCGCCGAACAGTTCCATTATCGCGTCAGTAGTGTGCATGACAGGAAGCGCCCCCAGAAGTGCCTGTACCAATCTCCGGTTTTTCGCCGGATTCCTGGATTTAGCGGCACCGAAATGCAGTTCGCCTACAACCATTGCGGGAATCGCCATATCCCCAAGATTACGCGAGAAGCGCTCAGCGACCTTCTTATTGCCGCGAAGTATGGCAATGAGGACATTCGTATCAAGCAATATCAAAGGATGACCTCCCGGCCCTTCGTCCGGGAATTCTCAACCTCCCTGACAATCTCATCTTCGCTTCTGTCGTCGTCCCATCTGCCGAACACGGCCTTAAGAGCATCGCGTTGGCTCCTTGCCCGGTTCTCACGTATGAAGTCAAACTCAGACGAGCCGGAGACCGCGTAGTCGAAAATGCACAGTATCTCGCCATTGAGACTGCGGTGGTTTGCGCTTGCGCGCATCTTAAGCGCATCAAGCGTGCGTGCAGACAACTCTCGAACTGTAACTGTAGCCACAGGAACACCCTTTCATTTTGAAAGCAAAATGATGTCACCGATGATTGTACCAAATAACATCGCCAAAAGTCAACGGCCAAAGCCCAACAGACAATAGCGCCGGCAAATAATCTCGCAATCTGCGTTTTTGTGCCAGGCACAGCCACTGACACTCTCGGCACTTCCGCCCGCAGGCCTGTCCGGGCTCTCTCAGCCGGAACTGCCTAATGGCGAATCTGACAGACGTTCTTCCAAAGTTCAGCCGGAAGCGAACACGCTTTTGATTTCAGCCAGCATCGACTCCGCCGAACCTATTGAATATCGCGCCGCCACTTCAAGGAGATCTTCGTCCGTGATGTTCGACTGCTTTCCATTTATGCTCATCGCATGTCCGGAGGAAGCGCGCGCATGGCACGAAACGTCTGAACATGATGGCGTTTCGTCCCTTCCCTGTCAAAGCGACGCGTCATGAAATGCTGAATTTTTCCGAGCACCATAAGAGACGCCTTTCAACCTCTTGTTGCAAATATTATATCACAGGAGGTTCTTTTGCGTCTATAGTGCATTCCAAACACTCTTCAAAAACAGAGTGGAAACAGTGCTGAGCCACAGCAAACTGCTGCGGACGGGAGGATGAGGGTTTACGACGAGTACGTCGACTAGGCCGACCCGAGTCGTCTTCATCGCAGAAGCAAGCACATAACAAGCGAGCCAGACCACTACCTTACAATTGGACATCGGAGCCGGCTTTGAGCACCTCATACGCGGGCTTGGGGGTGAAATCACGATGGACGATGCCGAAATGGTCTTCGCTGTAGCGCGGATCCTTCTCGTTCGCGCGAAACTCGTAGACGAACACGCGCTCGACGCCTGTCTGCGCAGCCGCGGCCAGCGCATGTTGGAGATATTCCGCCTGCTGCCGCTCGCCGACTCCGCCCGCAGCGCCCGTGCAGCCCGAGACGATCACAGCCCCTTTCAAGTCGCTGCCGAAGCGGTATACGCATGCGCTGACAGCGTCCTCCCCTTTCACGTCCTTCACCGACAGAAGCGGAACCATCTCGTCGCCGGACTGCAGACGGTCGGCCCTGAAGAACCGGAACGCGCCGAATCCGTTCGGCTCGAACTTCATGCCGGCCTTTGTCGCAGCGTCGGTGGCGAACGTCTTTACGCCCCATTTAAGCCCGTTCTCCTTGCCCGGACCATACACGCTGATGCGGAACTTCGGCGCCGTCGCGCCGAAAAGGTCCTTTCCTTCGGCATCCTTCTGGACGCGCTTTCCGTCCAGAACAGGATAGTACATCGGCGAGCCGCCGAAATCAGCCAGCACTCCGCCGCGCTTCACGAACTGCGCCACAGCCTTGACCGTCGCGAACGGATACGCCTCAGTGTACGGATAGACGACCGCGTCGAGTCCGTTCGTCCCAAGCGCCGCGACAAGCTCCGCCGCCGTACAGGCCCTGCACGTCGAACCTTGCGGAAGGCATTCGCGGATTCCCTCTGCGATATCCCGCGTCATGTCCATGTTGTCCGCCTCGTCGACGTAGCCGACGCGCCAGGTTTTCCGTTCCGGACGGGCTATCTTCAGCCCTGCGAGCAGAACGCCCGCCATCGGCACGGAAGCCCTGTGCGTCGGCCACCCAATCTCCGTTATCCAGACCGGTTTCGCCGCGTCGCCGTACTTCGCCATGAGCCTGCGCAGACTCTCCATCTGCCCGGCAAGCGCGTCCGGCGGATTCGGCCAGCTGTACGGATGGACGTTCATTATGTCGAAGCAGTCTTTGCCGCCCGCCTTGTACACGTCCTCAAGATAATCGAGCGCCAACCCGGCAGTGCCGCCGATGGCGACCTTGGCAGACGGATCGACCGCCTTGATCTCCTCGTATGCGGCCCTAAGGACAGGCACGTAGTCCTCGGCATTCGGATTCTTCCAGAAGCCGGGATGGTTCTCCTCGTTCCAGATTTCGTAGACCGGGATGCGTCCCTTGAAGTGCGTTGCCGTCGCGCGCACGAACGAACGCCATTCCGCGACATGGTCTTGCACCGGCCTTGCCCAATCCGGCGGGTTGCAGAGGATCGGCAGGACGGTTATTCCGCGCTTCGCCGCGTCGCCAACGACAGCGTCGCACATGCGCCAGTCTAACGGCGCGTCCCTGCCATTCTGGTACCAGCGCCAGTCGAAGTCGCATCTGACGTAGTCCATTCCCGCTTCGCGCATCATTTTGTAGGCGGCATCCCTCTCCGCGAACTCGTCGCGCGTCACATGGGCGCACGTGCCGAGCGAAGTTCCATGCCCGAATGCGCACTGGACTACAACCGCAGCCAATAAAGCGACAATCTCGATCTGGCGAACCGAACATCTCATCATCTTTCCTCCGATACCTACTTTACGAACATGGCGCATCCCGGAACGAAAACCTTCTCCCGTCCCAACGGAGACGGCTCGGCGTCGTCGCGCGAAGCGAGAACGACATCGTCGAGCGCCAACGCTCCTTCAAAACCGACGCGCGACACCGACTTCGCATCCGAATCCACGGGAAGCAGACGGAACCAGGTTCCTCCGCCCACCGATTCGAACGGCTTCTTCCATCCTTCGGGAGCCGTGGCGCACCATCCGTCGAGCCGAACCTGAACGAAGGCAAGCCCCTGCGGATTCGTGGCGTAGTCGAAGTCGAGCGAAACGCGAACCCAGTCGCCGTTCGCGAACGCGCGCCTCGCCCTGAGCCGCGTCCAGACCGGACGCCCTTCCGCGTCCGCATGCCAAAGCCATGGCGCGCCGTCCGAATCGAACGCGACGGACATTCTGGCTTCGCCTTCCGCAGGAGTGAAGACTGTGCGCCAGTCGCCTCTGAAGCGCCGCACCTGAACGAGCATGTCGAGCGAAGCACGCTCCTGAACGCCAGACTCCGCATAGTCTCTCGTCACCGGCGCGCCTTCCAGCTTCAGCGCTTTGGAGTGATTCTCTCCGGGCAACGGCCAGCCTACGCCCGAGCCGGGCACAGGCGTGGCGGACGCTACCGAACCTTCGCCAGTCCAGCCGTCAAGCGCGGCAGTCGCGCTTCCGACGGCAACTCCTTCGAAGGAGTCCGCGCCAAGAGTCCCGAGAACGCGTCCGCCGGAAAAGGAGAGAATGCGCGACGCCGCGTTCGCGTTCTCCGGGACGACGGAGCCTTCCTCGACGACGATTCCGCCTGCGCCTGAAACTCCGCTTCCGATGACGAGCGTCCCTTCGCCGCGCTTCAAGAAGAACCCCGAAAGCGGAACGGAAAGCGTGAAGCTCCAGCCGTCCGGCACTTCTATGACTGCGGTTCCGTCGGACAAAAAGCCGCGCGAAGAAGAGGAAAGAGACTGTCCGTCGAAAAGCGGCGCAAGCGTCGCACCGTCGGAAAGCGACACGCCGTCCGAACGCGGCGCGGCGTCGCATCCGGCGAGCGCGGCGGAATCGAGACGCAACGTGACGCGCGGGCCTGTCGCCATGAACTGTCCTACAAAGGCGGAAGCGTCGCCCGAAACCGTCGCGTCGAGCGTGTCCGTCTCCGTCGCGCCTTCGGTGAAGGCAATTGCCGACGACGCAGGACCCGAAAGAGACGCGGACAGAGTGAAGGCATGGTCGGAGTCCTGTGCAGCGGGCGCGAAGACGAACGGATCCGACGCGGGCGAAAGCACTGTTGCGGCGCCTGCGAGGACTTCAAGATGGTTGCCGGCTCCCGAAGTAACCTCCCAACGTCCTCTACCAAGGCGAAGGTCTGAGACCGTTGCGGTAACATTCCAGCCGATCTGTCTCACGTTCCCGGCCAAGCCGTTCACGCGCCCGAGCGTCAGGGAACGTCCGCCGAACGTCGTGCTGGCAGACGGCGTCCAAAGCGTTCCTGCATCGCCGAAGTCGACAATGTAGTCGGCGTCGGGATGCGGAGCGCGGCGGTCAGACCAGCCCGCGCCGCCGGAAAACGAACGTACGTCCCATCCATCCGAACCTGCAAAGAAGACGGCGTCGGCCAAAGGATCGGCTTCGCCGGTCGTCTGGCTGCGGATGTATGCGCGGTATGCGTAAAGGCCGGGACGCGCGGAGTTGTCGCGGTTCACTATGCCGAACGAGCCTTCCCTTCCGTCCTCCGGCACGCCCCACGCCCGCAGTTCGTACGCAAACACCTTCTCCGCTCCGGCCGAAACCGCGATGTTCACAGCGTTCGTTATGTATACGGCCTGAAGAGCCTCGGTTACCGCCGCGTCGCCTTCGGTCGGCCAGCCGATTTCTGTAACCCATATCGTCGCGCTCGAACGCCCCTGCCCGTCGAGAAGAGTCCGCAAGGCCTCTATGCGCCTGGCAAGCCAGTTCGAATCGTAGTCCGGCGGATTGGGATAGCAGTATGGATGGAACGCCGCGGCGTCGAAGGCGTCGAGCGCAGCCGCCTTGCAAAGCTTCTCGATGGATGCGAGATCGGCGCCCGCGACCCCGCCCATCACGATGCGCACGGAAGGATCGACCGCCCGCACGGTCGCGGCGGTCCGCTCCAGAAGCCGCGCGTACTGCGCAATTGTGCCGGTCCAGAAGTACGGATGGTTCCACTCGTTCCAGACCTCCACCGCCGAGATGCGCCCTTTGTAGCGCGTGACGACCTGCCGGACGAATTCCGCCCATCCGTCGAGGTCGTCGTACGCCTTCGCGCCGGTTGCCGGGTTGTCGCCGAAGAGTATCGGAAGCACTTCTACGCCTCGCCTTTCGGCGTCCGCAATCACATTGTCGAAATACGTCCAAGACCAGTCGCCGCTCACGGCCGACCAGCAAAGCCTCCAGCGGAAGTCCGTCCTGACCATGCCGATTCCGGCGGCGCGGCAGTAGTTCAGCATCGCGACACGGTTCGTGTACTCTCCGCCCTGCATGTAGCTCGACGGCGCGGCGATGTGTTCGCAGATGCCGAAAGGCGAAGCGGCCGCACGGCAGTTCGCGGCGACGGCTACGGCAAGCAGTATGGACGAACACAACTTCATGCACACATATCCCTGTCTTGATCCATGCGCATGGTATTATACCAAACTCGCGCCAACCAGGAGATACAAATCAAACAGAAATCTTGTCACGTTTGAGACAGCAGGAGGAAGCCGCGAGAGCACACGCGGCTAACTTGAAACTCCGAGCCGTGGATGCTCACGCATCGGTGCATTCCCGTCTCGCAGAACTGTCAGGCTTCGCGATAGGAGTTAGCTTTCGACGGACTTAGGAGAATTTTCGCCTACTTGCGCATTTCCCTTCTCCTAACCGTGTTTTCCGGCTGTTTTCCTTATGCAAAAAATCTCTCCTATCTGTGTTCGCAGTAGAAATGACGTCATTTGAACCCTGAAATGACGTCATTTGAGGGGTGAAATGACGTCATTTGGAGGGTGAAATGGCGTCATTTCTACTGCTTACACAGGCAGAGAAAGAAGCTCGCACAGTTAGGGGAATGAGCTTACATAGGTGACCGACAAAGCTTACATAGAAGGAGCAAGGCGTTTTGACACCTTAGGCAACCCTGTCAAGCAGACGAAGGAACAAGAATCGACAGAGACGACACTAACGCTTGCGTATTCTTGGCCGAGCGTTAGCGAAGGCCCGTCTGCGTTGGTCTTCGGTTTACATTCCGTAACCGGAGGGGCCTGTCCCCGCGGCGCATATCGGCATCACGAAAATCAATGTTGATTTTCGTCAATCCTACACGAAATTCAATGTTCGCCGCCGCGCCAGGGTGTGGCAACGGCGGCGAATACCGCAAAGCTCGTATCAGGCTTCTTTATTTCACGAAGATGAAAGTGCCAGCCTCGTAACGATAGCGGATGATCACGACGCCAGAACCGCCGTCGCAACCGCTTGCGCCGCCGCCACCAAGGCCGTCCGTACCCTTTTCGCCCTTGTTTCCTCCTCCGCCAAGGCCGCCTGCCGTCGTGCGCGTGTAGCTGACGCCCGCGCCGCCGCCGGCGTAGTACACGGATTCACCGGTTATGTCGATTGCAATGCCGTTCTTCCCAGCGCGTGTCGAATCCACTGTTGTCGAATTGCTCGCACCTCCGCCGCCTCCTGGCGCGTATGCATGGGTCGCAGGCATTCCATCATTGCCTATATTGCCGTCTTCGGCGTGAATCGCCTTGCCGCCTTCCACGCTCTCATCCCAAACAGATGTCGAACCGCCGCCGGAACCGCCGCTGTGACCTACGCGACCGCCCCATGCCGCGCCACCGCCACCGCCGTATGCCGTGAAGCCGAATGCGGTCGAATTGCCGCCGTCCGTGCCATCGACCTTCGTGTTGTCTGACGGCTTACCGCCGCCGACACCGCCCGCACCGATCACAACATCGTATGTTCCTGCCGCAATGACAATGTTCGTCTTGTAAACGAGACCGCCGGCTCCGCCGCCGCCACCGCTGATGTTCCCGTCGGTTGCCTTGTGCGAACCGCCGCCTCCTCCGCCGCCAACAAGCAGAACGTCGGCGACAATGTTCTTCGGGACGACAAGAGTTCCGTTCTGCGTGAACCTGTGTGCACGGTAGCCCCCGCCGACGCGGATTACAGAGCCGCCGGTCGCAGGTTCGTGCGCTATCGGAGAGGCTTTTCTGCGCAGACGCACGATCACGACACCGCTTCCGCCCCTGTGATTGCCCGAACCGCCACCGCCGAGTCCGTCGGTTCCGTCCTCGTTGTAGCCGCCTCCGCCGCCCTTGCCACCGCTCGGCCTGCTATAGCCAGACCGGAATGCCGCGCCGCCACCGGCGTAATAGACCGACCGCCCGGTAATGTCGATTGCCAAGCCGTCGCCTCCCCATTGCGGATAAGAGCCTTTATCGTTTTCCGCCCCAATTTCGATCGTCTCGCCATCCTTGTCTCGGTAAATAGGCGATGAGCCTGCTCCGCCGCCGCCACCGCAACCATAGTACGAATAGGACGAACCGCCGGCAGAACCATGGTTGTCTGATGAAGCGTAGGCCGCCTCGCCTCCGGACATTGTCGTACTCGCATCCTCACCCCAGGCATGTGCCGCACCACCGCCGGAACCGCCAGGATTGCCAGGATGATTCCCTCCACTCTTGGCGCCGGCGCCACCACCGTAAGCCGTAATGCCGAGGACGGACGAGTTGCCGCCGTTCGCGCCAATCGCACCGCCCGCTCCGACAACAATGCTGAACGTTCCCGCATGTACGGCGACCGACTGCCTGTAGACGAGTCCGCCCGCGCCGCCGCCAGTGGCAACCTCTCCTGCGGAGTTGGTGGCTCCGCCGCCGCCACCGCCGCCAACGGCAAGGATGTCCACAATCCCGGCACCTGTTACGGTAAGCGTGCCGTTCTGACGGAACACAAGCGCATTGCCGTCGTGGAGCGTAAGTTCTTCGGCATTGGCATCTCCGGATATGGAAAAGGAACTTGAATCGGAAAACTGCGGCGTATAGCGGATGATTGCAATTCCGCTGCCTCCGTCGCAGCCGCTTGCGCCGCCGCCGCCAAGGCCGTCCGTTCCCTTTTCGCCCTTGTTTCCTCCGCCGCCAAGGCCACCTGCCGTCGTGCGCGTGTAGCTGACGCCAGCGCCGCCGCCGGCATAGTACACGGATTCACCGGTTATGTCGATTGCAATGCCGTCCTTCCCTGCGCGTTCCGAGTCCACCGTCGACGAATTGCTCGCACCGCCGCCGCCGCCGGGCGTGTATGCATGAACTGCAGTCTTTCCGTCATAGCCGATATTACCGTCTTGGGCGTGAATCGCCGTTCCGCCTTCAACACGACTGTCCCAAGCAGATGTCGACCCTCCGCCGGAACCGCCGCTGAGGCCTACGCGACCGCCCCATGCCGCGCCACCGCCGCCGCCGTATGCCGTGAAGCCGAAAGCGGTCGTATTGCCGCCGTTCGTGCCATCGACTTTCGTATTGTCCTCCGGCTTGCCGCCGCCGACACCACCCGCACCCACCACAATGTTGTATGTCCCTGCCGTAACGGCAAACGAATTGGTATAGACAACACCGCCGCCGCCACCGCCGCCGCCGCTGATGTTTCCGTCGGTGGCCTTGTGCGAACCGCCGCCGCCCCCGCCGCCAACGAGCAGAATATTGACTGTGCCGGAGCCGGTTACCGTGAGCGTGCCGGACTGCGTGAACGTTATCACGTCGTCCGCCCCGACGGCTGACGTCGTGGAATTGGCGTCGCCTTCGAGCACGAAGTCCGCACGGGCCGACAGCCCGAGCGCGACAGCCGCAAGAACGCCTGCGGTCTTTGTTGCATATTCGCGAATTGCCATACGCGTGTCTCCTCCCTTTTGCCTGTCTTGTCGAACAGTCTGTGGGTATTATAGCAAAGACACACCTACAATAAGATACAAATCAAACAGAAATCGAATCACATCCCAAACAGGCAGCCTTCACGCCAGCGACGCAAGGTATTCGCCCATTGTCATGCCGAGCCTAGCCTTGAAAACCCTGCGGAGATCGACAATGGAAGAATAGCCACATTGTCCGGCGATGACGGACGGCGCGACTTCCTTCGCAAGAAGCTTCTTGACGTGATCCAGCCTGACGGCGTGTATCTCGTCGAGGATCGTGTGCCCGAGTGCCGCGCGAAAGCTCAGGTCGGCCAACGTGCGCGAGATTTCCATCTCCGCCACGACCTGCTGCGGACCGATTCCGTCGCAGGCGTGGCAGCGGATGTACTCCACCGCCTTCGCGACACGGCGGTCTTTGCCCTTGATGATGCGCGAGGACTCGCGGCGGACAAGCCCTGCCGCCGGATATGTGCGCGAGGCGACGCGCCCGTCCTTCGCGTCCATCAGCTCCGCAAGCGTCTCCCCCGCGATCGCGCCGGCGTTGGCGAAATTGCGCTGGACGCTCGATATCGTCGGCTTGCAGTTCTCGCAGATGTATGTCTCGTCATCGACGCCGACGACGGACATTTCGTCCGGAACGGCGATTCCGCAGCAGGAACAGGCGAGCAGAACGCCCTCGGCGACCTGGTCGTTGGCCGCAAACACGCCGCAGGGCTTGGGAAGAGACTGCAACCACGGCGAAAACATCTCCACCATGCTTTCCGGACGACTTTGCCGCTCGGGATACCTGAAGACGTGAATGCGCTTGCCGTTCATCCGGACGAGTTTCGAGAACTCCTCGCCGCGCTCACGGCTCCAGGCGAAGTCTTCCGTATACGGCACATAGGCGAAGTCGCCATAACTGGACATCAGCAGTTCGCGCGCGGCGTACCTTGCGATGGATTCCGCGTCGCTGTAGACGCAGACCATGTCGGACTTTCCGGCCGGCGGATGCCGGTCGAGGAAAACCGTAGGACGTTTCTTGAAGTCCACCGAGCGCAGAAGCTCTTGCGCCATGCCGCACTCGACGATGCATCCGTCCGGATTCCAGAACTTAAGCAGTTCGCCGATGTCGCGGCCGGACGGCGAACGGTTCAGCATATAGCCTCCCTTGTCCGCCTTGGCGTACTCGACCGTCTGGAGATGCCACCCAGCCATGCGCGCGTACTTCTGGACGCCGGAGAACATCTGCATAGAGAAGTCCCCTCCAGACGAAAGCAGCACCAGAATTGTCTTTGGAGAGCGCACGAAGTCCCTTTTTCACGTTTTGCGCGCCCGTCCTCTGAGCCTTTACTCGCTCAAGGGACGGTGCAAGGCACAGGGCGGCCTTCTACTTAAGGAGCGCGCTCTTTGCGGCGGCCAGCGCGGCAAGGCGCTTCTCGACGGACTTCATAGCGGCGACCTCGCGCTTTTCGTACACGTCGTGGTCGATGCCGCCAGTCGTGCCTTCGTGGGTCTTCGCGGCAACTGCCGCGTCCGGATCCTCGTCCGAAAGACGTTCAAGGTGGTCTCTGACGTCGTGGTATGCGTCGCGCCAGGGAGTGCCGCCAGCGACGAGCCTTAGGGCGACGTCCGTCGCGAACACTCCAGGCGTAAACGCCGCGCGGCAGCGATCGGCGTCGATCTTCGTTCCGTCCACGACCTTGGCGAGGATGCGCAGCGTCTGGCGTGTGATGGACAGGCCCTTCATGTAGAGCCACTTGCAGTCCTGAAGGTCGCGGTTGTAGCCGCCCGGCATTGCGTGAAGAAGCGAAAGCGCGGCGGTCTGGAGTCCGAGCACCTGCGCGGCCTTGGAGCGCATGAGCTCCAGCACGTCCGGATTGAACTTCTGCGGCATGATCGACGAGCCTGTGCAGTACTCGCGCGGCAGCCTGAAGTAGGCGAACTCCGGCATGGAGAAGAGTATGAGGTCTTCGGCCAGCCTGGAGACGACGGCCATCAGCTGCGCAAGCGCCGAAAGCAGGCTCGCCTCGCATTCGCCGCGCGCCATCGACGCGCCGAAGCAGTTGTGGATGGTGCGGGAGAAGCCGAGGAGCTTCGTCGTGCGCTGGCGGTCGAGCGGCAGCGGCACGCCGTAGCCTGCGGCGGAGCCCAGCGGATTCAGGTCCGCAAGACGATACGCGGCCTCGAGGTTCTCGAGCTGGTCCAGGATCATCTCGGCATGGCCCGTGGCCCACATCTCGACTGTGGACGGCATGGCGGGCTGGAGATGCGTGCGGCCGACGAGAGGCGTCATTCCGCCGCGCTTGCCGAGCCTGCGGAGAGAGGCGGCCAGCGACACGGTCTCGGCCTCGGCGCGCAGCAGCTCGTCCTTCATGTGAAGCCTTACGTCCACGGCGACCTGGTCGTTGCGGGAGCGGCCCGTGTGGATCTTCTTGCCGAGGTCGCCGAGCTTTTCGGTGAGCATGCGCTCGACTGCCATGTGGACGTCCTGGTCGTCGACGCGGATCTCGAATCCGCCCTTCTCGGCCAGCGCGGCGATCCTGCCGAGCTCGCGGCGCACCCTCGCGGCCTCCGCCTTCGTGACAACAGGGCGCCTGAGGCCCTTCATCTCGCTGAGCATGGTGACATGCGCGGCCGTGCCCATGCAGTCCCACACCGCCAAAGCGAGATCCAGCACCGGATCGTCGCCGACGGTGTAGGCGAGCACATCAGGATCCACTGTGTTGTCGGTTATGGTCTTTCTGTTCTTTTCCATGTCCATCTCCTTCCTTGCCGCGCCTTACGCGCAGAAAAAGCTACTTCACGCTGCTGAAAACCGCCTTGAGTCTCTCGTCCGCCTCGTCGAGCATGCGCAGAAGCTCGTCTTCGCCCTTTTCGAACTTCGCGAGCTCGCGCAGGAACTCGACGTACGCATCCGCCGCGTCGCGCAGCCCGTCGCCGCGTCCGCCTCCCCAGACGGGAAGCTCGTTCGCCTTGAAGAACGCGAGAAAGCGGACGCGCGGGTCCTTGCGGGCGAGCTTCACCGCATCCCTGAACGAGACGCAGTCGGAGCCGCCGACGAACTTCTCGTCGAAGGTGCGCGGATAGATGAAGAGTCTCGACGCAAACGTTATGACGTCGCGGCGCGACGGGACGCCGGGCTCGAGTATCTTGCGCATGAGCGCAAGCGCCTCCTCGTCGCGCTTCTGCACGTCGGCCTTCTCGTCCTCGTCGCCAAAGCCGCCGGTCGCCAGCCACGACTCCAGCCGCGCGCGCTCGTCGGATATGCGTAGCCGGGGATCCGCCCTTCGCAGAGCCTTGGACGCGGCGGCGGGGGATATCTCCTGCCCTTTCACGGACCTGTAGAAGGCGCGCGCGACCTCGACTCTGAGGCGTCCGATGTCGGCGTAGCCGGGGCTCTTCAGGTAGATGCGCGTAACTACGCGGGCGCCGTTCGTCGAGACCCTTGAGACGACGTCGGACACATTCGTCCTTACGTCGCCGACGTGCACGATCAGACCAGGGCTCTCGAAGCGCAGCGGCTTCATCGCGAGGCTGCGGTACAGGGTGTCGACCGTGTCGGCGACAAAGCCGGCGACGGGCCCCTGGTATTCTCGGCGCATGTCTTCGGGGCAGTCGGCGTAGACCTTGACCATGCCGTCCGACTGAGTGACGACCGGGGCGCGCATCCTCTGCACGATCTCCGCGCGCGTGAGCGCCAGCACAACTATGGCCGCAAGAAGCATGGCGGGGTCACTCGTACTGCTTCATCTCTTCCCTTACGCGCCGGCGGGTCTCCTCGTCCGGAGCGACGACGACGCCCCTCAGCTCGCAGGGAGCCCACCCGTTCGTCCAGGACGTGTCCGTAAACGCCGCGTCGAACGACAGCTGGTCCGGCATGACGTCGTCCGTAGTGCCGGCGCGTCCGTCCGGGCCCTTGGAGTACAGGACCGGGTGGCCTCCGTCTGAACGAGTCTCATAGACGTAGTCGTTGCCCCATGGATCTTTGACTATGTGGTTGACGTACGGGCCATCCCAGCCCTTGTGCGCCGCGCGGACGCGGCGTATGTCGGCAGGGCGACGATACGCAAGCACGGCAAGGCCCTCCTCGTTCGACGGATACTCGCCGACGTGGAACTTGTATCGGCCGAGCGCTATCGTAAGGGAGTTTATCGCCTTGCGGGCCTGCAGGTCGTTGCGCTCTATGCGCTTCTTGCCGACCGTAAGGGTGCCGTTCAGAATCTGCGGCACGACGAGCGCGCCGATCACGACCATGAGCAGAACGACCATCCCGTAGAAGAGAGGCCCGCGATGGAATACGGGGGCGCCCGCCGAAAGCTCGGCGCGCTTGAGCTCGTACTCGCGCGCGATTGCCTTGACGGCGGCCTTGCCGGACCTTGCGCCGGAGGGACGCTTCGCCTTGAACTTCCGCCTCAGCTCGTCGTAGTCAACCATACGCTCCTTCCGTGCGCTTCCGTGAAGCGTTCACTCAACCTTCTCGACAATGATCGGACGCATCTCCGGCGCCGACGGTCCGATCCGGAACGCGGCGCAAAGAGCGTCTGCAGCATGGTCGAGCCCATCAGGGCAGGACGACTTCTCAAGCGTCGCAAGCGGATCGCCGACGGAGACGCGGTCGCCTGTCTTGACGGAGAGGGTGATGCCTGCGAGCGGATCTATGGAGTCGCCGGCCTTCTCGCGGCCGGCTCCGAGCGACAGCGCGACGCGCCCCACCTTGTACGCGTCGATGCCCTCCACATATCCGGAGCGCGGAGCCTGGATCTTGAACTTGAACGTCGGCTTGCGAAGAAGCGCGGCGAACGCGTCAAGGTCGCCTCCGTGCGCGCGCACCATCGCCTCAAACTTCGCAAGGGCCGAGCCATCGCCGAGCCTGGACTTGCATTCCTCGCGCGCGTCTTCGAGGGAAACGCCCCTGGCGAACGACACCATTGTCGCCGCGAGCTCGACGCACAGCCCTACCATGCGCCCATTGCGACTGAAGGCCTCCTCCGGATTTCTCAGCACGCACAGGGACTCCTCCACCTCGTTGGCGTTGCCGACTGCAAAGCCGAGCGGCTCGTCCATGTCGGTGACGAGGGCGGCGGCCTTGCGTCCTGCGGCGTGGGCCGCGCCGACGAGGGCCTTCGCGAGCGCGACTGCGTCTTCGCGCGTCTTCATGAACGCGCCTGAGCCGGTCTTCACGTCAAAGACGAGCGAACCTGCGCCTTCCGCCAGCTTCTTCGAAAGTATCGACCCGCAGATGAGCGGAATGGAGGCGACCGTACCCGTGACGTCGCGAAGCGCATAGAGCTTCTTGTCCGCAGGGCATATCTCGTTCGTCTGCACGGTCATGGAGACGCCGACCTCTGCGACGACCTTTCTGTACGCCTCCAGCGAAAGCGCCGCGTCGTATCCGGGAATCGTCTCGAGCTTGTCGGCCGTTCCGCCGGTTATGCCGAGCCCGCGTCCGGTCAGCGAGGGAACCGCGACTCCGCAGGCCGCGGCGAGCGGCTGCACGACGAGAGAGAGCTTGTCGCCCACGCCGCCCGTGGAATGCTTGTCTGCGGTCGGCATGCCGAGATCACTCCAGTCAAGCATCTCGCCAGATCTCATCATGGCGTCCGTCAGGTCCGCGGTCTCGCGGTCGGTCATGCCCCGGCAGCAGACCGCCATGGCGAAGGCGGCCATCTGGTAGTCCGGGATGTCGCCTTTCGTGAACCCCTCGACGAACTCGCGTATCTCGGCGCTTCCAAGCGCACGTCCTTCGCGCTTCTTGTCCAGAATAAGCTTGGCAGAAACCATATTCACCACCTCCGCGTAACATCACGACGACCGCTGCGCCAGTCGCCGGCGGCCGAGCCGCCGCGACCGTATCCGGCATTGCGGCCGAGAGCTCCGGAACGATTGAAACCTGAGGAAAACGAGTCAGGCGCAGACGCCACGCGCCGCATGGAGAGAAGGTTCGCCGGGATCTCCCGCACGAAGACCGACGGGGCGATGGGGAACACGCCGCCTTCGGGAGTTCTGCGCACGTCGGGCGAGAACATGAAGAGCCTGTCCTTGGCGCGCGTCACCGCGACGTAGAAAAGGCGGCGCTCCTCGTCGATGCGGCCCTCTTCCTGTGCCTTCCCTGACGGGAACATGCCTTCGGAAAGCCAGGGCAGCAGCACGACCGGCCACTCCATGCCCTTTGCCTGGTGCACCGTCGAGAGGGTCACCTTGTCGTCGGACTCGTCGTTCCTGCGCGCGTCAAGGTTCGTAAGCAGCGCAACGTCGGCCAGGAACGCCTCGAGACGACGCCTTCCGGCGCCGTCCTCGGAGCCTATGCCCTCGCCGGCGATCTGGACGGCGAGCTCCTTGATGTCCTCGAGGCGGGACTCCGCATCGGCCTCCTCCCACTCGCGGCGAAGGTGGTCTTCGTAGAAAAGGTCGCAGAAATCCTCCAGAATCTCTCCGATCTCGTTGTCGGCCAGATGGTCCGCCGCGCACTCGAAGCACTTGGCGAGCGGCGGCCAGAGCGGCTTCGCCTTGGCGCCAAGGAGTCCGTGAAGGGCTTCGCGGTCCTCCTTGCGGGAGCCGTCGAACGTGCGGCCCAGCCTGTCCCACATCTTCGAAGCGCCCTTCTCCCCTACGCCAGGCAAAAGGCAGACGAGTCGCGCGAACGACAGTTCGTCGCGGGGATTGACGACAAGGCGCAGATAGGACAGCGTGTCCTTGACGTGCACCTGCTCGAAGACGCCGACGCCGGAGGTGATGCGGAAAGGCACGTTCATCCTTGCGAGCGTCATCTGCACGTCAATCGACTGGAAGTGGCTTCGGTAGAGGACCGCCATGTCCCCATACCTGTAGCCGAGGCCGCGCATCCGCCCTATTTCGCGGAACAACTCGTTCGCCTGAGCCTTTGCGTCGTAGACCTTGCAGAGGCAGGGCTTCTCGCCCATGTCGCCGCGATGGGCGCGCAGAGTCTTCTCGAACTGGTGCGGCGCATCCTTCATGACGACGTTCGCCACATCCAGCACGCTCGGCACGGATCTGTAATTGCTCTCAAGCTTGACGATGCGGCAGCCTTCCCAGCGCTTGGGGAAGTCCATTATGTTCTCGATCTGCGCACCGCGCCACGTGTAGATGCACTGGAAGTCGTCGCCCACTGCAAGGATGTTGCGGTGCTTTGCGGCGAGCAGGTCGGAGAACTCGGCCTGTATGCCGTTGGTGTCCTGATACTCGTCGACAAGCACATGCAGGAAGTGCTCCTGAAGCATCTCGCACACCTCAGGGCTCTCCCTCAGGAGCCTGAGGCCGTTGGTCAGGAGGTCGTCGAAGTCCATGGCTCCGAGCTCCTGCTTGCGGGCGGTGTAGGTCTCCGCGATCTTGGCAATGGCCTCGGGCTCTACGCCTGCGACCTTGGTCTGCCAGCGCGCGGCAATGAAGCCCACCGGCTTGCGCTCGTTCGCCGCTTCGGAAATCATCTTCGCGACGGCGTCTTTCTTCGGGAAGTCCCTGGGATCCGCCACGGAAGACTTGATTATGTCGCCGACAAGCTTCTTCTGGTCGTCCTCGTCGAGTATGCGGAAGCCCGGCTCGTAGCCGAGCCGGCCGCCCCAGCGACGCAGGAACCTCGCGCAGACGGAATGGAACGTGCCGGACCAGATGGAGGCGACGGCAGAGCCGGAAAGCCCGCGCGCGCGGTTGAGCATTTCGCGGGCCGCGCGGTTAGTGAACGTGAGAAGAAGTATCCTCTCCGCCGGCACGCCGCGCTCGACAAGATAGGCAACGCGGTGCACAAGCGTCCTGGTCTTGCCCGTGCCCGCCGCAGCGAGCACGAGCAGGGGTCCATCGCCGGCTGTAGCCGCGTCGTACTGTTCGGGGTTGAGCAGCTTCCGGAAGTCGATCATCTCGGCGTCAGTTGATTTCCACTACCTGTCCGCCGGCGAGACGAGATTTTTCAGCCGCAAAGCATATGAGATGGCTCTGAAGAGCCTCCTCGGTCGTTTCGCGAATCTCCTCTGGATCGTTTCTGCGAAGGATGCGAATCATTTCCGAGACAAGGTTGAAGTCGCCGCCGCCGTGACGCGAATGGTTGGGGATGCGGAAATTGGTCGGCACGCCGGTCTCGACCGAATTGCCGTCGAAGCGGCATATGTCGAGGTTCTCGCCGTCGCCGACGATCTCGCCTCTGGTGCAGCTGATGCGAGTGGTGCGGATGTTCTTCTCGGTGAAGCCCGTCATAACATGGCTCACGGTCGCCCCGCCCTCGAACTCCATCGTAACCGTCTGATGGTCGGGCACGTCGTTCTCCGCCTGGTAGACGCACTTGCCGTACTCCGTCTCCTCGATGAGCTTCTCCATCGCCTCGTCGGAATGGTCCGCAAACAGGTACTTCAGCTCGTCGTGGTCGACGTACATGTTGCGCGCGCTCCAGACGCAGCGCTTCTCGACAGCAGGAGGGCAGTCCACGCAGCGCGTCGCCGCGCCCTTGGGCATCATCTCCCTGCGGAACAGCTTGATCGAGCCGAAGGACGTCACCTTCTTGCACTTCTTTCCGCCAAGCCACCAGACAAAGAGATCCAGGTCGTGCGAGCACTTTGCGAGAATGATGGGAGAGCTCTTCTTGGAGTTCGCCCAGTTGCCGCGCACGTAGGAGTGCGCCACCTTCCAGAAGCCGGCGGACTCCTGATGCGAAATGGAAACCACCTCGCCCAGCTCGCCCGAGTCGATCAGAGCCTTGATGTGGGCGAAATAGGCCGTGTAGCGCAGAACGTGCCCGATTATCACGAGCTTCTTGTTTCTTAGCGCGCAGTCGATCACCTCTCGGCACTCCTTCTCCGTCGGGGAAATCGGCTTTTCGAGAAGGAGATGGTAGCCGGCGTCAAGCGCCATGATGGCGGGGTCGTGATGCAGACTGTCGGGCATGGTGACCATGACGATGTCCGCCTCGGGACGATCCTGAATGCAGTCACGCCAGTCCTTCCAGTATCTGGGAGCCGGTATCACCTCCGCATGCTCGGGGTCTGCGACGCCGACTATCTCCAGCTGGTCCGGATGTGCCGTTGCGTACTCCGCATAGGCGCGGCCTCTATAGCCCGCGCCAAGAACAATCGCCCTCAGTTTGCGCATTTCAGTTCTCCAAAATCTTTATCGCCTTGCGGATGTCGCGAGCGCGGTCGCTCCCTGCTTCGCGTTCCACAACATAGTTGCCCTTGTAGCCCAGCGCCTCAAGTGCCGCGACAAACTTCCTGCCGCCGACTTCGCCTTCGCCCCAGGGGACTTCCTCTCCCCATGTGCCAGGGACCTTCGTGCGAAGAGCGTCCTTTACGTGAACCTGGCGAATCCGCGGATAGAGCAGCTTCAGCGCGTCCATGGGACGGCCCTTGTCGTAGAGAACCATGTTCGCAGGATCGAAGTTTATGCCCACGCCGGGAACCAAGTCAAGGAATCTGTAGAGATCCTCTGCAGTCTCCTGGCCGGACTCGAGAATCAGCTCGACGTCATACTTGCGGCATTCATCGCGCATCCAGCGCACCCTTTCGATGAACTTCGACATCGCCTGCGCGTTGGATTCATCGAGGAATCCGGCATGAGTCGACATGTAATGGCATCCGAGCTCCTGCGTCAGCCGCGCGCCGCGCGTCACGATGCGGCGGTTCGTCTCCCACGTGCCGTCAGGCACGATGCCGCCGGTCGCGCGTATGGTTTCGAGCGTCGAATAGTCCTCGCCGACCATGCCGATCATGGTGGACATCACGTTCCATTCGCCCTTGGCTATCTTCGCCTTCACGAAAGCGAGCGCCTCCTCGCCTTCCGCTCCGCCATGACGTCCGTCCGGAGAGATGAAGGGCCCGAGCGCGAGATGGATGCCTTTCACGCCGGCAGCCTCCATATCCTCGGCGACCCCCGACATCGGCTTCAGCCAACTCCAGCTGCAAACGCCGATGCGCTCATTCGCAATGCCCACGTGCCCGGACGTTACCGAAGCGCAGCCGGCGGCAAAAGCGACAGCCACAAGCGCTAGCGCGCGGACGATTCTCCTGACGTTCATGTTGCTACCTCACTTTCTTGATCAAAAGCACTACCGCCGCATCTGCGGACACCGTCCCAGTCACCGAACGCCGCCATTCTCGCGAGCGAGCTTCTTGAGCTTGCCGGCCACAGCCAGACGCTCAACAGCCGAGAAACGGTCCACGTAGAGAATCCCGTCCAAATGATCGACCTCATGCTGTATCGCGCGGGCAAGGAAGCCGCGGGCCGTTATTGTCTGAGGCCTGTTCTCCTCGTCGACGTACTGACAAGTCACCTGGGCGGCTCGCGTCACGGCCCCTCCGATCTTCGGAAAGCTCAGACACCCTTCCTTGTCGTACTGCGATCCCTCATGCGCGACTATGACGGGATTAAACAGCTTGAGAGGCATCTTGATGGGGCCGTTGAACATGGCGTCCTCGGGCTCCTCGCAGCCATCCGGAATGTCTATAACGCAGATGCGCTCAAGGCGGCCGACCTGCTCGGCGGCCAGCCCCACGCCACGCGCCGCGCGCATCGTCTCAAGCATGTCGTCGGCAAGCTTGCGCAACGAGTCGTTCACGACCGGCACGGGAGAAGACTTCTCGCGCAGGGCCTTGTTTCCGTACTTGACGATTCCCAAAACCATAAGAACCCTCTGCCGTCACGACAACCCGCTAGACCCCAGTGGACCCGAAACCGCCTGAGCCCCGCCCCGTCTCGTCGACGTCCACAGTCTCGACGATCTCGGCGGCGGCAACGGACGCGACGACTAGCTGTGCGATTCTGTCACCGACCTTCACAACGAAATCGTCTTCGCCGAAATTGGCGAGTATCACGCCCACCTCGCCCCTGTAGCCAGCGTCAATCGTCCCCGGCGAGTTCAGCACGGTGACGCCGCGCTTCAGAGCCAGGCCGGACCTTGGACGGACCTGCGCCTCGTAATGCGGCGGCAGGCACATGACCAGGCCCGTATGCACAAGCGCCCGCCCGCCCGCCGGGACGACCGCATCCTCGGCGCTGCTGAGATCCATGCCCGCATCGTCAGGATGGGCGTATGCGGGAAGAACCGCGCCAGGGCGGATGCGCTTGAACGAGACCGTCATTCAGTCCTCGGACAAAGTCTTTTCGACAGACGCTACATCGCTGGGCTCGAAGCCCAACTTGTCGAGATTGTACTTCCGCCAGGCTTCCGGCAGCTGGCCTGCGGCCAGCATGGAGATCTCGTTCTGTACGGAGGACTTCTTGATCATCGCCTTTGCCGCATCGCCCTCCTTGCGATCTTCGCAAACCACAAGGATTGCACGCCCGGGACCGGTCAGGGTGAACTCGGACACGTCGCCCTTGTAAAGGCCGGCCGAGGCGGACGTAATAGCTGCCTGATCGGGGAACTCGCCGGGCCTGAGGTCCGCGACGCAGAAGACAATGTTCGTGGAAACGTCCTTTGTCGCCAGGATGGACGCAACGCCCTTCGCGGCAATCGCCTCGACCGAGGCCTTGAATGCGTCCGCCCGCGCCGCCTTGAGGGCACGAGGGCGAATGGCATCCTTCGCCTCTTCAAACGTCGGGGTGTGGGCGGCGCTGGTCTCGGCGCGTTCGATCAACCACACTGTCCTCTCCGAGGATACGATTGCATAGCGGAGGTCTTCGTTTGCCGGATCAAGCTCGGCGACAGCCTCGTTCAAGGTCCTCGCCCCAGGAAGTATCTGATAGGGACGGCTCATGAAACCCTCTTGATACGGCCCCTCGACGGAGAACCATGCGCTCGTCTGGACCTTGAGGCCGTCTTCGGCAGCGATTTCGTCAAGCCTCGAGCCGCCCTCTCGGGCCCTTGACGCATAGACGCGGAAGTTAAGATTCGTCTCGTAATACTGGACGGCGGCGATCTTGCGGAGATCCTTTTCGATCTCGTCCTTGACCTCTTCGAACTTCTTGACGGTCTCCACGCCGTTCGTGTCCGTGGACGTGTACTTGTCGATCGTAGTGTCATAGCGGTCGCGCATTTCGTCCTCGGTGACGATCATGCGGGCCTGCAGCGCGGCGTCTGTGGCGTCGAACGCGACATAGCGAATCTTCAGCCGCTCGGGGAGGGCAAGCGATTCGACGTTCTCGTCATACCACTTCTTGACGCCGTTGTCGTCAAGCTTGACCGCGTCGGCATCCTTCTTGGACTGCGAGAATCTCGCGACCTTGACGGTGAACACATCGGTCTCGTCTGCCACGCCCTGGTCAAGCTCCATAGGCGAGCACCAGACCGCGCTGCCCAGAACGGACCTGGCGATGCGCATGAGCGTCATGCGGCGCTTGAGCGAAGCCTCGAACTTCTCAGGCGTAAGCGAGTTTTCGCGCAGAACAAGACTGTAGCGCGAAAAAGAGAACGCGCCGTTCGCCTGGAACGAGGGGTCACGGCGAATGGCGGCCATTACCTCTGCGTCGGTCGCTTCGATGCCGTTATCGCGGGCCACACGGAGGGCCGCGCAGTTCTCCCATGCCTGGCGGTTGACTTCGCTCTGCTCCGTCTTCCAGTCGCGATTGCGACCGAGACCGCGGATTTCGTCTGCCAGCTCGAAGAACTCCTTGCTGTCTATCTTCTCTCCCGCCAGTGTGCCGGCAGAGTCAGACGAACGTTCGTCCGACGACGAGTTGAGGCCGTCTAAGAGAAAGTCGAACGCGAAGAAAGCCGAAATGGCGACGGCAAAAACGCCCCATATCCACTTGTTCCTAATCAGCTTGTTGAATTGCAGGATGACCATTTTGTTGTGACCGCCGTATTGCTTGTGTTGTTTCTTGTCTTGTCTCGAAAAAAGGGATCAGCCCCTATCCGCCGGGACCTTACTCGCTCGCTGAATCGCCAGAAGACTCATCCGTTTCCTCTTCCGACTCCTGATCCGATTCGGGCACTGCCTCTTGCGTAACCTCCGATGCGCGCTTGGAAACGTCATCCTCTTCAACCGCCTTGACGACGAGCTCTCCCGTGTTGACCTCGGCGCGGCCCTCGGCAAACGCAAAGTGGTTCTGCATCGTGCCAGCCGAATCAAACGTCATCATCGTGACGCTCATCCGCTCGCCTACAGACGGCACTGCGCGGTTGATCTGCACACGAGTTGCCACCGAAAGGTGCCAGTCAAGGACGGACGGTTCGACGATCGACTTGACGCTGCCGTCATCCTGCACCTCGGTGCTGGCGACGATGCCGCGATCGAGACGGGCGATGTAATCGCCGCTTTTCCCGTACAGGATGGTCTCAAGGCCGTCATGCGACGAACGGATGTCAAACGCATCCGCCGCATGCATCGCCGGAACGCTGAAGTGACGCCCCTCAACCTCAAGCAGGCCCGTGACGCATCGAACAGACGCAAAATAGCCGTCGCCCTTGTCCTCAAACGAGTACTTCGAGTCGCCCGCGGGGTTGCGCACCGTGAAGCCGGGCGCAGTCACAAAGAAAAGCCCCGGCTTCAGATTGCCAGGAAGCGACACGGACACCTCTCCGCCTGTCAGGACTATTCCGCGCGAGCGCTCGCCGACGGGCTGGGCCTTCGTGCCGAACGACGCTCCGTCGGAAACCGTTGCCGTGCACTCGCTGCCGAACGCAATCACCAGCTCTCCGCCCTTGCAGGCACGGTAAGAGGAACCCAGCGGGTAGAACTTGCCCTCCTCGGCAGGCGCCCAAGCGGACGCACCCGGACGAAGGACCTCCGCCTCGCCCTGCACGCGACGGCAAAGCGGAAGCGAGAAGAACCACCTTGTGTTGTCCTTGGCGGAAACGGCGACCTCGACGGGCGTCTCCAACGTCGCCTGGTCATCCTCCTGCGCAAACGAAAACGAAACGGCTATCGACGCCGCGACTGCAAACGCTGTGTGCTTTCTGTTCATACGAGATGTGCTCCATCGGAAGGTCTGATGAGCGAGCAGACGGGTTCGTCACCGAACTTTGCCTTGTACTCCCTCGAAATCTGCGCGGCGATCCTGTCAGCCGCCGCCGGATCGACGAGAAGGCAGCAGCTGCCGCCGAATCCGCCGCCGGAAAGACGCGCGCCGTACACCTCCGGTATCGCCTTTGCGGCGTCAACGATCGCGTCAAGCTCCTCGCACGAGTTCTCGAACCAACTGCGGCTCGACTCGTGCGAATCGTACATGAGAGCGCCAAAGCCCTTGAGATCGCCCTTGGCAAGTAGCGCCGCGCCCTGGAGCACGCGCTCGTCCTCGCCAATCGGATGCACGGCCCTCTTGGCCGTCGTCTCGGAAAGGCCGCCGCGATACAGCACCCACTCGGCCATGGTCACGTCGCGCAGGTGCGTGACGCCGCCCTTGCGGAGGACGCCTGCAAAGTACTTCGCCGCCTCCTCGCACGCCTGGCGCCTCGACGCGTACGCACCGTCGACGAGCGCGTGCTTGGCGTTCGACTTGACCATCATGAAGGCGACGCCGTCGCCCATGGGAACCGACTCGAACTCGTTCGTGCGGAAGTCGCTCTTGACAAGCGCGCCCGCCTTGCCGTACATGGACGACGCCTGGTCGAGCAGACCGCAGGGGCAGCCGGCGAAAGTGTGCTCGGCCTTCTGGCCGATCTTCGCAAGAGCCGTCCGGTCCTTCTCGATTCCGTAGATCTTCGAGAAGGCAAGCGCAGCGCACATCTCAAGCGCAGCCGACGAGCTGAGGCCCGCCCCCAGGGGAATGTTGCCGAGGAACATCGCCCTGAAGCCGTGCTTGGCCGAGGAGGGATTGCCGTCGAACAGCCAATTGAACGTTCCCGTCACGTAGTTCTGCCAAGACATCTCCTTCGCGGGCTTGACGTCGCGGATGGAGAACTTCGCAGTCTCCATGAAGTCGCCGGCCGTCAGCTCGCAGCTTTCGTCCTTCGAGGGCGAAATCGCGAAGAAGGTTCCCTTGTCAATCGCCGCCGAGAAGACGAAACCCTCGTTGTAGTCCGTGTGGTTGCCGAGAACCTCGATCCGGCCGGGCGCATAGGCCACGACTTCGGGCTTCTCGCCATACATCTTCTCGAACTTCGCAGTCAGCTCGTCGTATACTTCCTGATTCAGCATGGAATTGGTCCTTTCAAAGTGGTATGTTCACAACAGGCGCGGAACTTCATTCCGATCTCACTCGGCGCGCTTCGTCGGCCTGGAGAGGACGAGCGCGTAGAAGAGAACGTATGCAAGCAGTCCGATCGACAGCCAGTAGCTGTTGAGAATGCCGATCTTGTCGGCGAGGAACCCCTGCACGGGGATAAGGATCCCTCCGAACACCATCGCCATGAAGATGCCCGAGCCCATCGGGACGTACTTGCCGAGACCTTCGGCCGCCATGTTGAAGATGCCGCCCCACATGACGGACGTGCAGAGGCCGACAGCGACCATGAAGGCCATGGAGAGCGGGAACTCCTTGCCGAAGAGAGTGATCATCTTGAACGGCGTGAACATGGTCGCAAGCAGAAGCGCTATGCCGAGCGTAGCGAGGAACGACACCTGGACACGCGAGGATATCTTGCCTCCCACGACGCCGCCGAGAAGACGGCCGCACATCATGAGGAACCAGTAGGCGCCGCACACGACGCCGGCGACCGCGCCGCCGACATACCAGGGCTGGCCGACCTCGGTCATATAGAGCATTCCCATCGACGGGACGCCCACTTCGATGACGATGTAGAAGAAAATAGCCAGCGCGCCGAATGTGAAGTGGCGGAACTTGAGAGTCTCGGCTATGTCGCGCATGACCGACACCTGCCCGGACATGCGGGCAGCCTTCTCCTCAGCCGTCTCCATATGCGGCTCGGGGATCCTCGAAAGCGCCACGATGACGAACGCGACCGCGAAGATGCCCATCGCGATGAGAAGCGCCGGACGCGCATCGCCGAAGGCCGTGTCCTTCGTGATCTCGCCGATCAGCCAGCCGAGGACCATCGGAGAGAGCGTCGCGCCCACGGAGTTGAGCGAGCAGCCGAACTGCACGAGCTGGTTGCCCTTCTTGCCGCCTCCGCCAAGCGTGTTGAGAAGCGGATTGGTCACGAGGTTGAGCATGCACATCGAGAAGCCCGCTATGAACGCGCCGACGACATAGACAGGGAAGGAGCTCACAAAGCCCGAAACTAGCTGGACCGCAAGACCCGCAAAGCCGACCGCCACAGCCGTAAGCGCCGTGAACTTGTAGCCCCTGCGCTTGAGGATTAGACCGCCGGGGATGCCCATGAAGAGATATGCGATGAAGTTCGCAGCGTTGCCCAGCTGGGAAAGCGCGTTCGACGCATTGAACTGGTTCTTGGCGATGACGCCCATCGGGCTGGCGAAGTTCGTGACGAACGCAATCATGAAAAAGAGCGCGAACATTGTGGCGATGGCGGCCACGTTTCCACCCTTTTTGTCCTGACTATCCATTGCAAATCTCCTTACTTTGGTTTATTGGTGAAATTATACCTAAAAAATGCCGCACAGTCAATCAGCGCACCCCAAAACGATACTCCGTCACAGACCTGAAGGTCTCGCCCGGACGCAGCACCGTCGACGGGAAGTCGGAGCGGTTCGGCGAGTCGGGATAGTGCTGTGTTTCTAGCGCCATGCCCTGGAATCTTTCATATCCCACTCCTGGCGTCTTTGACGGGATGTTCTTGTCTTTCGTCATGTTCTGAGCCCCGTACATCTGCATGCACGGCTCGGTCGTCCAGACCTCAAGCGCTCTGCCGGACGCAGGGTCGACCATCTCCGCCGCAAGCTTCATCTCGCCGTTCTTGCCGTTCAGCACGAAGTTGTGGTCGTACCAGTTGTCCATGGGGGCGAACGCCTTTTCCGCGGCCATGAGGTCCGCCTTGGCGCCGATGGCCCTAAGTTCGCGGAAGTCCATGCCCGTGCCGACCACAGAGGCGTCCTTCGTCGGGATGAGGCCCGCGTCCGTCTGCGTATATCTGTCGGCGTTGATCCGAAGAAGCTGGCCGAGGACGTTGCCGCTCGACTCTCCCGCCATGTTCCAGTAGGAGTGGTGCGTCAGATTGAGCACCGTCGGCTTGTCGGTCGTCGCCTCATATTCAACGCGCCAGACATTGCCAGGCAGCACCGAGTACGTAACCTTGGCGCGAACCGTCCCGGGGAAGCCCATGTCGCCGTCGGGCGAGACCAAGGACAGGACGATCTTGTCCTTGAACAGCGACTCGACCTTCCAGACCTTCGAGTCCCAGCCGCTGGGTCCGCCATGGAGATTGCAGTGGCGCGGCGCCGGAGTCGTCTCGTTGACAGGCAGCTGATACTCCTTTCCGTCAAGCGAGAACCTACCGTCGCGGATTCTGTTGCCGTACCGACCGATCAGGGTGCCCATCGAGAAGCCGTAGCGCTCGTAATCGTCCACGGTTCTCCAGCCGAGGGTGACGTCGGCATAATTGCCCTTGCGGTCGGGCGCCCAGCAGCGCACAAGGCGTCCACCGAAGTCCGAGACCTCAATCTTGAGGCCATCGCGCCCCGCGAGCGTATACAGACTCGCCTTTTCGCCAGACTTAGTGGTCCCGAAATCCGTCTTCTCCATGCCGTCAGGGCAGCTGCACACACAGGCGCACCCGGCGAGAAGCGCAGCGGACGCGGTTGCAAGACTCTTCATATCCATACCTCCGATAGTTTTGTTCTTATTCACAATGCTTGATGTATGCCGCGAGAAAAGTGGCATTCCCCCTGATGCGAAGCGTTCGGTCCGCCGCAGGCACAAGCAGAGCTCCGCCCTGGCCGACCTCGACGCCATTCACCACCGCCCCTCCGTCGACGCAGAGCGCGGCAACAAAGGAGTCTTCTCCGAAATCCACGTCTGCCTCGCCGTCCGCAACTACGCGTTCGACGGTGAAGTGCTCGCACGAAGCCAAGGATGCCCTGCCCGCGGAGCGATCGTACCTCACCGGCGAACACGATGCGGAAAGATCCACCGCCTCCCTTGCGAGCTCCACGTGCAGCTCTCTCGGCCGTCCGTCGGCATCGAGCCGTCCATAGTCGCAGAGCCGATAGGTGACGTCGCTCGGCTGCTGGATCTCCGCGATCAGATTGCCGCCGCCTATTGCGTGGACCGTTCCCGCCGGAAGGAAGAACGTCTCGCCGGAACAGGAGCTGTGCCGAACCACCGCCTGAAGAAGGCCCGTGGCGTCGCCGGACGAGAGACGTTCGTATTCTTCACCTGAAAGAGGCCGCGCGAAGCCAGCCGCGATTTTTGCGCCCGGCTCCGCGGAGACGACGTACCACATCTCGGTCTTGCCGGGCGAACCATGGCGGGCCTTTGCAAGCGCATCGTCGGGATGGACCTGAAGAGAGAGGTCCCGCCTTGCGTCTATGAACTTGGCAAGCAGGGGAAACCTGCAGCCGAACCTTTTGTACACGGGCTCTCCAACCAGGTCGTCCTTCATGTCCGCAAGAAGTTCCGAAAGCGTGCGGCCGTCATCTGTCACGCTCTCTCGCCCCGGCATGCCGGAAAGCACCCAGCGCTCCTCTCCCCATATCGCCTTCTTTACGTACGGCCTCAGACTGAACGGATTCATTGTTGTGTGTGTTCTCCTATGATTGCGACTTGCACCTCGTCACACGCCGAACAGCCTCTCCTGCCCGGTCGCGTCTACCACGCATCGCCAGAGGTCACCGGAAAGGTTCAGCTTCTGGCGCTCGATCGTGGCGAGCGCTATCGGCACAAGCGTGTACAGCTCGCCAGCCTCGCCGACTACGCAGTCGGTGCGGCCCGCCATGGCCGCATGGACCGCGTTCCTCGCCAGCATGTAGCAGCGTATCGCGTCGGTTCCGCGCGCCGGCACGGAGCGAATGGCGTAGCTCGGATCGAAATACTTGACGGCGTGGTCTATGCCCTCGCCCTTCAGATACTCCGAAATGCGATGGCGCAGATACCTTCCAATGTCCTTCTTGAGCACGTTCCCGGAAGCGTCCTTCTCGTCCGCACCCTCAAGGAACTTCTGGCCGGCGCCTTCGGCAACGACGATCACCGCATGGTCCTTGCCGGACGCGAATCGGCGTCCGAGCGCGGCCAGCAGCCCGTTCGGCCCCTCTATCTCGAAGTCTGTCTCCGGCACCAGGCAGAAGTTGACGACCGGATTCGCCATGACCGCGTACGCCGCGATAAAGCCGGAGTCGCGGCCCATAAGCTTGACCAGGCCGATGCCGTTGTGCGCGCCCTTCGCCTCCATGTGCGCGCTGCGTATGACGGGCGCCGCCTCCGCAACGGCCGTCTCGAAGCCGAACGAACGCCCCACGAAATGAAGGTCGTTGTCTATGGTCTTCGGAATGCCCACGACCGATATGCCCAGCCCGCGGCGGAGAATCTCCTCCGCTATCTCGTGCGCGCATCGCAACGACCCGTCGCCCCCGATGCAGAAGAGGATGTTGATGTTCATCCTTACAAGGGTGTCCACGATCACACCCGTCGGCTGCTGGCCGCGCGAAGACCCGAGAATGGTCCCGCCGCGCTCGTGGATCGTGTCGACCGAGTCGACGTCAAGCTGAATGGGCGCATAGCCGTACTCGGGGTTGAGCCCCGCGTAGCCATAGCGTATGCCGAAGATGCTTCGTATGCCATAGTCGGCCGAAAGTATCTCGACGAGCCCCTTTATTACGTTGTTGAGCCCAGGGCAGAGGCCGCCCGCCGTGACAATGCCGACGCGCGTCCAAGCCGGGTCGTGGAATATCCGCTCGTGCGCACCCGCCCGCTCAAATGACGGGAAGTGGCCGAGACGCCCCTTCCACGCCTCCAGCACCTCGCGGTCGCCGGTGAGGAGAACGCGCTGCCCGTCGCAGATGAAGTCGTGCCGCCTGACAGGCGAGGCTATCTTGGCCTCGCCCACGGTCTTTACCGAGCAGTTGTACTTGACTCCGTCCGCGGCGATCTTGTCGAGTATGGTCTTCATTTGGTCCTCCTGCTTTGTCAGGCGTCGAAAAAGGTCTTTCCTCCGACATTGGCGCGACGGGATTTCGCATAGGCGAAGCGCCACTTCCTCGACAGGAACTCCTTGGCCTCCCGCTTTGCGGACGGCAAGTCGTGAAGGAGGTAGTTTCCGCACGAGACCGGCGTCGCGCCTGGCACGTCCCCGCGGTAGTTGGCCTGATGCCTGAACGCCGAGCGGATCAGCCCCTCGACATCCTCGGGCCTTATCTCGTCAGGCGTGTTCGTGATGAAGTAGAACCCCGTAAGGCAGCCCATCGGCCCCCAGTAGACTACATGGTCGCGGAAATCGGAGCTGCGAAGATATGTCGCGACAACATGTTCGATCGTGTGCATCGCGTTCGGATGGATCGCGGACTCCTTGTTCGGCGTCTTCATGCGCACGTCGAACGTCGTGATCCATCCGCCCTGCACCCTGTCTCTGCGGCTGACGTAGATGCCGGGGCCGATCTTCGTGTGGTCTACCTGGAACGACTCTATAAGCTTCATTTGTTTATGTGGTTCTTCAGTCGAACTTGAATGTCTGCCCCGGCAGCGGGGCGGTGCAGTTGCGTATTCCGTGGTCCTTGAGAATCTCAACCATTGCGGCGACCTTCTCCGGCTCACCGTGCACGGCGAAAGCGTGCCGCACGTTGTCCTTCACCTCGGAAAGCCAGTCTACGAGGCCGGCGCGGTCCGCATGCGCGGAAAGGGCGTTTATGACCTCGACCTTCGCCTTCAGCTCGACCTCCTCGACGAAGATGCGTATGGGGCTCTTTCTCTCCACCACGCGCCGCCCGAGCGTATTCTCGGCCTGGAAGCCGCATATGAGGATTATGTTGTCGGGATCCTGCACGCAGTGCTTCAGATGGTGCAGGACCCGCCCTCCTTCGCACATGCCGCTTGCCGCGATGATGATCATCGGGCCGGGCATGTCGTTCAGGGCCATGGACTCCTCGGGCGTGCCCACGAACGACAGGTTCGGGCAAGACAGCGGGTCCTTGCCGGCGGCCAGCATGGCGCGGGCTTCGTCGTTGTACACCTCGCGGTGCGCGGCGTATATGCGAGTGGCCTTCTGGGACAGCGGGGAGTCGATGAAGACCTTGACTTCGCGCGGCAGCTTGCGCCTCTCCGCAAGCTTGTTGAGATAGTAGATGATCTGCTGCGTGCGCCCCACCGAAAACGCCGGCACCAGAAGCTTCGCGTTGTGCCGGTCTATGTACTTGAGATAGCTCTCGAGCCGCAGCTCCACGTCGTCGGCGGACGGATGGAAGCGGTCGGCATACGTGGACTCGATCAGCAATATGTCAGCGCCGGCAGGGTACTCGTAGTGGCGCAGAATCGGCTGGTTGGGCTGGCCAAGGTCGCCCGAGAAGAGAATCCGGTGGTTGTGCCCGTGGTCCGACTTCACGTCAAGCTGCACAAGCGCCGATCCTAGAATGTGGCCGGCGTTGAAGAACTCGAGCGTCACGCCGCGGCATATCTCGCGCGGCTCGTGCATGTGGGTCGGCACAAACAGCTTCATCAGCGCGTCGACGTCATGTTCGTCGTACAGCGGCTCGAAGAGCTTCTTGCCTTCCCTGCGGCGCCTTTTGTTGATGTATTCGAGGTCGCGCTTCTGCAGGAAGCACGAGTCCCTCAGCATTATGTCGCAGAGGTCCGTCGTGGACTGACGCGCGAACACCCGGCCCCTGAAGCCCTGCCTGACAAGCTGCGGCAGGTTCCCGGAATGGTCGATGTGCGCGTGCGACAGTATCACATAGTCTATCTTGGAAGCGTCAACCGGAAGGTTGCGGTTCTTCTCAAAGGCCTCCTTGCGATGGCCCTGATAGAGACCGCACTCGAGGAGTATCCTCTTGCCGTTCGCCTCGAGAAGATGCATTGACCCCGTCGTCGTCTGCGCCGCGCCGTAGAAGGTTAGCTTCATTGGACTTGTCCTTTCGCCAAAACGCCAGGGCCGCTGGTGCAGCCCGAAACTCAGAGGCCGATCTTGGCCTTCGCCGCCGCCGCGACGCCACCCGCAGCCTCGGCGCCGCTGTGCGACACCGCATTGAGGCCCGGTATCTCCGTCGGGCCTATCCAGCCGGCCTTGACCCCGACAAACCCGTACAGCCAAAGGCTGCCGAGCACGACAAGAGCGATCGCGGCGGCCGAAGGCAGCACGCGGCTGAAAAGCTTCTTGATCATACTGCACCTACCTCCATGTGTTCTCTCCTAGACGTCCGTATTATACCATAACCAGGAACGCGAAATCTACGCCTGAGTGCCGCGAGTCTCGTCCGCCGTCCCCGAACGGACGGTGCGCTCGATCATGTCGGCGACACGCGCGGCGGCGTCCGGCACGGCAAGGGACCGCATCTTGGAGGACATGGCCTCGAGCTTCGCCGGGTTGTCGTACAGATTCAGAAGATACCGGCACAGCTGCCTCGGAGCGAGCTTGGCCTGCACGCCCTCGTCCGCCGCGCCCGCAGAGGCGAACGCCGCCGCGTTGAAGTGCTGATGGTCGCGCACCGCGCTCGGCAGCGGAACCAGCAGCGCCGGCTTGCCGCACGCGGCAAGTTCGAAGCACGTCGACGCACCGGCCCGCGCGATGACCACGTCGGCGGATGCCAGCGCGTCCGCCATCTCCTTCTCGAACGCGTGCACGCGCGAAGGCAGACGCGCCGCCGCATACGATCCGATGACCGGCCCTTCGTCGAGAACCCCGGTCTGATGTATGACGTACAGCGGCCGCACTCCCTCCGCGCCGCCCTGGGAACGACGCTTCTCCAGCTCACGCCAGAACATCGAAAGCGCCGCAACGGCAAGCTCGTTCACGGCGTGGGCACCCTGCGAACCGCCCGTGACGAACACGACGAAGGAGCCGGCCGGGATGAAGCTGAAGCGGCTGCCCGACGCTATGTCGGACCTTATGGGAAGCCCCGTCCTTTCCGTCTTCACATCCGGCAGTCTGGCGGCCGTTCCAGTGAAGCTGGTCGCAACGACGTCCGCAAACCTCGAGAGGAACTCGACCGCCTTCCCAGGCACCGTGTTCGCCTCGTGCAGAAAGACCCGCACGCCGCAGCTCCGAGCCGCCAGCACGGGCGGCAGCGACGAGTAGCAGCCCATGGCCAGCAGGGCGTCGGGCTTGTAGCGCTTCATCTCCTTTCGGCATCTCGCGATGGAGCGGACTATCGCGAACACGTTCCTTGCCGCCAGCTGCCTGGCGCCGGTCGAGAAGACCGGCCCCTTCCAGCGCTTCATGACCGAAGACTCGATGTCCCTTCCGGAGTCCCAGACGACGACCTCGTGCCCGCGCCTGGACATTTCCTCGGCCACGGCAAGTCCGGGAAAGGCGTGCCCGCCAGTGCCACCACATGCAACGACTATCTTCATCACCAGTCCCTCTCGTTGGGCGGAAGCGGCGCCTTGCGCATCCGCGCCCTCTTGTTCGCCTCGTGTTCGTCGTTCCGCTCCTGGGCCTTCTGAAGCACGGCCTCGACCTCGCTGTCCTCCTCCTTCTCCTCTTCCGGCTGTCCCCCTTCGTCCTTCTCCGGCTCCTGCTGCTGAGGTTCTTCCTCCTGCTTCTGGCCCTCGTCGTCCTCGGGCTTCTGCTCGCCAGGATCCTGCTGCTGGTCGTTCTTCTGGTTGTCGTCGCCGCCCTTGTCGCCAGACTGTCCGCTCTGTCCCTGCCCGCCGCCTCCGCCGTCCTTCGGCAAAAGCGAGCGTATCTCGTCGATGATGCCAAGGGCCTTTTCCTGGCTTGGCGGCAGATTCTTCTCGCAGCACTCCATCTGGATCTTCTCCAGCTCCGTCGCAAGCGCGGAAACCTTGGCCTGGGCCTCCGCTGTGAACTGGGGCTTGTTGGTGTCGGCCTGCGCCTGCTGCTCGTACTCGCGCGCCCATGCGGGGAACTTGGCGCGGAAAGCCCTCGTGAAGTCCAAGGCGTCCTGCTGCCACGACCGTCCGTTGAACGCCTCGACGTCCATCCACGCATTCGACTGGCAGACGTGGTCTTCGTCCATCGCCGCAGGCGGCGGCACCGTCAGCTTCATGAACCGGGTGAAGTCGTGCTCGACGTCGCTCATCGTCGAATATGCGCCTCCGTCCAGGTCCGAGAGCTCCATCGCGGCCTTTCTGGTCTTCTCCCGAGCAGTGTCGAGCTGCTGAAGTATCGTTGCGGCCTGCTCCTCGTTCGTCACGGACTGGACAATCGACTCCCTCACCGGTATCCACACGTCCGCCAGCTTCGCCGCCCTGGCGGACAGCGAGTCCGCAAGAGCCACGGCCTTCTGCGCGGCGTTCGTGCGGTACGTCCCCGCCTCCTCCATGAGCTTGCGCGCGTCATGCGTCGCCGAGCGCAGCATCGCGGCCGGGTCCTTGCCCTGCGCGGCCTTCAGCACTGCGCTGACGCGGTCGGCTTCGCGCTTCTCTGCAAGCCCGTCCGTCGCACGGGTGAAGTTCCGCGCCGCACGCGGATCCCCAGGGTTCGCCCGCAGCGCGATCTGCGCGGCGACGGCGGCCTCTTCGCGGTTCCCCCTCTCGTGCTCCAGCTTGGCGACGACCTCCGCCGCCCGCGCGCCATGCGTGCGCGACAGCATCAGCGGCCGCAGCGTCGCAAGCGCGTTCGTGACGTCTCCGACCTCGTACTGCGAAACGCCCCGATTCCATATCTCGCCGTCCGTCAGCGCCTCGTCCGCGGCGGACAGCGGCGGGACGGCGAGCACCACGGCAAGGGCCGCGACGAATATGGACGCGTTCGCTGTCACATCCCCATCTCCGCGCGAATCGCCCTGGCCGCCGCGGCAGGATCGGCCGCGCACAGTATCGGGCGCCCTACGACAAGGTGCGTTGCTCCGTCGCGGACCGCGTCCGCCGGCGTGGCTACGCGCTTCTGGTCCCCGACGTCGCCGCCAGCGGGACGAACCCCGGGCGTCACGAAAAGAGTCCCGCTCGGCAGTTCCGCCGAAAGCGCCCCGACCTCCTTCGGAGAGCAGACCAGGCCGTGCGCACCGCAGGACGTCGCGAACTTCGCCATCGCAAGGACCTGCTCGGCAGGACTGCGCCCCGCGATGCCGACATCTTCGAGATCGGTCCGGTCCAGAGAGGTGAGCACCGTCACGGCGAGAATCCTGGGGCCCCTCTCGCCGAACTCCGCGGCCGCCGCAGCCGCCGCGCCGATCATCGCCCTGCCGCCGACCGAATGGATTGTCATCAGGTCGACCCCAAGCCTGGCTCCCGAGCGGACGGCGCGCTCGACCGTCCGCGGAATGTCGTGGAACTTCAGGTCGAGGAACACCCTCTTCCCGAGATCCTTGACCGCCTTCACCACGTCGGGTCCCTCGGCGGTGAACAGCTCCAGCCCGATCTTGTAGAAGCCGACCGCGTCGCCTATCTCCTTCACCTTCGCCTCGGCCTGCGCACGAGAGTCAACGTCAAGCGCAACTATAAGCTCAGCCATTTCATTCCTCCATCTGATAGTACTGTTTCAAGATTTCCAGCGGCATGAGCCTCTCGACCCTGCCTTCAAGCTCCGGCGCGATGTCGCTGCGGCAGCACGTGAAGAGAACGTCAACCCCGACAAGCGCCGCGACCGACTCTGCGTACTCAAGCGAGTCGAGAACTGTCCCGGCCGTCGTCTGCTGCCCGAGGTTCGTGTTGTTCACGAGCCCCGTAAACCTGAGCCCGCACGCCTCCTCGATCTCCCTGAGCACCTCGGCCGCGTCTTCGGGCCTCCGCGTCAGCGGACGCGAGGCGTTGACGACGCCGACCATCTCGTAGTCGCCGCCCGCCCGGATGTCGTCGACATACCGGCCAAGCGCAAGGGCGCCTCGGTCGTCGCCGCCGATGTCCATCACGACGCGCCCCGCATCGCATTCCCCCGAGACCGCAAGGGAGTATATCTCCTTCGGCATCGCGGGGAAGTCCACGTTGGAGTTCGCGAATTCGGACACGACCAGCCCGATGCCCTCGCGCAGAAGCTCGTCCGCGAAGTCCTTTGTCCTGAAGTACGGATTCACGATGTCCAGGTCGGCTATCGTGACCGGACCGGAGCCGAGACGCCTCAGGCGCCGCGCATAGTTGAGCGCGACGTTGGTCTTGCCGCTGCCGTAATGGCCGGCGAACAGCGTGATGCGTCTCGGTTCAGGCAGTGTCACTTCGCCGCGCGCGCCTTCTTGCGGGCCTCGACTATCGTGTAGTACTTCACGAGCATGTTGTCGACGTAGTCCGGATCCTCCTTGCCCGCCTTCATCCAGTCGAGGTACATCCGCACGACCTGGCTGAAGTGCGCCTCGTGCCCGATGTCGTACTCGGAAGGATACGTGATGCGCCAGACGCCCTTCTCGTCGGTGGCGACGGCGGCGACGCCAGCCCACTTGCCGCGGACCTTCGCAAGCGCCGCCTCGAGAGCCGCGCCCGTCGCGGCTACGTCGCCGCGCGCCTTCACGTACAGAACGGGCTTGTAGCCCTCGTCCGCGCCCTGGCGTATGACAAGCTCGGCCTTGCTGCCGCGCATGATCGAGTAGTGCGTGTCGCCGGTGCCCTTGGGCGCCATGAAGTTCCAGACGACCGACACCTTGCAGTTGACGCCCCTGAGACGCCAAACGAACTCGCCGTTCGCCTCGCAGTCAAACGGCTCCGCGACTGTCCCGCCGGTCGACATCTTGAACTGCTCTGGCGTTATGCGCGTCGCCCACGTCTTAGCGGAGACGACCTCGACGTCGGACTTCGCGAGCTTCTCCCCGGGGAAGGTCTCCCACTGCACAAGGTCCACGAGGTGCGTCGTCACGTCCGTTATGCCCTCGCCCTGCACCTTGGTGTCGTAGTACCATTCCGGACGCCTGAGCGGCGCGCCGTTCACGAGCTTGCAGAAGTGGTGCACGGAGACCTTCGTCACGGCGGGATCCTCGGGCGTGCCCTTCTCCTGCTCTCCGTACAGCCCCTTGTCCATCGCAAGCGAGCGCTGGAGAATCGTCGTGATCTCGTTGCGCTCCGTCATGATGTCCGCGAAGAACAGGCCCTTCTCCTGCGCAAGACGGGCAGCCTTCTCGGTCTTTGCGAAGACCTCGGGCGTGATCGCCATCGGCTTGTCGGAAAGGACGTTGCACCCGGCCTCGACCGCGGCGAGCGCATAGTCGCCCTTCCTGTTGTTCTTGCCGGCGAGTATCACGACCGGCCTCTCCCCGAGATCCCCGCCCTTTGCCGCCGCCTCGAACTTCTCAAGGTAGTCGGAGCCGCGGTACACGTCCTCCTTCCACGAGGTCGGGGACGCCGCGCGCGAGTTGAAGTTGTCGATCAGCTTGAGGTGGCTTTCAAGCTCCGCTCCGGCAGGCGCGAACACCTTGACCGTCGGAGAGACCTCCGGATACGACCTGTTCTGGACGAGCGAGGCGTGGAAATGCCCCGGGTCGAGGGTTACGAGCTGAATGGCTGCGAGTATCACCGAATGCATGGCTGTGCCTCCTTGATCATGCGAAATGTCCCGTCATCCTACTTCAGACGGCCAGTGTAGGCCTCGACGCCTGAATTGTCGACCACGTACTTGAAGAACTTCTTCACCGCCTCGCCGCGAGCGCCCTCCCACGGACGAGGCCCGCCGCTGTACTGGCACGCCCAGAGGTTGAGCTCCTTGCGGTGCCAGTTCACGGAGCAGTTCGTGCCCCAGGCGCCGCCATGGCCGAACCACGCGGTGTCGCTGTCCTCCTCGAGCGCGTTGAGCCCAAGCGAGTAGCCGCCCAGGCCCTTCGGACGCGACGAGACGGCGAGCAGGTTCTTGACCGTTTCCTCCTTGAGTATCCTCACTCCGTTGTCGCCGACGCCCAGGTTCATGAGCATGCCGTAGAACTTGAGCTGGTCGCGCGCCGTCGTCCAGAGCCCAGCGCCCGCGGACGCGAACACTCGGTCGTCGTTGTAGGGACGCTGCATCCAGTCGGCCTGCATCTTCCACTTGGCCTTCTGACCGCCCTTGACGTCGTACAGCTCGATCTTCCTCGTGAGCTGCTCGTCGGTCGGCCAGAAGCCGGTGGCGGACATGCCGAGGGGATCCAGGACGCGCTCCTTGAGAAACGTCTCCCAGCGCTTGCCAGTCACGACCTCCACGACCGCCGCGCCGATGTCGATGCCGACGTTGGAGTACCTGACCTTCGTGCCCGGCTCGAACAGGATCGGCTGGGACGCGGCGGTCGCGGCGACGCTCCTGAGCGGCATGCGGCGCGACCATCCGCCCATCGCCTGGCCGTTCGGCAGCTCGAACGGAAAGCCGCCGGTGTGGTTCATGACCATGCGCACTGTAAGCTCGTTCCTGGCCTTCTCGAGCGTGATGACGTCGTTCGTCTCGGAAGCCTTCACCCAGAGCGTCTTGAACTCGGGCAGGTACTTCGACACGGGGTCGTCAAGCGAGATCTTGCCCTCCTCGACAAGCATCGCGATAGTGACGCCGCAGAAGCCCTTCGTCTGCGAGCACTGCATGAACGGGTCGTCGATGGTGACCGGGCGCTTCGCGTCCACGTCGGCGTAGCCCACGCACGCGATCTCTCTCATCCCGCCCTTCATGAACACGCTGACCGCCCCGGGCAGCTCGCCCGAGTCGACGTACTTCTGAAGCGCATCCCTGGCGAACGTCGTGCCGGAGTCCCTGATTTCCGCCTCAGCCCCGAAGGTCTGCAGCGCCGCGGCGGCGGCAGCCGCCAATATCGCGAGTTTCGTCATTGCCGTGTTTCCTTTCATTTGCAAAAGCCCTTGGCGTCGAGGAACTCGCCAATGCGGTCAAGCCACGTGTAGCTGCCCGTACCCGGCGACGCCTTGCGCTGGAAGCAGTGCGGCCTCAGCACGAGCGTGTGCAGCTCGCCCTGGATGCCCATGCGCCTGAGCTGCTCCCAGGTCTTCACCGAGTTCATCGCGGCCCATCCGTCCGCATCGCCGTGGATGAAGAGCATGGGCGGAGTCGCGAGGTCGAACGAGAACTCCGGGACAAGCCTTGCGGAATCGGCGTTGCCGCCTGTCGTGTTGTTCCTGTCGGCGCCGTCGGTGAGCGCGTAGGCAGGGTAGATCGCAACGGCCCACTGCACGTTGCAGGGCAACTTGTCGATTGCGTCGATGTCGAGATACGAGCGGTGCTTCGAGCTCGTCGCGCCCATGAGCGTCAGATGGCCGCCGGCGGAAGAGCCCATTATGCCGATGCGGTCCGGGTCAAGCCCGCGCGACGGCGCCTCGCTGCGCACTATGCGTATCGCGCGCTGCAGGTCCTGCCACGCCGTCGTGTGCTTCGCAAGCCCGCCGAGAGGACGCGGAGTGCGGTACTTCATCGTCACGACCGTCATGCCGCGCGCGTTCAGGTAGCGGCGCGCCGGAGCGACCTCGAAGCCGTCGGGGCTGTTGCTCATGTAGCTGCCGCCGGAGTAGATGATCTGTATCGCCTTCGTCTTGAGCTCCTTCGGCATGTGCCACTCTATGTACGGCGTGCACTGGTTCGTCTGCGCGTCGGGCATCTTGCCCTCCGGCCAGATCGCGGCCTTCGAGTGCGACGCGCGGTCGCCGTCGGAGGCGAAGCGCTCCATCAGATCCGCATCGGGCGCCACGGGCCCGAGAAAGCCCATCTGCCGCATGAACTCGACGGCGCGGTCGAAGCCGATCGCCATGTGCGGCTTGTCCGGGTAGAGATGGAGCTCCGCCGGCACCTTCTTCTCGCGCAGACGGCGGTAGACGAGCGTGGACGCCATCGGCGAATACTTGTCCTCTCCGCCGTGCGACATCCACATCGGGCAGGTCTTCTCGTCGAACTTGAAGACGGAGTCGAGCTTCACGTCGACCGCGTCGCCGACACGCGAGTTGGGCGTCCCTATGCCGTCCGTGAGTGCAAAGGCGATCGCAAACGTGCAGGCCCAGTTTATGTGGCACGGCGTCGAGTCGACTTCGTCCACCGGCGCGTAGGCCGGCGTCTGCGAGCTGGTCGCCAGAAGCGTGGAGAGATGCGAGCCGGCCGACATCGACATCGTTCCGATCTTCTCCGCGCTGAAGCCCCTCTTCTCCGCGTCACGCCTCACGAGGCGCACCGCGCGCTGGCCGTCCTCCCACGCGCTCTGCCATATTGCGATGCCGTTCGGACGCGGAGTGCGGTAGACGAGCTTGACGCAAGTGACGCCGAGGGCGGACAGCTTCTTGTGCCACTCCTCCACGAGCTTGCCGTCGCAGCAGTTGTAGTAGCCGCCGCCGGAGATGAGGATCATGCACGCGTCGGTCTTCCCCTCCGCCGCCGGCGCATCGTACCACTCGATGTACGGCCTGCGCCACTCGTCGGGATTGAAGCCCTCGGCCTTGCTTTCGTCGGTCATCGCGGCGATCTGGTGCGGCTGCGCGTCAGGCATCCTGCCTTCCGGCCACAGGTACACCTTCTCGCCGCCGAACGACGCCAGGCCCGCCGCAAAGGCGAATGCCGCGGCGACGACGAACTGCACGTGACTCTCTCTCATTGTCTTTGTCCTCCGATTCTCCGTTTTGTCCATTTCACATCTTCGGTCAGCCCTTGAGCGCAAGCCGCACCAGCGTCTCGGTGTCGCGCACGTCGGGATTGGACGCGACGACCTTGCTAACCATCTTGTTCGCGGACTCGTCGCTGAACCCGAGGGCCGTAAGCGCCAGCACCGCGTCGTGCAGCGCGGGAGCCGCCGCGTCCTTGCCGCGCCCTCCGGACGACGCAAGCGCCTCGATCGCGTTCACCCTGTCCTTGAGCTCCACGCATATCTTCTCGGCGGTCTTCTTGCCCACGCCCTTTATGGAGGATATGCGCTTTGCGTTCCCGCTCGCTATGGCAAGCGACAGCTCGCCGATGGACGAGCCGGAAAGTATCGCCAGCGCGATCTTCGGCCCCACGCCGCTCACGAGCGTGAGCTTCTGGAACATCTCGCGCTCCGCCTGCGTCGCGAACCCGAAAAGGACCTCGTCGTCCTCCCTGACGCAGTGCCAGGCGAGGAGCTTGGCCTCCTCGCCTTCCTTCGGCAGCCTCTCGAACGTTGATACCGGTATCAGCAGCTCGTAGCCGACTCCGCCAGCCTCGACGACCGCGCGGCCGACGTCCTTCTCGACCAGTGTGCCCCTGACGTACGCTATCATGCGAAGAGCTTCGAGAGCTTCTCCAGCTGCGCGACCTTTTCCCTGTTCTCGGCGAGCTTGCGCCTCGCCTCCGCCACGACGGCCTCGGGCGCGTGCGCGACGAAGTTCTCGTTCGCGAGCTTCGCCTCGCTCGCCTTGATGAACCCGCCGATCTTCGCCAGCTCCGCCGCGATGCGCTTCGCCTCGGCCGCCTTGTCGACCAGTCCCTCGAGAGAGAGGTAGACCGTGCCGAACGACGTGATCTTCGACGGCATGGCGAGGTCGGAGCCCGCGGCGACGAACTCCACGGCCTCGGCGCGCATCGCGCGCTTCAGCGACTCGGCCTCCGCCTTCGCCTTCGGGTCGTCTGTCGCGATCGTCGCCTTCACGAAGGCGGACGGCGCGACCTTGTACTCGGCGCGGAGGGCGCGCAGCGCCGTGATGGCCTCGCGCTTCGCGTTCACGAAATCGTACGTCTCCTGCGACAGGCCCCACGCCGCCTTCTCCTCGTCGGAATAGCCGGTCGGGAACTTCGCGCGCATGATCGTCTCGCCGTCCTTGAGGTAGCCGAGCTGGTGCGCGACCTCCTCGGTGATGAACGGCATGTACGGGTGCAGAAGCCGGAGCGCCTTCCAGAACACGTCGCGGAGAATCGCGAAGGCGCGCTTCTTGTCGGGCGCGTCCTTCGCGTACTCGACGTACCAGTCGCAGATCTGCGTCCAGAAGAAGTCGTACACCGCAAGCGCGCCGTCCTGGATGCGGTAGCTCTCCAGAATGTCGTTCACCTTGCGGCACGCGATGTCAGTCGCCCAGAGTATGTGCTTCTCGTCGCTTGTGAGGTCCCGGCCGAACGCCGCAAGGCCGTCGGGCGCGCCGCCCCCGGCCTCGCCGCCGCCCATCATCTCCATGAAGCGCGCGGCGTTCCATATCTTCGTGCAGAAGTTGCGCCCGATCTCGAACTTCTCCTTGCTCACCTTCGAGTCGCAGTCCAGCGACGTGATGAGCGCAATGGAGAAGCGGAGCGCGTCCGCCGAGTACGCGTCGATGAGCTCGAGCGGATCGAGCGAGTTGCCGAGGCTCTTCGACATCTTCCTGCCCTGGGCGTCGCGAACGATGCCGTGTATCACGATGTTCCTGAACGGCGGCCTGCCCATGAAGTGTATGCCGGCCATCATCATCCTCGCGACCCAGAAGAATATGATGTCCTGCGCCGTCACAAGGTCTGTCGTCGGATAGTAGTAGTCGAGGTCCTTCGTCTTCTCGGGCCAGCCGAGAGTGGAGAACGGCCACAGCCACGAGCTGAACCAGGTGTCCAGCACGTCGGGATCCTGCTCTAGGTCGGCCGCAGTGACGTTCGGGTCGATGGCCTTCGCCTTTTCGAGGGCGAGCTCCGGGGTCTCGGCCACGACGAGCTTGCCGTCGCCGAAGTAGTAGGCGGGAATCCTGTGGCCCCACCACAGCTGACGGGAGATGCACCAGTCCTGGATGTTCTCCATCCAGTTGAAGTAGATCTTCGACCAGCGGTCCGGCACGAACCTGACCTCGCCGGACTTCACCGCCGCGATTGCGGGCTCGGCGAGAGGCTTCATCCTGACGAACCACTGCTTGGAGAGACGAGACTCCACGACTTCATGGCAACGGTAGCAGTGGCCGACCTGGTTGTCGTAGTCCTCGATATGGTCCAGGTAGCCGCCGGACTCAAGGTCCGCGACAAGCGCCTTGCGGCACTCGAACCTGTCCATCCCCGCATACTTCGCGCCGGCGAGCTCGTTCATGTGCCCGTCGTCGGTCATGATGTTGATCTCCTCAAGGCCGTGGCGCTTGCCGACGAGGAAGTCGTTGGGGTCGTGCGCCGGAGTGATCTTCACGATGCCGGTGCCGAACTCCCTCTCGACGTAGTCGTCGCTGATGACGGGTATCTCGCGCCCGGTGAGCGGCAGAATCACCTTCTTGCCGACAAGATGCGCATAGCGCTCGTCCTTCGGGTTCACCGCGACCGCCGTGTCGCCCGGCAGCGTCTCCGGACGCGTCGTCGCCACCATTATGTAGTCCTTGTACGGCTCGCCCGCCGCGCCCTTCTCGCTGCCGACGACCGGATACCTCACGTACCAGAGGTTGCCGTGGTGCGCCTCGTGCTCGACTTCGTCGTTCGCCAGCGCGGTTCCGCACCTCGGGCACCAGTTGACGATGTAGTTGCCCTTGTAGACGAGGCCCTCGTCGTAGAGCCTGGTGAAGACCTTGGCGACGGCCTTGGAGCATCCCTCGTCGAACGTGAAGCGCTCCCTCTGCCAGTCAGTGGAGTTGCCGAGCATGCGCTGCTGGTGGACGATCGTGCCGCCGTACTGCTTCTTCCACTCCCACACGCGCTCCACAAAAGCCTCGCGCCCGAGGTCCTGACGGCGCTTGCCCTCCTTCTTGAGGGCCTTCTCGACCACGTTCTGGGTCGCAATGCCCGCATGGTCCGTGCCAGGCAGCCAGAGCGTGTTGCGCCCCTGCATCCTGCGCCAGCGGACGAGAATGTCCTGAATCGTCTGGTTGAGGGCATGGCCCATGTGGAGAATGCCCGTCACGTTCGGCGGCGGAATGACGACGGAATACGGCTCGCCCTTGCCTGGCTCGTCATGAAAACAGCCGTTGTTCTCCCATATCGGATACCATTTGGCCTCTGCGGCCTTCGCGTCGTAGTGCTTGTCCATAGTCTTGTGCTTTTGTTCGTCTCCTGCAGGACGGCTCGCGCACGCCCTAAAAGATTGAGGATATATTATATCAAAAAATACGGCTCCCGTGACTCCGGAGAGCCCTTGACGCGGAAAAAACCGGGTTATGGTATACTATCCGCTCCGAAAGTTGGAAAAATAGCGCGTCAAAGCCGTCCGAGGAAGCGGATAGCCCGGTAACGAGCGCGGCAAGAGGCAGAAGGAGGTCGTTGGTGTTGGAAGGAGTCACTCGCAGGGAATGGGAGCGGTGGGAGAGCGCGGAGCGCTGCTACCGCGAGCATCCGTCGTTCTACCGCTTCAGGCTCGCGCTGCTGCTGGCGGAAGGCGCCGTGGTCGGACTCCTGCTGTTCGCCGTTCTCGCCTGGCTTGTGGCGCTCTGCGTCATGGAGCCGCTGGAGCATGTCCGGCTCATCTCGTTCCTCGTGATCAACCTCGTCGTCACGGCAAGCGCTTATTACATCATCATTACTCATAGGTCATGGACCGGGCTTCCGGAGCTTCGCGCCGAGGACTGGCCGCGCCTCCACGAACTCGTCCGCGAGACGGCCGATGCCGTCGGAGCGCCGCGCATCCACCGAATCTTTCTCGTCCCGGACGAATTCAACGCCTCCGTGTCGTCCGCGTTCCCGCTAGTCCCCTGCCTCCGCAGCAACGTGCTTATGCTCGGCTTCCCGCTTCTCGTCGCGTTTGGCGAGCGCGGCCTGCGCGGCGTCCTTGCGCACGAGCTCGGACACATTGCGCACAGCGACACCGTCCATTTCGGCGCGCTTCGGCACGTCCACGTATTCTGGAGCTCCGTCCAGCTCGGCGTCTTTACCTGGGCCCTGGGGCCCTGGCGCCGCTCCTATCTGCGCCGTCTCGACCGCCTGGTGTCTCCGGTGGCGCGCGAACGCGAACTCGCGGCCGACCGCTCGGTTGCGCAGCTCTACGGCGAGGAGACGCTGCGCGAGGTGCTGGTCACGCTGAAGCTGCGCGGCGCCGACGCCGACATGGATGAAATCATGCGTCCCATCGCCGTTTCCGAAAACGGCGCCAAGGCTTCGCCTGCGGAGGCAATCCGCGCCGCGATGCGCCGCAGGATTCCGGCGGACGAGGCGCGTCGTCGGCTTGAACGCGACCTGCGCTCGATTGTTCCGCCGATGGAGGAGCATCCGCCGCTTGCGGTGCGCGCAGGCACGACCGACGTCAACGCGCTTGTGCCATTTGCCTCCGCGCCGCAGGACGCATTCGAGAGCATCTTCGGCTCCGCCGGCGCGCTTGACGGCGAAGTTGACAAGCTGATGCGCCCCGCAGTCGACGAGATGGCCAAGTCGATCAAGGAATCGCGCGAGAGGAACGAGAAGTATATCGAATCCCTGCCCAAGGACGGCTCGGCGACTCCGGACGAGATCCTGGACCGCGCCATGGCCCTCAACGCCCTTGGACGCAAGGACGAGGCGATTGCCGCCGTGCGCGCAGGTCGCGCCGCGCATCCCGACAACGCCGCGATCGAGACGGCGGAACTCTGCTACGAGCTTCCGAAGGCGGCGTCCGCCGAGGATGCCTCGCCAATCGCGGACCGCCTTGAGCAGCTGATAGAGAAGGATCCGATGATGCGGCTCTGGGCCGAAGGCGCCTTGTTCTGCCACTTCCTCGAAATCGGGGCGGTGGACCGCATAAAGGACCTCCTGGACCTGCGCCAGCACGGAGAGAAGGCTCTTATGCGCCGGCTCAATGCGAAGCTCAAGCCGAAGGACAACATCCAGGCCTGCCCGATGTCCGATGGCGAGCGGGAGGAGCTGAAGCAGGTGCTGTCCAAGCATGGACGGGCGGTGAAGGAGGTCTACGTCGTCCGTAGAATATACGAGGGCACCGGAACGTCGACGTACTATCTGGTGCTTCGCTGGCGCCGATTCACCTTGTGCAATTCGCATGAAATAATCGCGGAAATCGACGAGGCTTGCGACGGATTTGGCGCAATTGAGGGAACTAAGGCTCTGTTCCGCCGCTTCGCCGAACTCGGCATCGAGCCGATACACGTCCCGAGGAAGCCCGTCAAGTCGGACAGCTAGCGGACAATTCGGCTTTATGTTTTCCTGCCGCAAAAGTGATTTAGGCGGGATTTTACAATAGCCGTGTAGAACATGTAGACGGTGGTCGGGCCTCTAATGCGACTGCCACCCGCTCCGCCACAGACAATTGCCATGGCTGCAATAGCCGCGCTCCCGCCCCTTCGGTCCCTTACGTCCCTTAAATCCCTTTCCCGAACCCACTCGAATCGCACCCTGCGACGTGCGCCTGTCACACCCTGCCGCCGACACGAACACGCCTACTTCGCAGGCTTCACGAACAAGAGTGCTTGCGACAACATTCCCAAAACGGTTCGGCCGCGGAAATCCCAACCGGACACGCCTACCAACCACCAACTATCAACTAATCACTAACCACTAGCAACTAATCACCACTCCCACCTAATCGCACAGCGCAACCCAAAAACCGCTATTTTGAGAGCAAAAACAGCCCCCAAAGCCCCCTTTCGCGGCACCCATACACCCTAGGCCAAACAGGCGTACACCCTCGGACAACGACTTGTACGGGGCAAGGAACCGCGCAACACTAAGCAGACGCCCTCCAAAGGCATGCAGACAGGGGGCTATTGCTCTTTCTCTTCACACGGCAGAAGCGTCAGGCCTTTCAAACACTTCCTCTCGGCTCCCTTTTCAGGAACGCCAGCCGATTTGACCATGGCACGATTCCCTTCCGGCGCGGAGTTTCCTTTCTCCCCGCCAGAAGAATCAGGCTTCTCGTCCAAGTACACCATATAGGCATAGTTCGTGGCAAGAATTCCATCTGGCCTTGAGCGAGAATCTTTCTTCAGTAAAAGCCGGAATCCCTTATGCGCCACATCTCCTT
>JAEEZC010000052.1 GCA_016288465.1 Verrucomicrobiota bacterium | reverse complement strand
TGCGCGTTTACAGCCCGTGTACGCAGCGTTTACTAGGCGTGTACGCGGAGTTTACTAGGCGTGTACGGGGGATGCCGCGTACACCGTAAGGAAACGCCGCGTACACAGGCAGAGCAAGGTCAGTTCACGCACGGCGGAACCGCCGCGGACAGTACGGGCGAATGTCACGCTACCAATCAGTGAAAGGTAGCGCTACCAATAGGCTAACCGAGGGGAGCAAGTATGTTTTGTTTAACGCGGAGCGTTAAAGATGATAAAACACTCTAGAACTCGAACTAATTTGTGCAGATATGTGTAGATTAGTGGTTAACCACAAATCTAGTCGACGGGGACAGCATAAGACTTCAGACTTCGGACATCAGACTTCAGAACTTTCTTCAGTCCAAAGTCAGAAGTCCGAAGTCAACAAAGTCGACGGGGACCCCATCAATTTACCGCGGAGGCGGCGGCGAAAACCTACGTTGGAAATTTCGAAAGCCTACGGAGAAACTTCAACCGGAGTAGACAAGAAGGCCGATGAGGTTCCCATCGGTCTTCCCCTGTCGGCAAAGGTCACCCTGCCACCCTCCGTCGCCATAACTGCCCAAATCTTGCCAAAAGGCGTCCATAACGCGCATAAAGGTCATATCGAGGAAGCCCCCCTCAGCCTACGGCCGAAATCCCGGCATCTGATGGGTGTTTTGCCGCGAACGCGGAAAGTCGGACTAATGTGGGATTCAGCTTCTCGGCTTGAAGCGATGTTCGCCGACGACCGTTCCGGCATCGGTGTTGTGCACGCGCACAAGAAGTCCGCCGCCATCGACCTTGCATTCGACAAGCGTCTGGAAAGTGCTGCGGCCATAGCCGCCGCCGGTGATCTCCGCCCAAGAACGCGTTGCGTCGGGCGCATCGTATCGGTACTGGTGTATGTGCCCGGCCAGCACGAGCTGCACGCCGTTGGCCGTAAGCACCGGTCCCCATAGCTCAGCGCACTCCTTCTGCCAGGTCGCATAGTCGTCGAGAATCGTCCCGGGATTGGCGCCAGGCCACAGCTCCAACATAGGAATGTGGACGAACGCCACGATGTACGGGGCCTTGGCGATTTCAGGACGCATAAACTGGTCCTTAAGCCACACCGTCTGAGCCTTGCGGTATCGCGTGAAGCAGGAGAAGCCTCCATTGGCCGGATGGAAGTCGGGCTTGTCTTCGCCAGTGTCGAGGCCTATCAGCGCAACATCGCCCATCCGAAAGGCGAAATTGCGGTCAAGCGCCACGTCGCGCATCTTGCGCTCCTCGGGACGCCTTGTCATCATCACCTCGCCTAGACGATTCGCGGCGACGCCTCGGAAATCGTGGTTTCCGCGGTTGAGGACTATCGGAGTGTCCGCTGCGTATCCGTCGTTCTCCGGCGGAACGAGGTAGTTGCGCACAAGATCCTCTTTCGTGTCCATGCGGCTGTTTGGCACGTCGCCGTTCCACACGACAAGAGGCACTCCGAGCTCGCGGTAGAGCCTCGTTATCCTGGCCATCTGCGGGAAGTCGGCATGCGTGTCGCACATCATGGCGAAGTGCGAAGGAGCGCTTTCTCCCAGAGTGACAAAAGAGTGCACGGCTCCCCAGACAGTCTCCGACGGCTTCGTCCAGTAACCGACGGGATGCTCCAGCTTCGCGGCGCCGGCTCTGTACCAGTAGCGTGTGCCGGGCCTAAGCCCCGTCAGGCGGACGCGCAGGACTCTGTCGTCTATGGCGGCGAGCGGCATGCCTTCGGCCATGAACATGCGAGGACTGCGCATTTCAGGGTTGTCGGCCAGCTCGACGAAGCCGTTGGCAAGCGCCGTCACAGCGAACGCAACGCCCATGGAGTCCGGCGCAGGGACCTGAAGCGCGGGCTCCCCGTCCAGAAGCCCTTCCGGACGAGGGATGACCATCGCGTTGTATTTGTCGTGCGCCTTCTGCTCGCCGGGCGTCATCGCCACGCCGCACTTGGCGGCGGCCACGGCCGAGAGGGCCGTGACGTTCCTGATGAAGCTTCTTCTGCTCGACTCCGCCATGTTACGATGTCTCTCCTCAGGCCGTCAGCGCGTCGGCGTCCTTCTTGACGCCTTCCGAGAAGTCGAACTTCGACATGTCGATCTCTCCGACCTCGAAGGGCTTCGCGTGCTTCCAGCCTCCGCGAGTGTAGTCCGGGAACTCCACGGGGCGCGAACCGGCGTTGACGGAGCGCTCGGAAAGCTCGACGACGGAGCTGTACGTCGCAAGGTCGTAGACGTCGGTGTCCATCGGCAGGCCGTTCTGAAGGCAGTAGACCCACCGCAAGTCCATGATGAAGTCCATGCCGCCGTGTCCGCCGACTTTCTTGGCTATCTCGCCCGCGGCCTTCCAGATGGGATGCCTGTACTTCTCGCGCACCTCCGCCGCCTTTGCCGCGTCGAAGTAGTGGTGGGCGCCGTTGTCGCCGATCTTCTCCTCGAATCCGACGCGATACGAGTCGTCCTTTATGCCGCATATCGTCCCCTTCGTCCCGAGGTACTTGTTGCCGCGGTCGTAGGGCGTGGGCGTGCACACGTTGTGGACGAGCTGAAGGACCTTGCCGTTCACGGTTCGCATCAGGCAGGTGTTGACGTCCCCCTTCACCATCTTCGCGTTGTGCCGCCAGTCCGTCTCGGGGAAGTTCGCCTGGCCGAACGCCTCGAAACTCGCGCTCTTCGTCTCCATCGACACGAGGTAGTCGAACCTGTCGCCTCTGTTGATGTCAAGGGACAGGCCGGCGGGCACGAGTCCGTGGGTGGGATAGTAGTTGCCGTGGTGAGTCTGGTGACGCTTGATGCGCCAGAACACGCCGTCGGCCGGATTGTACTGGAGGTTGCGCTGGTCGTGCGTGTAGCAGACCTCGGCCTGGACGATCTCCCCGAGCATCCCCTTCTTTATGAGGTTGAACGCGAGCATCTCGTATTCGCCGTAGACGCAGTTCTCCAGCATGTAGCAGTGGCGGCGGTACTTCTCGGCGGCCTCCACTGTCGTCCAGCACTCGTCGAGGTCGAACACGCCCGGCACCTCCTGCATGACGTGCTTGCCATTCGCCATCGCGTACACGTTTATCGGGCAGTGAAGCGGACGCGGCGTGCACGAATAGACGACGTCGACGCCGTCCCAGTCGCACAGTCCCTTCCACGCGTCCTCGCGTCCGTCGCGGCTCCATTCCCTGGCGGCTGGACAGCCGTTGTCCTTGAGCCACTTCTGCGCGGCGTCAAGGCGCTCGGCGTTGATGTCGGAGATCGCGGTAACGCGGCATCCCGGAATCTGCGAAAGCCTGTGCACAGCAGGTGCGCCTCGACCTCCGACGCCGATGACGCCGACGCGGACCGTCTTCATCGGCGGAACGCGGAAGCCGTGCATTGGAGCGCCGCCGCCGCTGCCGATTCCGCCGAGGCCTGTCGCACGGCTCATGCAGCCCGCCGCCATCGCCGTTGCGCCCATCCACGCCACGCCCTTCAGAAAATCACGCCGTCCGGCCTCAGTTGCCAATTTGTCCATTTCCGATTTCCCCTTTCTGACTTTTGTCATATCACTCGAACCATCTGACCTGAAAACGAGAAGTTCCCGCCGGCGACGTACTGCATGGCCGTCGGCGAGAAGCGATCCTGCGCGACAAGATGGAGATGCCCGGAGAGAACGCCCTTGAGCATCGGCTCCCTCTTCAGATAGGCCATGAAGTCCTGCGTCGTGGCGTCCGCCTGCTGCCTCTCGAAGTCGGGAAGCCTCAGCTTCGGATCGGCCTCGTCGGAATCCTTCCTCCACCAACGCCTTCCTGCGCGGCAGATGCCAGGCGTATAGAACGGCACGTGCTGGCAGAGGACAATGGGCCTGCCCGCCGCCGCGATCCTGCGGAACTGCGCGGCCTGGTCTTCGGAAACAGTGCCGTCCGCGTTGTCCATCGCAACGAACACCACGCCCTCGACCATCTTCGTCGCAATGGGAAGCCGGAACGGAAAGCGCTTCGCGAGCATCCGCCGCGTCTCCTCGCGGTTAGGCCCGGCCGTGCCGGCCTTCTTCACAAGCCACCCGTAGTGCGAATATTCGTGGTTGCCGAGCGCGCCGATGCATCCGCCTGGCAGAATGCGGCTCGCAATGTCGAGATTCGCCTCGGAGACGAAGTCGATAAGGTCGCCTGTATGAAGGAAAAAGCTGCAGTGCGCCTTCGCGTAGGCGACGGCCTCGGACAGAGCCTCCTCCTGCCGTGCGCCGAAGATGGGCGTGTCGGCCCGGGACATCTCCTGCTTCCACTGGTCTTCGCGAGGATAGACCGACGTAAGGTGCGTGTCAGAGACGTGCAGAACCGAAAAAGGCTTCTTTGCGCCAGCCTCGATGACTACTCCGTTGACCTTCAGCTTCTCGCCCGTCACCGACAACCCCGCCGTCGCGCCGTCGTCGGCGACGGCGCTGACTGCGCCCAGCGCAAGCGAGCACCAAAGGAACTCGCCGCGCGTCATGCTGTCTCTCTTCCCATTCATTTCCCTCAGATCCTCCGTATCTGTCTACGGCATTATTGCGACCACGCGAAAGCCGTCCTGCTTGTTGACGCCGCCGCCGCTAGGCAGATAAATGTAGCTTCTTGCGGCGGAGCGCAGCAGATTGCAGTTGGCCGTATGCGCCTGTCCGCCTCGAAGCGAGTGCGTGGGCGCCGAAAGTCCGAGGGGAATGTACGACTTGTCCGTCTGGACCGTGCCCGTGTCGTCAGGATACCTGTACGCCGGCTTGTACCAGTCAAGGCACATTTCCCGCACGTTCCCGTGCATGTCGTAGAGTCCCCAGAGATTCGGCTTGAAGGCTCCGACGACCGTCGTCGTGGCCTCGCCCGAGCTGCCGCCCGGGAAGCCTCCCTTTCCGCGCGTGGCCGCGTAGCGGGCCAGCCTGTTCAGGTTCGCGTCCTCTCCTCGCGCGGACAGAATCTCGCTTCCGTCGTTCCAGTGGCCTTCGGTCGTTCCGGCGCGGCAGGCGAACTCCCACTGAGCCTCGCTCGGCAGATCGAACGCAAGCTGGCCGCCGGTAAGGTTACGCATCTGCCCCATAAGCGACGCGGGGCTTGGCGCGGCAGGCCATTCGCAGTCGGCGTTGGGCGAACCGTCCGCAGACTCTCGCAGGAAGCCGAACTTGACGTACGAGACCGGGCGCAGATCGCCCTTGTCGTATCGGCCTTCCGGCAGAGCGAAGAACTTCTTCCACTGCGCCTGCGTGAACTCGTAGACGCCGATGTAGTAGTTGTTCGTCAAAGTGATCCTCTGGCTGGTCTCACGGTCTTTCTGCCGCCCCGGCTCGCAGGCGGACCCCATGTCCCACGGCACGCCCGCCGCCGAAATGTAGCGCATGGCGAGATAGTCGCTCTTGTAGATCACGTTCGTCACGCCGCCAGGCAGCTGCTCGACGGCATTGTAGTAGTTGACATCTCCTGTCTTCAGGTTCACCGTGCAGTAGTCCGGCGGGCGATTGGTCACCCAGGCCACCACCTCCACCGTGACGGAGCCGTCCGTTATCACGTGGCCCGGCCAGCTCTTGTCCGCCTGCCAGTAGGCGGCGCAACGAGTGCCGGTCTTGGCCACGAGCCGGTTCACGTCGCCGGAGAGGTGAGTGATGTTCGCCGCGCCAATCGACGTGCCGTTCGTCTTTACGTCGATCGTCACGATCGCCGGCACGTCCCCCATGTCGTATGTCACCCTGACCTGTCGAGAGTCCGCCCCCTGCCGAACCTTGACGTTTGCGACGCCAAAGCCGCCGGCGCATGTGAGCGCAACGGCGCACATGCAAGCCGACAGCATTGTCTTTGCGTTTACGTTCATCACGTCGTCGCTACCGGATGAGGATCACCGTGCCCCTGGGCGTCGGCGCCATCCTGAGTCTGTGATAGGCGAACGTCAGCTCGTCCGCTGCATCTGCGGAGTCAAGATGCCACGCCAGTTCGTTCGCCCCGGGCTTGATGTCGTCCAGTGTGAAAGGCACCTCTATGCGCTGGCCGGCCGCCAGGGTTGAAGCCGACCAGACCGTAGCCCCGTTCAAGGTCAGCCTGACGGTGCTTCCGGCTCCGCAGGAGAAGGACTCTACCTGGGTGCGGTAGCGATAGCCCACGATTCCGTCGCGAGACTTAGGCACGTCGAAGCAGAGCGAAATGCCGTCGCCCATTCCGGACATGGTCAGCTGCGCGCCGTCAGCAGTGCCCACTTTCCATGAGCCGCCAAGCGAAATGGCGTCGAACGAGAGCGTGCCCGCGCATCCTTCGGGGCGCGTGACCGTCAGCACGAGGTTCCCCATCGCGTTGCGTCCGGTCTGCTCGCCGCGGAGAACGACTGCGCGCTCTGCCGGCTTTGCCAGGTCGAAAGTGCCGACCGTCGAGCCGTTCGCCGTCAGCGTGACAGGGCACGCCGCGCCAGTCCCGTCGAAAAGCGGCACGATGTCCAGCATGAGGGGAAGGCCCGCGTTCTCCGCCGTGAGCGGCACTTCGAGCGTCAAAGTGCGGTCGGAGGCCGTCAGAGACTTCTTCATCTGCCGCCACGCCATCGTAGCGGGATTGAACGTCGCCTCGGTAATGCCCGCCGCGCCGAACTCGTCCGCTCCGCCGTTCTCCACGCCGACGCTGAAGTTGCCGCCGTACGGACCTGCCATGAGCGAACGTATCTCGGCCTCGGAAAGGACGCGCTTCCATCCCTTGACCGCCGCGATGGCGCCGCGGAACGACTTCGACGCGTTGGCGTCGTTCATGTCCACGCCGGAAGCCAGCGAGCCAAGCATGATGCTGCTGCAGGTCGATGCGGACGTAATCATCCTGGGGAACGCCATGTTGTCGCCGATATGGCGATGCTTAAGGACCGGTTTGTCCGAAGACGACGCGGGCGCCTGGCAGAACCAGATGTCGGCGTTCGAGAGCGAATCGTCCGTCGGGCTGGGATAGACCGACACGACGCAGTCCACCCAACGATTCGCATCGATGAACAGGTCGGAGCCGAGATCCACGTCAGACCTTTCGTACGAGCCGGCACTGCCGCATACATAGACCGAAGGATACGCCCTCGTCGTTTCGCCCGGAGCCTGCAGCCGCAACGCGAACCCCTGCCCATGGACATTCACCTTGTTGACGCCGTCGATGCCGTTCAAGAGAATCGTGCTCCAGTTCGTCGTATCATTCTTAGGCCGTGTGCTCCCCTCCCAGAGGAACCGCACGTAGAACGTCGCGACCGGACCTTCCACGCACGCCTGGCGCGTCTCGGTGCGCACGCCGAACAGTTTGTTCGATATGATGGAGTACTGCGGGAAGTACAGACACTTCTGAGAGGCGAGCGTCACGCCCGGCAACGCGGGAACGGCGACATCGTACAGCTTGAAGCGGGCCGTGTAGTCCGGATATTTCTCCAGATTCTTCGTGTAGAGCGAATAGTAGCAGGACGACGAGTTGTTCGTCTCCGACCTGTAGGAGAGCTTCATCGCATTTCCGATCCTCCAGCTTCCTGCGGACTGTATCGGTCCCTCGCGCTCCGACGATATCTCAAGGTCGAGCACCATGCCATCGAGCGCACCGCCGGCCCTGCGGAAGACTGCCGTCAGCGAAACGGGACGCGTCGTCTCCACGCCGATTGCAGGAGAGGACGCCAGACCATACGTAATGGCATCCGTGTCGCCCGTCCATTCCGAGAACACGTACCCGTCGTCCGCCTTGGCCACGAGGCGCGCCATCTCTGCGCCGCTCTGGTTAACCGCCTGCTTGACGGACGATGAGAGCGCGCCGGAATCGGCGAGAGCCACTTTTCCGCCTGCGGATGCGGTCGCAGAGACGTCAACCAGGAGAGTGCCGTCCGATGCGAACGAATATCCGCCTGAAAGCGTGTAGGAGGAAGCGCTCGCGCCGTTGAAGCGAATGGCGTCTACAGCCGCGTTGACCTTCATTTCGTCCGCCGTCAAAGCGCGGTTGTAGAGGCGAAAAGCGTTGTAGGTGCCACTGAACGTCATCTTGTACGTCCCGTCATACCTGTTGCCGGTGCGGTTGCTGCTGGCCCACGGCTCGCCGCCGATGACACTTGGAATGCCGGAATCGCATCTTGGCTCGGAAGTATATGTTTTAACGCCAATCGAAGTCCCGTCTTTCCAAAACTCAATGCTCTTGCCCTTGTTTGAAACCGTTACCGCCCCCTGTGCATAGACATTTGCAAGAAGCGGACTGGCCCCTGGATGCTGTCCTCCTCCGTTCGCATAGAAGCGAAGGTATCCTGAAGCGCTCGTACCATCGTTGTGTTCTACGCCAATTCCATACTCGCTGCCGCCGTTGTACTGGCTGAAGAAACTTTCGCGCAAACTTGTCTGCGCCGGCGTGCAGGCGAACTGGACTGTATACTCTTTCGTCGCCGTAACGGCGGAGATGCTGTTGCCGAGAGTGACCGGCTTGCAGTCGCCGGAGACGGACCAGCCGTTCGCGCTCCATGAAAGTTTGCTGGCGCACGTTCCGTCGTTGCCGTTTCCGGTAAGGTCTTTCCAAGTCGTCGCATTTTGACTGTGCGACCCAATTCCAGCGTTGTCGATGCCGTCGTAGAGGGCGACAAGTCCCGAGGTCACGTACGAAAGCGAGGTAAGGCCTCTCGGCGCCGCCTTGAACACCGCGGTCAGAGAAACGGCCTTTGCGGACGAGACTCTTATCACCTTAGAGAGGCTCGAGCCTTCGGTGATGGCGTCCGTATCGCCTATCCAGCGGCAGAACGCATAGCCGGAGTCCGGCACGGCTGTGAAGGTGTGCGTCTGGGCGGCGCTGCCGTAGGCGAACGTCGCCGAGGCCGTCGCGCCCGCCGTGCCGCTGTCGACCTTTACCTTGCCGCCTGTAGCCGCCGTCGCGACGAACTTCGCCTGCAGGTTGCCGCTGCTGTCGAACGAATAGTCGGCGAGTTCGGGGTAGTCGCTCCAGCTCGCGCCGTTGAAGCGCACCGCGTCGACAGCCGCGTTGATCTTGATCTCGTCCTCCGTCAGAACGCGGTCGTAGACGCGCAGGGCGTTGTATTTGCCGCGGAACGCCATGTCGCGAGTTGCGTCCTGCGGCTCGCCGCCGATGACGCTGGGGCAGCTCGTGTTGAGGTTTTTCGATGTCTTATAGTGGCGCTCGCCGCAAGCTACAAGGTTGGTGTAGAACGTGACGTCGCGCAAGCCGTTGTCCGAAGTCACGGTAGCCGAGACCCATCTGCCGACGACCAGCGAATTGGCCGCGCTGGCGAGGGATTCGCCTCCAGGCGAGGGCGATGTGGACGACTGGCCCGCGCAGTAGAGCCGGATGCTGCTGGGGATCGAGGTGCCGTTGTGCTCAAGGCCAAACGAATTGGAAGCGTTATACTGGCTGAAGAAGCACTGGCGACCGCCGTTCGCGCCAGTCTGCGGCTTGCATGCGAACTGGATCGTGAACCTGCCCGAGCCCGTAGTCTGCGAAAGCGCGTTGCCGACGACAACCGGTTTGCACTTGGTCGAAACCGACCAGCCGTCAGAGGCCCATACGACATTGGGGTTCACTGCGCCGTCGAGCGCGGTGTTGCCCGCAAGGTTCACCCATGTGGTCGCGCTGCCGTTGTGAGAGCCGAAGCCCGCGTTGTCGATGCCGTCGTATTGGGCGACAAGGCCGCCTTGCACGTACGATCGCGAGTTTACCGCCGCGATGCATGTCATTGCGCCGGCCAGCACAGTGCTAGCGACTACGGCGCGTATCATTGCCTTCATGGTGTTCCCCCCTTCGTTTATCTTAGTATTATGAGAAAACTGACGATGTCGTTCGTGTTCACCTGCACACTCGCATTGCCGCGGACGACGGTGTCGACAGGCCCCGCCGCCACCGACTGGACCGCGCGGACGCCTGTGTCGAGGCCGCCTTCAAGCTTCGCGCTGCACCGCGCGGCGTAGGACTGGTTTCTGCGCGCAATCCGCATCGTGTTGAGGTTCATCGGCTGCGAGACCGCTGTTCTCGTGTACTTCGGCACTGCGGGCGCCTCGGACCTGGCTGTTACGTTTGCGACGATTGCCGCGGTCGCGCCGACGAGAAGAAGAGCCAGCACGACAATCGCGGACATCGGCTTCTTCAGCTCCGCGCCAAGCCTCTGCCCCAGCAGGATGCGGGCGTAGTGAAGCCGAGACTTCACCGTGCCTATCGGCTGCGAGAGAAGCGAGGCCACTTTACCCAGCGGCTGCTCCATGAAGTAGTGAAGCACGACGACTTCCTTCATGGCCGGCGGCAGATTCTCGACGGCGTCGCGCAGGATGTTGGCGTCAATCACCCTGAAGACCTGAGAGGCGCTGTCGTCTGGCGCGTCGGGCAGTTCAGCCATTGGAACGACGGTCTTGTTGGACTTTCTCCGAGTCTCGTTGGCGCGGCAATTGACCAGAATCTTGCACATCCAGCCGAAAAACGCCTGTTTATCGGTATAGCCGTCAATCCCCTTCACAACTTCGGCAAAGGTGCGGTAGACAAGGGCTTCGGCCTCGGAATCGTCAGGGCATAGGCGTCTTGCAAAGGAGATAAGGCCCGCCTTATACTCCTTTTCAAGCAGTTTTGCTCCGGTTTCCGGATCCTTCAGAATCTCTTTATCTATCGACATTTGTCGCCTGCAGTTCACCCTTCCTATTAGGATTATAACAAATCGAAGCGAAAAGGTTCATCTTTTTTTTTTATTTTGCGCATAGTGGGGAAACAGGACCTTTTTTTCGCTGTTTGGCATGCAAGCAAAAACCCATTAATCCCGCGAAGTGCTCTCGTGCGATCACAGCCCTCCGCTGGCCGACGACAAACAGCGCGCCAAAATTGCCCCGAAGGCCAAGGTATCGCCGAATCGGCGAAAGATGGGCGCGGCGCCAAGGTCACGGACTAGAGATGGGGTCTGCGCTCTCGCCCATCGCCTGGCAAGGGCAAGTCAAGAGAGCCGCGCCTTGTAGAAAGCGTCTCCCGACACAAGCCGGAGGACCTCTGCGACCGCCTTGCCTCTAACTGCGGACTCGATGCGGCGCCTGCCGATGACGACCGGCGCCAGCACCGTAAGCCACTCGTCCACCAGTCCGGCCTCCGCAAGCGACACGGCGAGCTCCATTCCTCCTTCGCAGAGAATGTGCTTCATTCCGCGCCGTCCAAGCTCGCGAACGGCCTCTTCCGCGTCCGAAAAGACGAGCGTCTCGTTTTTGCCGTCGGAAAAGACCTGCGCATCCTTCGGGAGCCTGCCGGATCGCGAAACGACGACCCTCACAAGATCAGGATTTGGCCTTCCGTGCGGTAGCAGCATCGGATTGTCCCTCCGCACAGTCTCCGCGCCGACCATTATCGCGTCCACCTCGTTCCGCAAAAGCCCGGTCTCCCTGCGCGACTTCTCCGAGCTTATCCACCGCGCGCCGCCTTCGAAGTCGCAGATGCGTCCGTCGAGAGACATCGCGATCTTCACCGTGACGAAGGGAAGCGACGTCGTCACAAGCTTCGCGAAAGCGGCGACGAGGCTCTTGAGCTCGCCTGTCAGCTGCGCGTCGCCCGAAAACAGCTCGCAGACGATTCCGCTCCGCGCAAGCACACGGGCCGCTCGGCCGCGGTTCTTCGGGTTCGGGTCCGCCACGCCGTAGACCACGCGCCCGATGCCTGCCGCCGCGATGGCGTCAGTGCATGCGCCGACGCGGCCGGGCTTCGAACACGGCTCCAGCGTTACGTACATCGTGGCGCCGCCGACTGACTCGCCGCGCCGCGCCGCGCACTTGAGCGCGGCGACTTCAGCGTGGTCTCCGCCAGCTCGCCTGTGCCACCCTTCGCCTACGATCCGCCCTGCGCGGACGATTACAGCTCCGACGTCCGGATTCGGCCGCGTATGGCCGCGCCCACGCAGCGCGAGCCGGAGGGCTCGGCGCATGAAGTCCGCGTCAGAGGCTTTTCGCATACCGGTCAAGGACCCCGTTCACCAGCGTCCGAGACTTGGGCGATGAAAACCAGTTCACAAGGTCGATCGCCTCGTTGATGACGACTGCCTTCGGTATATCCGTGTGGCGCATCTCCCATACGCCCATGCGGAGCACGGCGCGCTCGACTGTGCCGAGGCGGTAGATGTCCCAGCCGCCTTCCGCCAGAATCGGCTCAAGCGCCGCGTCGATCTCGGCAAGCTCGCCTAGAACGCCCGAAACGCGCGCGTCGGCGAACTCCTTGAGCTTGCCGCGCGGCACCTCGCCGCCCGTTCCGCCGTCCTCGTCGTCAAGGGTCTTCATCTGTGCCCAGAAGTCCTCGGCGACCCTTCCAGAGTCCGAAGGATTGAGGTCTGCCGCCGTAAGCATCTGAATCGCCCATTCACGGGCCTGTCTGCGCGTCGCCGTCATATCACCGCTCCCCTGTCCCGCCAGACACTTTGCGCCCCAGAAAGTCTCTGGTCACCTTCCAGACGACAGGGGATAGCAGAATGAGCGCGACAAGATTGGGAAACGCCATCAGGCCGTTCATCGCATCGGCGACGCCCCACACGACGCTGACAGTGAGATAGGGGCCGATCGCGACAAAAAGGACGTAAAGAAACCGATAGGCCTTGATGACGCCCTGGCGCCGCGAGCCGACGAGATACTCAAGGCACTTCTCGGAGTAGTAGTTCCACCCGAGAATCGTGGTGAACGCGAAGAACGCGAGCGCCGTCATGAGGAAGAACGACGAAATCTTGCCGGAATGCGGGCCGAGGAACGAGAGCCCGCGGCCGAACGCCTCGATCGTGATGTCGACGCCCTGCAGCCCGAGCGACGGCTCCCATGCGCCAGTGACTACGATGGCAAGCCCCGTCATCGAGCAGACGACGATCGTGTCGATGAAAGTGCCCGTCATGCAGACCAGGCCCTGCCTCGCCGGCTCGTTCGTCTTTGCGGCGGCAGCCGCGATCGGCGCAGACCCCAGGCCAGCCTCGTTCGAGAATATGCCGCGCGCGACGCCCTTCTGCATCGCGACGAAGATGGATCCGACCATGCCTCCTGTGAACGCCGACGGATTGAAAGCCGCACGGACGACAAGCTCCACCGCCGCCGTCAGCTTGGACATGTTGCCGACGAGGATGAGCCCGCAGACAAGGACATAGGATACCGCCATGAACGGCACGACTACCGTGGAGACGCTGGCGATCCTCTTAAGCCCGCCGATTACGACGAGCGCCGTGCAGACGGTGACCACGGCCCCGGCAACCATCACGGGCAGCGAGTACGTCGCGCCGAAGAGATGGACGCCGGTCGTCATGTCGGCGGGATTGAACGACGGGTCGAAGAAGCGCTGCGTCGCGGACGTAATGCCGTGCACCTGCGTTATCGTGCCGATGCCCAGCAGCCCCGCGCCCACGCCGAAGACGGCGAACATCACGGCGAGCCACTTCCAGCTGCGCACTCCGAAGACGCCGCTAAGGCCCTTCTCTATGTAGTAGAAAGGTCCGCCGAGCACTCGCCCGTCATGAGTGAACTGCCGATACTTGACGGCAAGAAGGCCTTCGGCATACTTGGTCGCCATGCCGAAGAACGCCGCGACCTCCATCCAGAAAAGCGCGCCCGGGCCACCCGTGCTTATCGCCGTGGCGACGCCGACGATGTTCCCCGTGCCAATCGTGGCGGACAGCGCAGTGCACAAAGCGCCGAAGGCGGAGACGTCGCCGGCCGTCCCGTCCTCCGTATGGAACATGTACCTGAAGGCGTTGCGCAGGTTGAGGATGTGGTAGAACCTCAACATGAACGTCAGCAGCATCCCCGTGACGAGAATGGTGCAGATGAGCGGCAGACCCCACACAAAGTCGTCCACCGCCCCGACCCAGCTTGTCAGGGAGTCAAGCCAGCCGCTGGAAGCCTCTACTGAACGCGCGACTGCGCCCGAAAGAGCCGCCTCCGGTTCGTCGGAGATAGCCTTGAGCGCAGTCGAAGCAACAACGTTAGTCATCCCAGCCCGGCAGCGGCGAATCACGCCGCGCCGTCAACTCAGACTCCGCCGCGGCCGCGAAGCGTGCCGTGCGAGAGGAAGCCGTCGTACTTGCGGACGAGGAGATGCGACTCCATGATGCGAAGCGTGTCGAGCGCGACGCCCACGATGATGAGCAGCGACGTGCCGCCGAAGAACGACGCGATCGCCCACGGAAGCTTCATCCAGCCCATGAGAATCATCGGGATGAGCGCGACGACCAGAAGGCCCGTGCCGCCGATGAGCGTGATCTTGGTCATCATGTCGTCAAGGTACTCTGCGGTCGCGCGGCCTGGACGGATGCCGGGGATGTACGACCCGTCCTTCTTCAGGTTCTCCGAGATGTCGATGGCGTTGAACTGCGTCGCGACCCAGAAGAAAGCGAAGAACATGATCATAACCGCATAGACCACGAGGTGGAGCGGCGCGCCGGGATCGCTGAGGTTCTCGGCAAAGCGGTGGACCGCCGAACCGGTCTCGGTGAACTTGAGCAGGAGCGTCGAGGGAATCTGGATGAGCGGCTGCGCGAAGATGATCGGCATGACGCCCGTGTAGTTGACGCGGAGAGGCATGAACGTCTGCTGCATGCCGTAGGTGTTGCCGCCGGAGACGCTGCGGCGAGTCGTGTGGATCGCGACCTTCCTGACGCCCTGCGTGAGCATGACCGTGCCCATCACGACGAGCAAGAAGAACAGGACGACGATGGGAAGCTCGGCTATGGGCGCCGAAGCCTGCACGCCGGCAAGGCCGAAGTAGCGCTCCCACGCGCTGATGATCGCCTGCGGAAGACGCGAGGTGATGTTGATCATGATGATGAGGGAGGCGCCGTTGCCGATGCCGAACGTCGTGATCTGGTCGGCGACCCACATGACGAAGAGCGACGCGGTGGTCATGCCGATCACCGTCATCAGCTGGAAGCCAAGCCCGGGATTCGCGACGATCTCGACGCCGGCGAAGGCCTGGCCAAGCGAGGCCGGATGCGAAAGCATCGTGGCGATGCCCCAGGACTGCACAACGCAGAGGACGATCGTGAGCCACCTCGTGATCTGCGCCAGCTGCTGACGGCCGGTCTCGCCCTCCTTCTTCAGCTTCTCCAGCGAAGGAATCACGGAGGAAAGGAGCTGGATGACGATCTGGGCCGAAATGTAGGGCCAGATGGAGAGGAAGCCGATGGCGCACTGGCCAAGGGCGCCGCCCGTGAAGACTTCGAACCAGTCGAGCATGCCGCCGCCCTGGCTATTCGCCTTGAAGTCGGCGATTATGCGCTGCAGAGCCTGCCAGTCGACGCCGGGCGTAGGAATCTGCGACACAAGGCGGCACACGAAAACAAGGCCAAGGGTAATGAGAATCTTCTTGCGCAGCTCCGGTACACGGAACACGTTCGAAAAGCCCTTCGTCATCGACATAGTTAGTTTTTCTCCTTCTGTGAAAACTTTTGGTGGTGGATTATACCAAAAACACGCGTGACACGCAACTCGCACGGCCCAAATTCAAGGACTCCGCTCACCATCGACGGATACGATGCACGAGAGTCGCTCAGGCGATACGACAGCGTCACAGGCAGCGGAAAAATGCAAGGCATGAACGTCTCACAGGAAATTTACATA
>JAEEZC010000051.1 GCA_016288465.1 Verrucomicrobiota bacterium | reverse complement strand
CATCGTTCGTAGCGTCGAGCGCCATGCCGTGCGTGTCGTTCACGAACACGCAAAGTCCGCGGCGTTCTGCGCCAAGCCAGATGTATGGCACGGCAGCGGCCTCATAGTCGTCGTCCGGCGCCTGAGGCTTGCGGAAGGTAAAGCAGTGTGAGGGCGCGGCAGCGGAGCCGCGCCCTCACTGTTATTTCCCGCATGCACGAAATACGCAAAAGCGTCTTTTCGACCGTCAAAAAGACTATAGTCGCACTCGCCGCCGCGCTTGACGGAGAAGGGTAGCGCTACCGTCTTAACGCCCCATGCTTTTCGGGAATGGCGATCGGAGGGCGCGGGTCATACGGTAGCGAGCCCTGTTTCGTGGGCGCGCGCAGGAAGTGCATCCATGGGAAGCTGTGCGTTTTCGCGTGCGCGGGGGCCATTGACAGTTTCGGACAGAAAGCGTATAATATCCGCTACTTACGTCATTTTAGGCGTAATCCAGTGTCGGAGCGTAGCGCAGCCTGGTAGCGCGTTTGCTTCGGGAGCAAAAGGCCGAGGGTTCAAATCCCTCCGCTCCGACCAATTCCCTCTTCGTTGACGGGCAGTCTCCCATGAACGGCAGAGGCGCGTCCCCCGCTATTTGGTCTGTTGGCAGAAGTATTTTTGCCGGTTGATGAAAGATGTTTTGCCGGTTGATGAAATTCCTTCGGCGCAGGGAAATGCGGAGAAAAGAGCCAAACCGCACATGACCAGTCGGGTAGTATCCGAAATGCGATATTTGCCGCGCAAATGTGGTATAATTACCGCAGATGCCACTGGTACCGCTTGCAATTGCCGCGATTCTGACGAACGCCGCCGAACTCTCGGAGGCGGTATACGACAACCGCGTCGGCGTCGGATTCGCCGTCGAGGGCGTCGTCACGCTGCCGAACAGACCCGGAACCTGGCACATGGCGATAGAGGACGAATCGGGCGGCGCCTTTCTCAGGAACCACTCGCGGAAGTGCGACTCCACCTTCTTCAAGGCGGGCGACAGGCTGCGGATGCGCGGCAGGACGGCCACAAACCATTTCGGCGTCGTCTTCGCGCAGTGCACCCAGGTCGTTTCCGTGGCCTCGCAGCCCGCGCCGATACCGAGGGCGGCTACGGCGGACGAGCTGCTCGCCGGCAGGTTCGACAACCGGCTCGTCAGGATAACCGGCATCGTCCGGGAGGTGTTCAAGGACGAAGTGGACCCGCGATGGATCTACATGGTCCTCAACTGCGACGGCACGAGAATCGTCGTGACTTTCCATTCCGACACCGCCGACGTCGCCCAGTTCACCGCGCTTACCGACGCAATCGCCGCGGTCACGGGCTTCTGCACGCCGACGACGCACGGCCTGCGCCGCATTCTCGGACGGCACCTCGTCTGCTTCGGCCCTGAGGCGATCCAGATCGTCGTCCCCGCGCCCGCAGACCCGTTCGACGTTCCCGCAATCAGCAACAAAAAGCGCATCTCGCAGACCGAAGTCCTTCAGATGGGCCGCAGGAGAATGTGCGGAACCGTGTCGGCGGTGTGGAGCGACCGGCACTTCCTGCTAGAGGATTCCGCAGGCGTCTGCCATCGGATCGAGCTTGTGGACGACGGGCCGCCGGCCTTCGGATCGCATGTCGAGGCGACGGGCGTGCCGAACACCGACCTTTACGCAATCCATCTCGGCGGCGCGCTCTGGCGGCCCGCGACGAACCGAGTCTCCTCCGCAGGACGCGCGGCGGACTCCGCGGCGCTTACGTTCAAGGACTTCCGCAGCGCGCGGTTCGGACGCCTCAACAGGTTCATGTCCTACAACGGACGGACGGCGCGGTTCGCGGGCACTGTCGTCAGCATAGAGCTCGGCGCCGTGAAGTACCGCAACTGCACCATCCGCTGCGACGACTTCACGATAAGCGTCAATTCGGGCACTGCAGGAGGCTTCCCGGAGGCCCTCGCAATCGGATCGCAGGTCGAAGTCACCGGAACATGCGTGATTTCCGCAGGAATCTGGCAGCCGTCCGTCGCCTTCCCGCACATCGAAGACGCGCCGATGGTCGTGCTTCGCCGTCCGTCGGACCTGAAGATCGTCGCGCAGCCGCCTTGGTGGACGCCGCTGCGCCTTCTTGTCGTCATAGGCGTCCTAGTGCTGCTTCTTGCCGCGATTCTGCTTTGGGCGATCACCCTCAAGCTCGTCGCGGAGCGCCGCGGCCGCCTGCTCTTCAGGGCCGAAATCGGAAAGGCCGAGGAGTCCCTGCGCGTCGACGAGCGTTCGCGCCTTGCGGTCGAACTGCACGACACGATCGCCCAGAACCTGACCGGCGCGGCATTCCAGATCGAGGCCGCAAAGGACGCGACCTCGCCCGGCTCGGAGGCGACGACGTACCTCGACTGCGCCGAGCAGATACTGAAGTCGTGCCGCACCGAGCTAAGGCGCTGCATCTGGGACCTCAGAAGCAACACGCTCGACGAGCCGGACCTCAACAAGGCGATCCTCGCGACCGTGCAGCCCGTCGCCGACGGCGCGGACGTCCACGTCCGCTTCAACGTGCCGCGCAGCAGGCTGAGCGACACCACCGCGCACGCGATACTGCGGATCATCCGCGAGCTCACGGCTAACGCCGTCCGCCACGGCCGCGCCGACCGCATTCGCATCGCAGGCGACTTTTCGGACGGACACCTCCATTTCTCCGTCGCCGACAACGGATGCGGCTTCGCGCCGGATTCGTGTCCCGGACCGTCCACAGGGCATTTCGGACTGGACGGGATACGCGAGCGCATCGACAAGTTCGGCGGAACGATGGAGATCTCGTCCAGGGCCAACGGCGGAACGCGAGTCGAGATATCCATCGGCGCACCTCACGCGAAAACCACGAAAGGCGGTTGAGAATGTCCAGGCCAATACGAATAATCCTCGCGGACGACCATTCGGTCGTGAGGCTCGGCCTTGCCGCGCTCCTCGGCAGGCGAAGCGAATTCCAGGTCGTGGGGGAGGCGAAGGACGGCGATGCCGCGGTCGAGCTTGCCAAATCCCTTCGTCCCGACGTGGTCGTCATGGACCTCATGATGCCGCGGACCGACGGAGCAGAGGCGACAAAGCTGATCCGCGCGGCATGCCCGGAAGTGAAGGTGCTCATCCTGACGAGCTTTGCCGCGTCAGTCGACATCGAGCGCGCAATCGCCGCGGGCGCCTCCGGCGCAATCGTCAAGGACGCCGACAATGCCGAGCTTGTCAGCGCGATTAGGGAGGTCGCGTCCGGCGGAACCGCGTTTTCGGGCGAAATACGACGATCCATAGCGACGGAGTCGATAACGAAGGAGTTCACGCAGAAGCAGCTGGACGTTCTGCAGTCGATAACGAGGGGACTGAGCAATCCAGACATTGCGAAGCAGCTCGGCATCTCGCTAAATGCCGTAAAGCAGCATATCAGGGCCGTATTTGGCAAGTTGGGGGCGGCGAACCGCACCGAAGCCGTCGCAATCGCCCTAAGAAAGCAGCTTCTGAAGATATAAAGCCAAGCGGAGCGCGCTAAAATGGCGCCGCCTTGCACTGCCCACGCGTAAGCGCCAGACCGTTGCGACCCTTGCGCTTGCGCGCGACCAAAAGCCGACGATACGGCGCATCGTCGGACACGAACCCGGCTTCCGCCGGACACGAACCGACACGAAACGCTTCAGCGTCTTGTGCCCCGCCATTCCGTCCCAAACGTCCCATATGTCCCAAATGTCCCCTTGTACTGGCACGCGTGACCACGAACCGTTCCAGCCGGCTGTCAGAGGTAACCCGCAACATGCCGCTTTCGTGTCTTTTCGTGTCGGGGGAAGCCCCGCTTTTTGTCCCGAAGCGTCTGCGACAAGCCTCTGTTTCTTTGTACAGCGCCCGTCAATCGCCGGTCCGGCGATCTCTCGGCCTTTT
>JAEEZC010000001.1 GCA_016288465.1 Verrucomicrobiota bacterium | reverse complement strand
GCCAACGGCGGTCGCGGACATCCCACGACCAACAGCCGCCTGTGAACATCTGCGGCGTCTGCGGCTAGACCAGACCCACAGTTATGCCAGAAGCCTCAAAATTTCCGTTTCCAACGTTGGAAATTTTGACTACTAGCGCAGCAAGTTTTGAATACAGACAAAAAGAGTTTTGAATACAGACAAAAGATCGTGCGTCAGTTAACAAAAATATAAGCTCATATTGGCTTTTCGGAGAGCTTTAGAAGCCTTTCGCCGCCCATTTACCCGTTACCTCGCACTGGGCAGAACGGCTCACGAAAATTCCCTTAACGAGGGGAATTATGAAACCTACCGAGCATTGAAGCCCGACTGTACGGCGGTTTCAAGAAGGTTAAAAGGTTAAAGGGTTAAAAGGTTAAAAGCTTTCCGATTCCCCGTTCTCAAGAGATTGACCAGGGCTGGCCAGATCTAAGGCGATGCGAAAGCGGCGCCGCAGAGCTGAGCGAAAGAAACGCAACCGCTAAGGTGGTTCGGGAAGCAGGGCGAGGGACGAGTCGTGAGCGCAGCGAAAAGGCGGAACCGCGGTTCGGCGGGCGCGGCGGAATGATGCGCACAAGTCAATCGCCGACACGGCAATCCCTTGGCCTCCCGCCGATTCTTCGCGCGCTTTCAGGTGATGGCGAGCGGAGGGCGGGGGATCGCACGAGAGACGCTTCGCGGAACCGACATGATTTTGACGACACACGGTAACAGGCGAGTGCTATGCACGAGCGTCAAAATCATGTCGGGTAGTATCCGCGAAGCAGCGGATCGGGCGGTACCCACGCCCGTAGCGAGATTTTTTTGGTATAATCAAAGCAATGAGAAACGCTCGTGAACGCCGTAGCGCTGGAATCGCAAGAGTCGCTCTTGCGCTTGCGGCGGCGTTTGCCTGCATTCTCCCCCTGCATTCTCCTGCGCCAAGGTGCCGCGAACTGGCGAAACGCCCTGCGCCTCCGCGCCTTCAGCCGATCGCACTCGCCAACCGGACCATCCAGCCCGCGTCGTTCGGCATGCCGGACGAGCCTGCCGCGCTAACAAGCCGCGGAACCGCCGCGTACGCCCTGGCTTGCGCCGTGCCGGTCACGCGCGAGATCCGCGAGCTTGCGGCGTCCTTCGGCGCAAGAGTTGTCGGCTATCTGCCAAGGCAGGCGCTTCTAGTCGAAGCCTCGCCGTCCGCGATCGCCAGCGCTCTTGAAGACCCGAGGTTCGCGGGAGCGTGCGCATATCTGCCGTCCGACAAGGTGCGCGCCGGAGTGACGGAGGGAGAGGTTACCGTGACGCCCGTTGCGGAATGCGACAGGGCGGCGCTTGCGGACTTCATTTCCGCTGAAGGCGGACGAGTGAGGAAGTCAGGGCCGTCCATAAACGGATCGCTCGTCGCGACGGCACCGCGCGGACTCGTCGGCAGGCTTGCGAAGCGCGGGGACGTTCTCTGGATAGACCGCTGCTCGCAGATGAAGGCTGTCAACGACTGCGCGTCCCGTGATAGCCGCGTCGTCGAGGCGAGGGAGCTGCTCGGGCTTACGGGACGCGGACAGGTGATCGCGACGGCGGACCTCGGCATCGACACCGGAGACGTCGGCGCGATGCACGGCGACTTCGCCGGACGAGTCGTCGCCATCGACAATCTCGGCGGCTTCACGACTGCGGACTACAACGGGCACGGCACGCACACGGCTGGGACGATCGCCGGCTCGGGCGCGATGTCGGACGGACGCTACAGGGGCGTCGCGTACGAAGCGAACCTCTACGTCCAGACGTGCGGGACGAACGCCTCGACATCCTCGATGCTGCACTTCGACAACGCGAACGACTTCGACGACATCTTCGCCGCGGGAATGCCCTACGGCGCATACATCCACTCCGACAGCTGGGGCGGCGACGAGCTGGGCGTGTACGACGAATTCTGCATCGGGCTCGACTCCGTCACATGGAAGAATCCGGAGCTTCTCGTCGTGGTCGCGGCAGGGAACAGGGGAAGCAGGACCGGATCGGTGTGCGCGCCCGGGACGGCGAAGAACGCGCTTACGGTCGGCAACGCCTATTCGTCGAGGAACTCGTCGAACTACGGGAACCTCGTCTCCACGTCTTCCCGCGGGCCATGCGAAGACGGGCGCATCAAGCCCGACATAGTGGCGTCAGGAGCGTCGATCGTCTCCTGCAGGACGTCGATGCGCCCTACCCTTTCGAAATACAACTCCAGCGAGTGGTACACGTCGATGAGCGGCACGTCGATGGCGACTCCTCACGTCGCTGGATGCGCCGCGCTTGTGCGGGAGTGGCTTTCGAGGCTTCCGGAGTTCGAGGGGGCGCTGCCTTCCGCGGCGCTTGTGAAGGCGATACTGACAGGCGGCGCCGCCGAGATGAATAGCCGATACTCGCGCATGGACCAGGGGTTCGGGCGCGTGGACCTCGCCGAGACGCTCGCGCCTGCAAACCGCTCGGTGAGAATGCACGACATGATCCCGTTCTCCGACGGATGCATCGTGGCCTATTCGTTCATGCTGACGAACGCCGCGCCGTTCGAGGCGCAGCTGGTGTGGACGGACCATCCCTCGGCTCCTTCCGCAGGAGGCGCGATCGTGAACGACCTCGACCTTGTCGTCGTCTCGTGCGCGACCGGAGAGCGATGGTACGGGAACGGCGTCGACGGAGGGGACAGGACGAACACTGTCGAGGCGGTGCGCATTCCGTCCGCGGCGCCAGGCGAGTACAGGGTGATGGTCGCGAGCGAGAGCGTGGCGTACGACTCGACCGAAGGCGGCGCGGCGGCGCTGTACGTGCGCGGCGCGTTCGCCGACGGCGACGGAGAGGAGCTGCCGGTGAAGGAATGGAACGTCTCGGTCGCCGCGGAAGGTCCCGTATCTCTCGTCGCGGACGACGTCTCCCCTGCAGCCGGAACGACTGCATCCGTCAGCGAATACATGACGCTGCGGCTCTCGGCTCCGCACGACGCTACCGCGACCAACGTATACGGCTGGGCCGTGTCGCGCCACAGGCTGGACGGATGGAGCGTCGAGGGATCGGACCTCTGGACAGTGCAGGACGACGGGACCAACGCGGTGATGACAATTGTGGCGACGAACGACGCGACTGTCACATGGCGCTACGGCAACGAGCCGTCGAGCTACGCGCTGCACCGCTTCTTCGAGTCGAACGACGCCTACATGTTCAGCGGCTTCGCATGCAGCATATACGGCACTGCCGACGAGCTGTACGACTCCCTGTATCTTGGCATGACATGGATGGAATGCGGAAGCGACGTCAGCATCGCCGTGCCGGAAGAAATCGGATGGGACGAGGAGGTTGAGTTCACGCGGCTCTACTACAAGGACAGATTCGGACGCATCAGAACCGTCTCGCCGTCCAGTCCTTTCAAGCTGAAGCTCGGCGCAGTGTCGGTCTCGAACACGAGCGAGGAGGACGAGTACGCGTTTGATTCGCGCGGAGTCATGCCATCCAAGCTCGACTTCAGAATGGACGGGCCGAAGGACGTGGTCGGACACTACTGGGACGCGTCAAGGACTGTCGACGGCACCACCATTCCGTACTGGTGGTACATGCGCAACTTCTACGGTGCCGGCGCCGCAGCGACGGACGACGGGAGCGACCCTGACGGCGACGGCTTCGACAACAGGGCCGAGTACGAAGAGGGGACTGTCCCCGTCGACCCGATGAGCTTCCCGTTCAGAGTGCTTTCGTTCTCGCCGACGAACCTGGTGTGGCTCGGCAGCACGGCCATGACGTACACGGTCGAGACCACGCTTTCGCCTGGGAGCGCCGCGGAATGGAGCGCGCTCGGCCCTGAGATTCCGGGGAGCGGAGGCGTGACAAACTCGGTCCAGATGGCGCGCGACCCGGAGGACGACGCAAGGTTCTTCCGCATAAAGGCGCGCTGAACCGCCGCGCCCTACGCAAGAGCGCCAAGCACGACGGTGGCGTTGCTGCCGCCGAACGCGAACGAGTTGGAGAGCGCCGTCTTCAGCGGCGTGGAGTCGCCGACGCGCGGAACGGGGAAAGGCGCAAGCTCCGCATCGACCGGCTCGGCGCAGTGCGGAGGCAGTCCGCGCCCGCGCCTGAGAGCGATCCAGCAGAGCGCGGCTTCGACTGCGCCGGCGGCGCCGAGGCAGTGGCCTGTAAGCGGCTTCGTGGACGAGCACGG
>JAEEZC010000393.1 GCA_016288465.1 Verrucomicrobiota bacterium | reverse complement strand
TCGCCGTCACGAGATAACCTGTGTCGATGTAGCGCGAATCGGCGCGGAGCGTCTCGACGTAGGACGGGAGTTCCATCTTTCCGCCGCACGTTAGGCGCTTCGAGGCCGTGGCGTCCGGATAGGAGATGAAGGTGCCTGTGACTTCGTCCTTCAAACCGACGATTGCCGAGCCGTCCTGCGCGGGGCCAATCACATACGGGCGGAAGTCGCGCACGAGCGTTCCCGCCTCGTAGATGCGGCAACCGTAGATTTTCATGGAAGCAAAGTAGTTGTTGGCATCGGCTATGGTCGCCAGTTTTATGGTCGCGGTCTGCTTATACGTCGAGGTATTTGTGATTGCAAGAGTGTCATTCGTATATCCCGCCGTCACAACCATGGCTGACTTGTTTGGGATGTCCAGAATGGTGGTCCGGCGCACACCAGGGCGATTGGATACGCTTTTTGCAATCGATTTACTGCCCCAAGTGGAAAGAACCCCATAGCCTATTCCCGCGCTGCTAAGGTAAGAGCAAAAGCGAGAAGTCCCACTGAATAAATACCATGTGCCGGAAGATTGTGCTTCTGTCAGAGCGTAGTCGAGTTCAAGCCTCATGTTTCCGGCCGGACAATACCCGGTGTCAACATACAGATGCTTGTCGGCATCGATGTTGTTGCCTGCCGGGGTGGCGACGTATGGCGACTCATCGACGAGGATATCTCCGCCGTATGTGAAGGATGTCTCTGCAACAGGATTGCAGATGAAGCCACCGTCGCCGGCAATGTCCTTGAAGCCCGGCATTCCGTCCTTGAGGCACGGCGCGAAATCGTGGACGAGTGCGCCACTCTCGTAGATCTTCACTCCGAAGATGCGGGCCTTGCACTGCTTCTCGAATGCGCCGGAGGCGATTTGGCGCGCGAAAAGGGCAATTGGCTCAATTGCCTCGTTGGTGAAGCTCTCAGGCGTAAAGTCCTTGTTGGGCACTTCATTCGTAACACTTCCGGTAATGTAGAGGTGCGGCGGATTCGGATAGTCAATCACAATCGTGTGGCGGTCTGTGTCGAGCGTGATGAAATCGCCGTTGCCGTCCTTCGGCCATACACTGTCGTACTTCTCGCCATTGCCGAGATGTATCACCCACAAGGTGTTTTCGCCGCCGCCAATGTAGAAAGAACCGGACATCTTCAAAGCCGTGTGGCTGCGATCCGCGCCGAAGAGCCGGGCGCCGGACGCCTGCTCTGTGGTCGTCAGTGCGAAATCCACCGCGACGCGCGATGCGGGCTTCAGCTTGTAGCCTGTCAGAATGCCGCTCGTTCCGTCGGATTCGATATATGCGTCTTCCGCAAACGCATGACAGGTCGCGAACGCAATCGCAATCGTCAGTACAACCGTAAACAATGACTTCGCCTTTCGTATAGCCAACATGGTTTTTCCGCCTTTTGATGGTTTCCACTTAGGGTTTTCGGTAGCAGTATACCATTTATCCCTTCAGTAGGCAAGGGGAAAAATGTGCAAAATGTACAATGGAGCGTCAGCCCGCCGGAAAGGTATCGCCGGGTATATATTGCTGTATGAAACCGAAAAGTTCAGTGGGCTTCCCTGCCATGTGGTCGAGTATCGCTTCAGCCGCCTTCTCGCCGGTCGCGACAGGGTCGAACTCGAAGCGTGCGAGCGAGCGTGGGTACACCGGGACGAAGCCCTTGTTCGCGAGTGTGACGGCGAACACGTCGTCCGGCGCGCGGACGCCAAGCTCCTGAAGCGCCATGAGGCCGCCGATCGCAAGGAAGTCGTCGAGCCACAGGACCAGGTCAGGCCAGGTTTCGCGGGGAGCGGAGAAGCGCTTGAGCGCGGCGTTCATGCCAAGGCGCTGGATGCGTTCGAGATATCCGTAGGAGTATCCGCCGCACTGCGCCTTGCTGAAGAAACTTTCCTCGACCTCCAGTCCAGCGTCTTTGAGTGTGCTGCCGATTCCGTCATACGCCGCTCTGCAGTCGTAGCCGACCAGCAGCACGCGGCGTACGCTCTTCGCCGCGCACTGCCCAAGGAACTCCGCCATGTCGCCGAGGTATCCAGCCGAACCATGCGGCAGAAAGTCCTCCGAATAGAGGATCGTCGACCACGGCGTTCCGGAACGGTCGAGGCGGTCGAACACCTGCTTCGGACAGTAGAAAGGCACGGCGAAGGTCTGCTTCTGCTTGAGCATCAGGTCAAGCCCGGTGAAGTTCCACCGGCCGTTCGCCTCGCGGTCGAGCGTGAACACGGAAAAAAGGTATCCCGCGCGGACGAGCCTGCGCCGCATCTCCCCGAGGAGCATCATTGCGAAGTAGGCGCCTTCGCAGGCGACAGGCACTATCGCCAGAACCTGTCCGCGCCAATACGCCTCGCGCCGTCCCAGGACCACGCATCCCAGCCTCTGGCGCGGACTCACAAGATTCTCCGACGCAAGCTTCGCGACCGCCTCGCGAGGGATGCGCATACTCACGCCGAGCGCGCTCGCCATGTCTGACAGCTTTGGCAGCATTTCGCCTTTTTTGTAGTATCCCGAAAATATAGCGCCGCGAAGTCCGTTAGCTAGCTGGTCGGAAAGATTCTCAGCCAGATTCTTATTGACCGAGAACGGCAGGCTTTTTGCGCATGCCGCCTGGCCGCGCTTTGCGCACGAGGCCTCATCGCCCATTCCCGAACTCGCACCAGTTGTAAGCATGTTCACAGGCGAAGCACCTCATTTAAGTTCCATGGTTGATGTTCCGTTGTCAATTGTGCGATTGCAGTTTGGCGAGTATTATACCAAATCCGTCCGGTGTATGCCTGCAATCGCCTCCCTTGAAACGCCGACAAATAAGCTCTGACCCTTCATTCTCCTTCATTCTCCTTTCGGACACAGCACCGAGAGGCAAGAACTCCGAGGCAGATAAAGGTGTCTAGTGTGGCAGGGTAAGCCGCCAAGGGTGGCAGATCTAGCGCCCAGGGGTGGCAGGTCTAGCCGCCAGAGGTGGCATGGTGGGTGGCTACAACTGGGGGAGTGGGCGTCTCGCCCGCTCAGATGGAAGATTTAAAACCTCCTTGGTCGCGGGCGGGACGCCCGCGCCCCCAGTTGTAGGGCATCTCCTAGGCGGGGACAGTCCCCTTAAAGATTATATCCCGTCTCGCCGATGCGATGAACGAAACAACTGCAAGACAGGTGCCTTTCATGTTCACTAACCCTTTCATTGTGCCTGCATTATACCAGAAGCGTCCTCCATGCGGCAATTGGAGAAGCTGATGAAGGAACGGTCGTCGAAGGTGTCGGAGGGCTTCGCGGCAGCCACCTTGTTGCCGCGCATCGTGAAGTTCGAAAGACGGCTCCGGGACGGCTCCCCGCCGTCCTTCACCGCCGAAAACTGCGTCCATGCGCGACAGTTGAAGAGCTTGCGGCATCTGCCTCGACAGGTTTCGACGAGAATTCCGCTGTAGTCCTGCGGCGTGTCGTCGCGCATCTTGACGTTCACGAAGAACCCGGGGCCTTCAAGACGGCAGTTGCGCATCACGACGTTGGTGACTGCGGGGCATTCGCTGCCGAGCGTGAGGCACGAGTGGCAGACGCTCTTGAAGAGGCAGTCCTCGACAAGGATGCCCTCGCTCGGCCCGTTTCCGGGGAACTTCGCGTAGTCGTTCGCCTCCGGCCCCTTGCCGCCCTTCACGACGACCGCGTCGTCGTTGACGTCCATGACGACGTTCGAGACGGAGAATCCGCGGCAGACGTCGATGTCGATCGCGTCGGTCGAAGGCCCCCGCACGCCGCCGATCACCTCGGCGACGATCTCACAGTCGTGCACGCGGACGTTCTCGCAGCGGTAGAAGTGGGTCGTCCAGAACTTGGAGTTCCTGAACGTGACGCCGGAGACGTCGATGTTCTTCGAGTTGGAGACGTAGAGCAGCCTCGGCCTGACGAGCCCGGGCTCCTTGTTGAGCATGTCGGGCTTCGACTTTCGCATCTCCCAGAAGGCCTTCCAGGTCGGCAGGCCGTGTCCGTCGACCACGCCCTCGCCGGTGATGGCGAACCCGTCGCATCCGTCGGCGTTGACGAGCGCAGGATAGTACACGCATGTCTCCCCCTCTATGCGCGTCTCGCGCATCGGATAGCCTTCGGCGTCGTCCACGCCGAGGATCGTCGCGCCCTTTTCGAGATGCAGGTTCACGCCGGGCCTGAAGAACACCGCTCCCGTCCGCCACGTGCCCTTCGGCACGACGACGCGACCGCCGCCCGCCGCCTCGCACGAGGCGATCGCGCGCGCGAACGCCTCGGTCGCCGCGGCGCCGTCCTCCGCGCCGAAGTCGGCGATGGAGAAGTCCCGCGCGCAACCAAGCGCCTTGTCGGCGAAGTCGAGCGCCCAGTGCCAGTCGTAGGGCGAAAGGCCGTGTCCTTCCGTGCGTCGGACGTAGCCGAGCGGCGGATCTACCGCGCATCCGTCGTATGGCTCCGGCCAGTCGTCAAGCCCGACGCCCCTCCCGGACAGGAACTCCCAGGCCGGCGATGCCGCCTTGACGGAAAGCCACTCGCCGCGAGGGTCGAACCAGAGCGTGTCGAACCCCTCGACGAGAAGCGCACGCGGCGCAACGCAGGCAAGAAGCATGTGCTGGTCGAACGGCATCTCCCTTTCGCGGCCGGTCCACTTCCACACGCCGGGACAGTACCACCACGGGAACATCCTACGCTGCGTCGACAGGTTCTCGCCGAAGTCCCGCTTCATGAGCTGTGTGCCGATCGCCCCCGTCTGGTTGGCGACGCAGACCTTGAAGCGCTCGTCGAACGCCGCCGCGAGAAGCGCAGCCTTCCCAAGCCGCGAGGATCCGACGACAACGCCCCGCCCTCCGTCAATCTCCTCAACATTCTCCGCGAGGTCAAGCCCGCGGCAGAGCCCCCACGCCCACGCCATGATCGAGCCCGTGCTGTCCGTCCGCGCAGGGTCGCGCTTTCCCCACAGTTCAAACACACCGCTGAACGGCTCGCCTCCGCGGCCGGGTCCGTCGGCCGTTATCTGCGTGTAGTGCGCGGACATGAAGACGTAGCCGCGCGCGGCAAATTCGCCGAGCGGGAGAAGAAAGTGATTCGTGCGTCCCGACGCGATGACGTCGTTGCCGTTGTAGTTGAGGTGCAGTATCACGGGACAGGGCTTCTTCGCAAAGCGCGGCACGAACACTACCCAGTCGATGCAAGGCCCTGCCTTGTCCGCGCGGAACCACTGGCGATAGCGGCGCTCCACGGCAAAGCGGTCTTCCGTCGTCTTCTCGGCGACGAGCTCAAACGGCATCGACTCCGGCCTGGGCGGCATGCGCCCGTAGACCTCGCGCTCGAAGATTTCGAGCATCTCCCTGCGCCGCTCCGCCCAGTCCTCCGCGTTCTCGACCTTGCGTCCGTCGGCGAAGACGAGCGGATCGGGGATCGTGTAGTCCTTGCCGAGGACGCCGGCCTTCGACTCGTCGTAGTTGACGGCCGAAGGCTTTGCCTCGCCCAGGGACGCATGCGCGGCCAGCACGGACGCAACAAGTG
>JAEEZC010000392.1 GCA_016288465.1 Verrucomicrobiota bacterium | reverse complement strand
CGGTTTTCGGTCAGGCCGTAAAGGAGATGAAGAAGCTGCTCGACCTGCAGGGTGCCGGCACTCTCGAGAACCTCTGCGTCGGCGCAGGCGACCTGTATGTCACGGTCTACGGAGGCCGCACTCGTCTCGTCGGGATTCTTCTCGGACGCGGAATGAACATCGACGAGGCGAAGGCGGAGCTTAAGGGCGTCACGCTCGAATCGCTCGTCGTCGCCGTGCGCGTTGCGCGGGCCGTGAAGACGCTCTGCGCGGCAGGCAGGCTCGATGCGGCGGAATTCCCGCTCCTCATGCACATCGACGAGATCCTTACCGATAAGAAGCCCGTCAATATTCCATGGGAGAAGTTCACGTTCGAGGCGTGAGAGGTTGAGTTGTCGAGATGGCTAAGATGTCATTGAAATGGTGGCAGTGGGAGACGCTGCTCGTGACGATGGGGGGCTACGCCCTCTACTACGTCATCCGCAAGAACCTCTCCATCGCGATGCCGCTTCTCGGCGAGATAGGCGTGTCGAAGGTCCAGCTCGGCGCGTTTCTGACGGCTGGCGGAATCGTCTACGGCGTAGGGCGCTTCCTTAACGGCATCGTCGCCGACCGCAACTCGGCCCGCAAGGTGATGGCGACGGGGCTGTTCATCTGCTCTGCCGTCAACATGCTCTTCGGCCTAAGCGACTACATCGTCCTCGGTGCCGCGGCATCTCCCGTCGCCGAAGGAGCGGCCGCGGCGACGGCGCTTGTCTGGACGATGGGCGTCGTCTGGATCGTGAACCAGTATTTCCAGGGGATGGGCGTGGGGCCGTGCATAAAGACGCTTCCGAAATGGTTCTCCCCGGAGGAGCTGTCCACCAAGCAGTCGATATGGAACCTTTCGCACTCGCTTGGCGCGGGCTCGGTCTTTGCGCTTTGCGGCTGGCTGCTCATACCGGCGTTCCACGCATGGCGTCTGTGCTTCATCGTGCCTGCGGCGATTGCGGCGGCAGGCGGCGTCGCAGTGCTCGCGCTCTTCAAGGACTCTCCGGAGGAGCTTGGCTTCGCCTCGCCCGCCGCTTCGGCGAAGGCCGACGCCCCGGAGCGTTCCGCCGATGCCGCAGCGGACGACTACAAGTCCTATGTCGCGAGGCACGTGTTCCGCAATCCCAAAGTCTGGATCATCGCCATCGCCGACTTCTTCGTCTACACCGTCCGCTTCGCCGCGCTTGACTGGGGAATTGTGCTTCTCATGGACACGAAGGGCCTGTCTCTTGCCTCCGCGACAACTCTCTGCTTTGTCTTCGAGATTGTCGGCGGCAACCTCGGAATGGTCGTGGCGGGCTGGGCGACTGACCGGTTCTTCGGTAGCCGCGCCCATCGCACGAGCGTGTTCTGCATGGCCGGTGCGGCGGCTTCCATCGCGGCGTTCTGGGCGGTTCCGCCGGACGCTCCGCTTGTCATGAAGCTTCTGCCGTTCATGACGATTGGCTTCTTCATATACGGACCTCAGGCGCTTCTGGGCGTTGCGACCACCCAGCAGGCGACGCCCCGCGCCGCCGGTGTCGCTGGCGGATTCGTCGGCATCTTCTCCTACGCATCGACGATTCTCTCCGGCATTGGCTTCGGGTTCGTCGCACAGCAGTGGGGATGGAACGCCGCCTATGCGACGATTCTCGCCGCGGCGCTTGTCGGCGGCGGAGTGCTGCTGCTCATGTGGCGAGCCGACGCCTCAGCTCAGCAGTAGGGCATTTGCCCCCGCCGTTTCATCTTGCGGCAGGGGCGAATACGCGGATGTCGGGCGCGGAAGCGCCTTCCGACGCGCGCATTACCGACACCTTTGCGCGGACGGCGCCCGCAGGCGCGGGAAACGCCTTGGAGCTTGACTGGCGGACTGTCTGCGCGGCTGGACTCAGCTCGCGTCCGTTGGCGTCTTCAAAGGAGATTCTCAGCAGCGCAGGCGCGGAGCCCCTGGCGAGGACGAGGTTGGCGCGCACGCCTTGGCAGTCGAAGGGGAGGGCTAGAGTCTTCTCCGCGACGGCAACGGCAGCCTGCCGCGGCGTCGCGGCTTCCGCCACCGCTTGAGGCGCGGTCTGAGGCGCGGCGGCTTTGTTTTGCCTGGCCGAGAGAATCGACCCTGCGACGCCTACGGCGACAAGGACTACTGCCGCCGCGCCGATCCAGCGCGCCCTTGTCTGCGCTACGGCGGCTTTGCGCGGCAGAAGCGACTCAACCCTGAATGGAATCGAGCGGAACTGCACGGTCCGCGCGTCCGTGTCGTAGAGCACGTACGTCGAGAAACACTTGCCGTCCGATTCCCTCGGATATCCGACAGAGCCGACGTTCACTATGTAGCGTTTTCCTTCTTCGGCTTCGAAGTCTCTTGGTTCGAGTCTGTAGACGGTGCCGCTCGCGCCGACGAGATGTATGCATGGCACGTGAGTGTGGCCGACGAAGAGAATCTGCTCGTCGGTCGCCGCGAAGTTCTCCGCAGCTGAGTCTTCGGAGTCGACGTAGAGGAACGACTCCGGCGCCGTCGCGTCGCCGTGAGCAAGGAGCGCGCCTTCGATGCGAGCCGTGTAGGGCAGCGACTTCAGATACGAGATGTCGTCCTTCGAAAGCGCCGTGCGATGCCACGCAACCGCATCCGCCGCAAGACCGATGAAGTCCTCTGCGCCCATCCTGCCCGAAACGGCGTCGTCGTGGTTGCCTGCAACGACGACGGCCGCCGCGCTCCGCACCTTTGCGAGCGCCTCGGCAGGAAGGGGTCCGTACCCGACGATGTCGCCAAGGCACGCCACTTTGTCCGCGCCGAGCGAGGCGGCGTCGGCAAGAACTCGTTCAAGAGCGTCGGGATTGGCGTGGATGTCGGATATGATGGCGTACGTCATTGCGTAGATTATACCAAAAAGAGCTCGCTACGGGCACGACAGCTCGTCCGACCCGCACTTCGCGGGCGCCCCCGACATGTTTTTGCCTCGCGTGCCGCCGCACGCGCCTGTTACCGTCGGTCGGCAAAAACACGTCGGTCCCGCGAAGGTGCTCTCGTCCGACTGTCGTGCCCTCCGCTCGCCGTCCACAAACAGCGCGGCAACAATCGTCTGGAAGGCCAAGGTTGCCGTGTTTGCGATTGATTCGTGCGCAACGCTTGCGACGAATGCGACATAAGCTCGCTACGGGCGCGACAGCTCGTCCGACCCGCACTTCGCGGGCGCAAGGCTCGCTTCGGGTGCGACTGTCGGCCGACCCGTACTTCATGGGTGCCCACCGGCATGATTTTGACGCGGGCGCCGTCGCACCCGCCTGTTACCTTGTGTCGTCAAAATCACGCCGGACCCATGAAGATACTCTCGTCCGACAGTCGCCCCCTCCGCTCGCTGTCAACTGAAAGCGCACTGCAATCGGCTGAAAGGCAATGCCGGATCGGCGATAGACTTGTCCGCGCAAGGTCGCCGCGGACGATTGCCGATTGCCGCCCGCGCGAACTTCAAGGTCATTGCAAGTTCATCTATGACAGTTTGCGGGAGGTGACGACAATCGGAATCGGACGCAACATCTGCGTCTTCTGCGTCAAGAACAGGGAACGGAGAATAGGGAGCGGGAAACGGAGAAGTATTTTGCGTGCAGAGGCGCTGGATTTGGTATAATACTTCTATCGCGACGCGGGACGTCGCAGAAAGGAGACCGATATGTCTTTCAACGATCTGGCGAGAAAACGCTATTCATGCCGCAAGCTCTCGGCGAAGCCTGTCGAGCAGGAGAAGCTTGACGCGATTGCCGAGGCCGGGATTCTTGCGCCTACGGCGTGCAACCTGCAGCCTTACAAGATATGGCTCGTCAAGTCTCCGGAGGCAGTCAAGGCGATTGAAGACGTGACCGCCTTCACGTTCGGGGCCAAGGTGTTCTTCGTGGTCGGCGCAAAGCGCGAGACTGCCTGGGTGCGTCCGTTCGACAACGCGAACTTCGGTGATGTGGACGCGGCGATCGTTGCGACGCACATGATGCTTGCCATCGAAGACCAGGGGCTTGCGACGACGTGGGTCGGCTATTTCGACGCACCGAAGCTGCAGGCTCTGGTGCCCGAGATGAAGGGATACGACCTTCTGGCGATCTTCCCCGTCGGCTATGCCGATCCGTCGGCCGCGCCTGCGTCGCACCACTCGGTCCGCCGTCCGGCCTCGGAAGCGGTAAAGGTCCTATAGCGCGGACTTGATGGCGGCCACGAGCTCCGCGTACTCCGGATCGGACAGGAACTTCCGCTTTGGGTTCATCGCGAACACTCCGCCCCACTCGAACTCCTCGTCGGAGTATTTCGGCACGAGGTGGAAGTGAAGGTGGTGGCCCGTGTCGCCGTACGCGCCGTAGTTGACCTTCGTCGGATGAAAGACCGTGTGCAGCGCGTTCGCGACGCGGTTGACGTCCGCGAAGAACGCGTCGCGCTCTGCGTCGGTGAGCGCGGTGATCTCGCTCACGTGCAGCTTTGACGCGACTATCACACGGCCGCGATGGCTCTGCTCCTTGAACAGGTAGAGCTTCGTCGCGGGAAGCTCGCAGATCTTGATTCCGAAGACCGCGAGGTATTCGCCTTCGGCGCAGTAGCCGCAGGTCTTCATTTCCTCGGCATAAGGGAGGCAGCGTTCATCGATTTTCATGCCCACATTATACCAAAAGGGCGAAGTTTATTCCATCGCCTATTCGCCCTGAGGCATGGCGATTTAGTTCACGATGCATTAAGCCCGTGGATACTGAATTTTCCGCCCCCTATTGACAAAAGCGGCCGAATATGAGATGATATTCTCGTCACAATGTGCAAAAGACGAGGAACCATGCTCAAGATAAGGCCAGT
>JAEEZC010000391.1 GCA_016288465.1 Verrucomicrobiota bacterium | reverse complement strand
TCGAGGCGGGATATTTCAGCGACATCCTCGCGCCGTGGCCGAGCGCGTTCCGCATGTGGAGCGTGGAGCGCCGCAGGCGAAAGGCGAAATAAGGACAATGTATCGTGATCTACACTAACAAGAAAGGAAACGGGAAAATGAGAAAGCTACTGGTAATCTGCGCGGCGACGGTTGCGATTGGAGTGTTTGCGCCTATCGCTTCTGCGGCTGATACGACAGTCACGTCGCTTGACAATCCAAACGGCACGACCACGGTTGCAGCCGGAGACACGTTGACTGTCACGGGCCCAGTGACCTCGACGGGCAACGACACCTCGACCCGCTTCAACAAGGCGGGCGACGGCACGCTCATCCTGAAGGGCGCGAACAACACCTTCAAGCGCATCAAGCACAGCGCCGGCAAGCTCGTCTTCGACGGCGGCGCCACCACCGTAAGCGGCGGAACGGGGTCAGGTGCGGGCGACGGCATGAACGTTCTTTTTGATGGCGACGAAACCGTCATCACGGGTGGTGGCTCGTTCACCGTCGGCACAGCAAGCGGTACCCAATACGCGGGATTCCGATCGAACCGTATGATTGTCACAAACGGTACTGTCGATGTCACGGCGGTGAACGGTGAACTTCTCTGCAACTTCATAAACGGTGGGCTTTCGACTCGCAATAGTTCCGGAATCGTCACCATCGGTACGGGCGGTCTTTTCCGTGCCAATGTAATGCGCCATTTCCAAAATGTCCCGTCCAATCTTCAGGACAAGTTCGGTTTCAATGTAGTCGATGGTGGTATCCTTGAGATCGTTGGAAAGAACGGGCTTCGTCTAGACCCCTCCATCGGAGCTTCTGCCCGTTACGGTTTTCTTCATTTCAACGGCGGAATGCTCGTCAACGCCTGCGCAAGCGACGACTCCTATCTGCCATGGGTGTGTAGCGGATCGGACGCTGTCGGAACATGGGCCAACTGCCCGATTACGATTGGCGTGAAAGGTGTCACCGTCAAAAACGCTGTGGATAAAAATCTCCGTCTTAAAGTTCCCCTCAAGACGGGAGTTGTCGATGGCAGTCTCGACGGAGGGCTACATGTGACTGGCAAGAAAATCGTATATTTCGATGCCGACGGATCGACGTTTACCGGTGGCGTGTATCTCGACTCGACCGAGGGATTGCTTTTCGTGCCCAAGTGCGAGCGGGCCTTCGGCGCCGTCCCTGACGCCCCCCGCGACAACATCTTCGTGCGCGGCTCCAATACGGCGCTCTTCGGCGAGCCGGAGAACCTGGAACTGGCCGCGAACCGCAACGTCCTCGTCTCGTCGAATTGCGAATTCAATGTCATCGCGAAGACGGACAAGACGCTAACAATCCACGGCGAGATCAACGGTGCGCATGAGCCTGGTGCACTCCCGACCACGACTCGACTTGTCTCGACATACAAGTATTCTCCGGTCAATCCCTCAGGTTGGAGGGGCGGTCTCGTCGTTCTTGATCCGGGCGCGGGACGCACCAACAACGTGGGCCGCCTTGCGGTCGAGGGCAACACTGAAATCAAGAGCGGCACGACGCTTGTTTGCGGCACCAGCCTCAATGACGCTGCGCCGGTTTACGTCCACGGTAGCGGCGGCGCCGATGCCACCATCGGCACGCTCACCGTTTCCGGTGGCGAACTTGTGGTTGCCCCGAATTCTTCGGCGAAGTTTTTCCAGATTGGCAACCAGAACGGCGACCACGGAATGCTTGATGTCTGCGGCGGCACGGTCAAGACCTCTGGCGGCGAGTTCCTGAACGCTCTTGGCGCAGGTCTCACTGTCATCCGTGACGGTGGCGTGATCGACTGCGGCGGCGGCAACTTCCGCATGGCGCAATACATGACGGACAACCCGACAGTCGTGCGTCTCGCCACAAATGGTCTGCTGCGGTGCAATCAGGTGACACTCGATACTGGCAAGAACACGGTAGCGACGTTCCTGTTCGACGGCGGCTACATACACCCGACGGTCAGCAACAACAGTTTTTGCGGCAGCGGGCTTAACGCCGCGTGGAACACGATCACCTTTGCGGTCGGCCCCGGTGGCGCGGGATTCGAGACCGAGAGCGGCAACAACGTCTGGATATACCGTCCGCTCGTGAGCGGTGTCGCGGCAGGCAGGAAGGATGGCGGCCTCATGGCGCGAGGCCCTGCCGGAACGGCCGTCTGCCTTATGACGAACATGACCTACAATGGCGCGACGACCATCGACACGGTTGAACTCCAACAGCGCGCCGGCGACAACCTTCTGCCGTCCGGAACGGACATCGTGCTTGCCAACAACGGTATTCTTGCGCTCTACACATACGGCAGTTCGCCAAGGGCCACGGCTGCGGCGCTCGGCGGCGTTAGCGGTAGCGGCACCGTCAAGTACGCCACCGCTTCCACGTTCAGCGGCACGTTCGCCCCGTCCATCGGCGGAACCATACGGTTTACGCACGCACCGGCCTCCATCGGCGGTACCATCTTGATTTCCGGCGACGCAACCGGATGCGGCAATGTGAAGTTCGACCAGGCGCAGGATGTCTCGGGACTGACGCTGAGGATGGCCGACGTTTCAACGTTCGACGGCAATGCGAGCGCCAGATTCTACAAGATCATTGATGCGCCGAACGGGTTCACCGGCAAGTTGACGAAGTCGTCCAACTTCCCGACCGGCTGGGAGATCAAGTATTCTACCGACGGCAAGAGCGTGTATGTGTATCACAGCAAGGGTACGCTTATCATGGTCAGGTAGGAAATGACGATGAGTCGCATATCCTTGGCAGTAACCGCGGTCCTCCTCTCCGCCGCAACGGACATTCAAGCCGCTGTCGTATTCGACGCGCCCGGCCATGTCTGCGAGGAGGGGACCGCTCCGCTGGCGCGTGGCGCGTCCGCGGGTTCCGTGTGGACTCTCAGCGACTGGCGCGGACGCGCGCTTGCGGCGGAAATAGCCGCAAGCGCCGACGGCGTGATTGCGCTGGCGCCTCTCCCGGCCGGTTACTACCATCTTCGCTGCGGCGAGGAGGATGCGACTTTAGCCGTCGTGCCCAGACAGACGCAGGGACCTCTTGATTGCGGCTCTTTCTACGGTGTCGACTCCGCGCAGAGCGGAATATCCGGAAGGGGCGCGTTCCTGTGCCCTTGGAACGGCGGAGACACGTTCCGCACCGTAAGCGACCTCATCCGGCTCGCGGGCGTTCCGCACGTCCGCGAACGCCTGAGCTGGCGTAGGGTCGATCGCGGGCCGGACAGTCCGCCCGTGCTCGGCCATTACCTGCACAACGCCAGGCTTCTGCACGATCGCGGCATTCTCGTCTCGGGAATGTTCCACGATGCGCCCGACTGGGCCGGGAAGAGCGTAAAGCTGCCGATGGACCTCAACGCCGTCCATCGCTTCTGCTCCCAGATAGCAGTCGGCTTTGGCGACCGAATGGGCGACTGGGAATTCTGGAACGAGCCGGACATAAGATTCGCGCCGGAGCCGGTCTGGGACTATGCCGCTTCGCTCAAGGCCGCCTATCTCGGCTTCAAGGCGGCGCGGCCCGACATGCCGGTGCTTCCTGGCGCGCTGTGCAAGAAGCCCGATAGCCCGTACGCCGCCGCTTTGTTGGCGAATGACGCGGCAAAGTTCTACGACGTGTTCAACTACCACGTCTACGAGCCGATACCCCAGTATTCTAACACTTTCGCGGTCATACGCGAGAACCTGAGAAAGGCTGGCGCCGAGGGACGCGCGATCTGGGTGACGGAGAGCAGCACACACCTCGAAGGCCATTCGAAAAAGCAGGGCGTGATGCCGGGGATGATGATGCATTCGCCTGAGCAGGAGCTTGTCCTTGCAGAGTTCTATCCGAAGGCCCAGGTGGCGATGCAGATGGCCGGGGTGTCGCGCAACTACCATTTCGTGTTCGGGGCTTACAACGAGAGGAATGGCGCGAAGGACTGGGGCGTTATGCGGCGCGACGGGACGGTGAAGGTGTCGTATGCCGCGATTGGCGCTATGGTCCGAGAGCTTGTTTCCGCAAGGCTTGTCGGCGAGATCAAGGTCGACGAGAAATCGCGCGCGTATCTCTTCGCGCAGCCGGACGGTTCGCAGACTGTCGTGTTCTGGTCCGTTTCACCGCTCGACACGGCGACGACCCGTCCTACCGTTGCGGCGAGAAATCCGGTCTCCTCGAAAAACGACTTCCTGCGTGCTCTGAGCATCGCCGCGCCGGATGGAACATATCGCCTTACCGACCTCTGCGGCATGCGCTCGACCGTGACTGCGAAAGACGGAACGATAGAACTGGAGGCGACTCGCTATCCGGCCTATGTCTCTGGTCTGCACGGACTCAAGGCGGACGTTCTGCCTCAGCCGTGCGGCAAGGTGAAGCCGTATGTCGCTTCCGCCGACGAAGACCTTTCGGTGATCGTTCGAGCCGAATTCGACAAGGAGGACTTTGAGATATCCGACCAGAAGACGCAGGCGGTGCTGAAGGGGGAGACGGGGCGTGTGCGCGTGTTCGTCTGGAATCTCGGCGACACGGCCAAGACGGGAACGGTCCAGGTCGTCGGCGCGCAGCTTCGCGGTCTGCCGTCCGAGCCTTTCGCTCTCGGTGCGCGGGGCTCCGCCCCTGCGACGTTCGACTGTGTCCTTGCGCCGGAAGACGGCGGCCCCGCCGAAACAGCGCTTGTTCTTTCCGGAGTCTTCGGAGGCAGGCGTTCGAGCCGGTTTTGCGCGCCTCTCCTTCTTGAAAAGCGATATCTTGCGGGTCTCGTGCGCGTCCCGGTCGAATGGCGTTCGCCTGAAGCGTGGAGGCGCAACACGTCGGCGCAGACATACAACGCGGCGTTCGACGAGGCGGAGCAGGCGATGCGCTTCGACTTCAGCTGGACTGATTCTTCCGTCGACCGGTGGTTCTATCCCGTTCATGAACTTTCCCTGCCGCGTGAAAGCCTTGAGGGCGCCCGCATGATAGAGTTCGAGATGAAGTCTGAGCAGGACAAGGTAGAGAACGACTTCGTCGGACAGTACCTCATGCTTGTACACGCGGACAGGGCGAAGAAGACGAAGATGCTCCCGTACAATGCGCCAGAAGGAAAGTGGGAACGCCGGTATGTGACGCTTGACGGCGATATAGACCTTGCGGACGTAAAGGCGATACGGCTTGGCGTTAATCCGCGTGGCATGAAGTGTTCGCTTTGGGTTCGCAACCTTGCGATTCTAAGAAAGAAAGGGAAATAGGCGGAAATGATGAACGGAGTAAAATGGGCCTGCGCGGCAATTTGCGTGGCGGCGGTGTCGTTGCAGGCGGCGACGATTGAACGAGTGTTTCGTCCCGAGCGGCATTCGCGCGGCGACACGAACGTGCGCGTGCAGCAGCCAATCGACGGGGCGTCCTGGATATGGGCGAAGGGCAGCGACGTCTGGGGCGGGGCGGTGTTCTCCGAAACTCGCACCACGCCCGAGGTCCTCGCGAAGATGCCGCAGGCGTTCTTCCGCTTCCGCCGCGACTTCGCGGCGGCAGACGAGGCACTGGAACTCGACGTGTCGGCGGACGAGAGGTTCGTGCTGCTGCTCGACGGCGAGGAGATCGCCCGCGGGCCGATGCGCGGGCTTCCAAACCGCTGGAATTACCAGACCTACCGCGTGACGGGTCTCGAACCGGGGACGCATCGCCTGGAGGCCGTCTGCTGGCAGGTCGGAGAGCATGCGCCGCTTGCGCAGGTGTCCATCCGAGGCGGTTTCATCGTGAAGGCCTCGGGCGCATACGACAGCCAGCTCTCGACCGGAAAGGC
>JAEEZC010000390.1 GCA_016288465.1 Verrucomicrobiota bacterium | reverse complement strand
TGGACAACGTGAAGATGTCGATTGCGATTGCGGTCATGGCCGCGGCGGCGTGCTCCGTCGCCGCGGAGTGGGGCATGGCTCCGAACGGAGAGTTCTGGAACGGCCACGCGCAGCGGTTCATGTACGCCCCGGCGTTCGTCTTCTCCGAAGTGAGGGGAGCGGCGCGATATCGGTACGAGGTGACTGACGACTACCACAAGGTTTCGGCCTTCCGCGCCGATTCGCCGCGCGTCGGACTCGGCGAAGTCTGGAAGGCCCTGCCCGTAGGCTACGTTACGGTGCGCTGCATAGCGGAGGACGCCGACGGACGCGCCCTCGCAGAAGCCGGGCGCCGGACCTTCTGGAAGAAAAGCGCCTTTGCAGGTGAGCGCGCCTATCCGCCGCCAGCACGTTCGTTCGCGCTCGCGCGCACGATGGCCTACGACTGGTTCTTCGCCCGGCCTGAGATGCGCTACCTTGCCGAACACGGACGCCCCGATCCGTCGTATCCGCTCAACGGCTATCCGACGAAGATGCTCTCCGCCGAAGTGCGCGCGCTTGTCGCCTACGCGCGGACTCTTCCGAAGGGCGGGGAGGCGGACTCTCTTGTCGCGACGGCCCGAAAGGCCGCGGACTATCTCATCTCCGAAGCCGTGCCGGAAGGGCGTCCGCTCGCGCACTTCACGCGCACTTACGCCGCAGAGGGCAGCGAATACGGCCGTTTCCGCGGCCAGCAGGACACGATAATGCTTGTCTATCCGGCTGATGCCGGCAGAGCCTTCCTCGAGCTCCACGCCTTCTGCCGCGAAGCGACCTACCTCGCCGCTGCAACGCGGATAGCTGAGACGTATGTTCGGCTTCAGGGAGAGGACGGCACCTGGTGGCTGAAGCAGAACGCCGTTACCGGTGCCGAGACTTCTCCCAACCGACTTCTGCCCATTGGCGTTGTCGAGTTCCTTGAGGAGGTCTACGGGGCCACGGGACGAGCGGAATTCCGCGAAGCCGCCGACCGCGCCTTCGCGTACATCGAGAAGGGGCCCATGGCCGACTGGAACTGGGAAGGCCAGTTCGAGGACGTGCGGCCCGACCGCAAGCGCTGGAGCAACCTCTCCAAGCACCCCGCCTGTTCAACGGCGATGTATCTGCTGCGGCGGTTTCCTGGCGACGCGACGCGCCTCGCGCAGGCGAAGGCGCTAGTGAAGTTCTCCGAGGACCAGTTCGTCGAATGGACGCCGCCATACGACGGCCGTCGCTCCCACGACCTGCCCTCCGGTCCTGACGACGGCTCCTGGGCCTTTTTCTGCAAGCCGTATTCGCGCTGGCTGACTCCATGCGCGCTGGAGCAGTACAGATGCTATCTGCCCATCGACGCATCTGCCGCGAAGTTCATCGACACGTACCTTGCGCTCTGGAGGGCGACGCACGACAACGAGTATCTGGCCAAGGCCCGGGCTCTCGGCTCGACGGCGACAAGGGTCCAGGCCGAAGACGGCTTCATTGGCACATGGTGGGTCGAATCCGCCGGCCGCGGCGACCATCGGTATCACATGTGGGCGAACTGCCTTCTCGCAACAGCCCGAGCCCTCGACAATCTCGCCCGCGCAGAGGGGAAATAGTAGTGCGCGCACTGCATTGCACGCTTTCCGCCTTCGGCGCGGCGGCCGCCATTGCGGCGTCGGCGTCTCCGACATGCGTTGAAGTGGAGGCCGGGGCGTCGCTTCCGTCCGTGCTAGACCGCGTGCGGACGCTTGCGCCGAGCATGCGCGCCGGCGGCGTCGAGATCATCCTTGCGCCAGGGGAATACTTTCTGCCGGAGGGACTGGAGCTCTCCAGTGAAGACGGCGGCGTTTCGGCTAAGGCGCCGGTAGTCTGGCGCGCGGCGAAGTCGGGCACGGTGCGCATCGTCGGCTCGCGGCGCATTCCGCCGAAGTCGTTCCGGCGCGTCGACGACATCGCGCTTCTCGCAAAACTGCCCGATGAAGGACGCGGCAGAGTCTGGGTCGCGCCGCTTGAGCCGCTCGCTGGCGGCGGCATCTGTCCTCTTCCCGACGTCTTCGAGACCGCGCCTCCGCCGACTGTCTTTTTCGGCGACAGCCCGGGTCGTCTTGCCGCCTGGCCAAACGGGAGAGATTGGGCGTCGTTCACCGAGAGAGTGCATCGCGGAACGCCCGTGCAGGTCGGCGGTCACACTCTCTGGCGCAACGGTGCTTTCGTGTGGGCGCATCCGCGTGCGGCCCGATGGGACTTCGCTCAAGGCGTATGGCTCAACGGCTACTTCACCCATGACTGGCGCAACTGCACCGCACGCGTCGGCTCATACGGAAAGGAAGGCGGCAGGGATGCCGTGATGCGCCTCGCGGCCGACATCCCATATGGCGTGCTCGGCGGCACTTGGGGCCGCAAGGAGCGCCGTTTCCGCGCAGTGAACCTCTTTGAGGAGCTAGACGTCCCTGGCGAATGGTGGCTTGACCCCTCGCGCGGCATGCTCTACGTCGTCCCGACGGAAGGTGAAGTGACCGGCGAGACCGACATTCGCGTCGCCTTCTCCCAAAAGCCTCTTCTGCGCGGCGCTGGCGTCGCAAACTTCTGCTTCAATGGAATCACCTTCGCCTGCAATTACGGTCCCTTCGTCTCGTTCGATTCGCCGCGCGGCGTCTCGTTCCTCGGCTGCAGGTTCCTTGGCACCGCCTCCGACGCCGTCCGGCTTTCGGGGGACGTTCGCGACGCAAAGGTTGCGGACTGCGAAGTCGCGCACTGCGGCGCAGGCGGCATCCTTCTTTCCGGCGGCGACCGGCGTTCCCTCGCGCCCTCCGGCTCGATTATCGAGAACTGCAGCATCCACGACTTTGGCATCTTCCGCCGGACCTATGCAGGCGGCGTGCGGATGGAAGGGTGCGGACATGTCCTTCGCGGGTGCGAGATATGGAACGCGCCGCACACTGCCGTCTTCTGGGAGGGCAACGACATGATTCTCGAATCCAACGACGTCCACCATGTCCTTCTGGAGACGGGCGACGCCGGGGCCTTCTACACTGGGCGCGACTGGACCACGCAGGGAAATGTTCTGCGGGGCAACTTCGTCCATGACATCGGCTCAGGGACGACGGACGCAGAAGGCGACGACGCCGCCGTCTCCGGAGCGAACGCGATGGGGTTCTACTTCGACGACTGCGACTGCGGAGACGAGGTGACAGGGAATCGCTTCCGCAACGTCCCGCGGGCCATCATGGTCGGCGGCGGACGCGATCACCCGATTCGGAACAACACATTCGAGAACTGCCGGCTTGCAATCTCCATCGACTGCAGGGGCATCACCTGGCGCGACAAGTGGAAGACGCGCGACGGAGGAAACTTCCTGGAGAAAAAGGCGCGCGAGCTGGGCTACAGCAGTGGCGTCTGGGCCAGACGCTATCCGCGCCTCGCCCGCATTCTCGACGACCATCCGAGCGAACCGCTCTACAATCCCGTAGAGGAGAACGTCTTCGTCAATTGCGGCGAAGTACTCGCGATAGGCGAGGCCTTCAAGCTTGACCGCGAAGGCAAGGTCCCCGGCCTAGCTTCGCGTCTCGCCCCAATCCGCGACAACATCGTCATCGACGCGCCAGACGGCCCGCAAGCGCAAATCGACCCGAATGTCGAGGCCGGCTTCCGCCGAGCTCGCCAGTAGACATTTCCCGCGTTCCGAGCGACCCGCAGATGCGAAAGTCTCGCCTGCGGGCCCTCGGATTTTCTTGCCGAAAGGCGGCTGCAAGAAGCTCATAGGGCCAATTATTTGAATATTGTGGTTAAGCGGAATCGGCTTGCCGTGTCTCTGCATTTATGTTATCATTGTTCCATTCTTTATGGGTAAGTCCAAAGAAACAAATGACGCAGAAAGGATGATGCGATGACTAAGAGGTTCCTGATGGGTTCGGCGCTTGCTCTGCCGTTCGCAATCTGCATGGCCGAGGCCTGCGTCGCGGCGGAATGGATAACCGGTTCGTACGATG
>JAEEZC010000389.1 GCA_016288465.1 Verrucomicrobiota bacterium | reverse complement strand
TGGCCTGGCTTCGGCGACAACTCGCGCGTCCTCAAGTGGATCTGCCAGCGCATCGAGGGCCAGGTCAAGGCCAACGAGACCGCGATCGGCAATCTGCCCTTCGCCAAGGACATCGACCTCGCCAACAACGAGGGAGCCGAGGGCTTCACGGTCGACCCCAAGATGCTCGCCGAGCTCGTCACGGTCGACGTCGAGGGCTGGAAGAAGGAGATCGCCACAGTCGGCGCCAGCTACGACCAGTACGACGCGCTTCCCTCGAAGGACTCGAAGGAGCCCTCCAAGACGGCGCACAGGGTGCCTAAGGCGCTCAGGCAGGTTCTCGCGGACGTCACCGCGGAGCTGAACAAGGCCAACTGACGAACGCCTGCCGGGGCGGCTCTCCGAGTCTCCCCGGCATTGGCGCCGAGATCCCGCCGGCGGCCTGCCGACGGGATCTTTGACTGAAATGAAGGGTAGACTCCTCGTCGTTGCCGGAGCGGGAACGTATCCGGAGCTCATCGTGCGCGGCGCCAGAAGGGCCGGCGTCGAGGGCGTGGACATCGTCGCCATAAAGGGCTCCACTTCGCGCGCGACCGTGAAGGCTGCCGACCGCGTGCACTGGATAACGATCGGCCAGATAGCAGAGGGCATACGCTGGGCCGGAGAGCAGGGCTACGCAGGCGCGATGCTCGCAGGCCAGGTGAATCCGCTTTCGCTCTTCCGCGGCAAGTTCGACGAGTCGATAAAGGCGGAGCTCGACTCGCTTCCAGTCAAAAGCGCGCACACGATCTTCCGACGCCTCGTCGAGATGTTCGAGGCGGCCGGCGTGAGGATGCTGCCCGCGTCTCTCTTCATGGACGGAAACATTCCCGGAGAGGGGCCGCTCACGTCGCGCGGGTTCTCGGAGGACGAGAAGAGGGACATAGACCACGCAGTCGCCGTTGCGCACGACATGGGCGTTCACGACGTCGGCCAGACGGTGATGGTCAAGGGCGGAATGGTCCTCGCGGTCGAGGCGTTCGAGGGCACCAACGCGGCGATCAAGCGCGGCGGACGCCTTGGCGGACGCGGCTCTGTCGTGTTCAAGGCCGCTCGCGAAGGCCATGACATGCGATTTGACATTCCGGTGGTCGGGCTCAAGACGGTCAAGACCATGAAAAAGGCGGGCGCCACAGCCCTTGGATTCCAGGCGGGAAGACTCGTGCTCCTCGACCGGGACGCGACCGTGGCGTACGCGAACAAGCACGGCATCGCGATGGTCGGTGTCGACTCAGGCCTCGAACCGGCCCCGCTGCGCCCGTGAAGAGACTCATGCTTCTCGCCGGCGAAGAGTCCGGCCTCATCTACGCTCGCGCAATAGCCGAGAAGGCTCGTGCGATGTATCCGGGCGTGGAGATTCGCGGATATTCCGACTATGGCTTCGAAACGCACGACCTCGCGGTGATGGGGTTCTGGGCCGTGCTCCGCAGAATACTGTTCTTCCTGCGCGTAAAGCGCACAATGGAGCGCGCCATCGCCGAATGGAAGCCCGACGCGGTCTGCACGGTGGACTATCCGGGCATGAACCTAAAGCTTGCGGCCTTCGCGAAGATGCGCGGCATCCGCGCCGTCCACGTGGTGTGTCCGCAGGTCTGGGCGTGGAAGGCCGGCCGAATACCGAAGATAGAGGCTTCGCTGGACAGACTTTGCTGCTTCTTCCCGTTCGAGCCCGCGCTTTTCAGTCCGGGCTTCGCCGAGTTCGTCGGCCATCCTCTCGCAGCGGCGTTCCCGTCGTCCCCGCGACAGCGCGGCGGATCGGAGCGAGGCGCGTCCGAAATCGCCCTTCTGCCCGGCAGCCGCCTCGGCGAAATCGAAAGGCACCTGCCGACGATGCTCAGGGCGGTGGAGGGGCTGGACGCGCACTTCTCGATTCCCGCCGCGAACGAGAGGGCGTACGAGGCGATAGCGGCTGTAGTGGAGTCTTCGGGGCGTGCCGGCGTGTCCGTTCGGCTTGGCGGCGCACGGGATGCTCTGATGCATGCCGACTGCGCCGTCGTCGCGAGCGGCACGGCGACGCTTGAGGCCGCGCTTGCCGGATGCCCTACCGTGCTCGTGTACAGGGTGAGCCCGCTGCTCGCCTGGTTCGCGAGGCGCGTCATAAAGGGCGTGAGGCACGTCGGGCTTGCCAACATCGTGTGGGAGAAAAGCCGTCCTGAATCTTCGGATGCCGCCGAGGCGCCGATGCCCGAGCTTCTGCAGGAACGGTTCACGGCCGAGAACGTCAGACGGTATCTCGACCTCTGGACGGCGGACGGCAAGGCGCGGGCAGAGGCTTCTCGTCGACTTTCCGATGCGGTCGCGCTTCTTTCGCGCGGTTCAGACCCTGTGGCGCGCATAGCCGAGCTGCTCGGCTGACGGGCTCCAGAGCGCATCGCGGCGCTGTACCGACCCGATCCGCGTGAGCAGCGGCCTTCGAAGACCCGGCGCGGAGTTTTCCGATGAGCGGATTATACACATTTTCGCTCTGCCTGTGCAAGAATCCCGTGGCGGAATATGAGATAATGTTGACGTCGGGAAGAAGGCTTGCGGGCGAGGGCTCCGCGAATGGCAGGGCGAGTCGAGGGACTTAACCGAAAGGCAGGACGAAAATGACCATCAGACAGTGGACAATGTCACGAAACGCCATGGCGGCGGCTGTCGCCGCATTCGTCGCGGCGGCGCTTGCCGGATGCGCGGCTCCCCGAACTGCCGCGGACGACGGCGCGAAGTGGAAGCCGATCGGCAACCGCAAGGCGCGCGTCGTCCATTGGGGAATCATCCACAACCATTCGAAGGGCAAGTGGGACGCGGTGCGCCTTCTCAAGGACGACTACGAGATGGTGGGCTGGGTCGACGACCGCGCGTCAAACGCGATGCGGATGAGCGAGCCGCGCGTCTCGGCGTACACGAACTATCCCTGCTTCACGCCTCGGCAGGTCTTCGAGGAGGTCAAGCCGGACCTCATCGTCGTCGAGACCGCCAACTCCGATCTTGTCGGAATATCCACCGAAATCGCCAGGCACGGCATTCCGATGCACATGGACAAGCCGCTCGGCACCGACCTTGTCGGCTTCCGCAGGATGAGCGAGTTGTGCGAGGCGAAGGGCGTGCCGCTTCAGATCGGATACATGTTCCGCTCCAACGAGGCGATAAACAAGGTCGTGGAGCTGGCGAAGAGCGGCGTCGTCGGCGAAGTGTATTCGGTCGACGCGGACCTGGACCACAGCTACGGATACCCGAAGTATCCCGAGTACGCCTCGCATTATCCGGGCGGCACCGCCTATCTGCTGGCCTGCCACGTGATAGAGTGGGCGATGCCGATCTTCGACGA
>JAEEZC010000388.1 GCA_016288465.1 Verrucomicrobiota bacterium | reverse complement strand
TGCCCTTTCCTCCGCCCATTCGCACCTCGATAGGCTTGCGCGTGACGGGGCGGTCGGGGAACACTCTTATCCAGAGCTTGCCCTTGCGCTTCATCTCGCGGTTGATCGCGACGCGGCAGGCTTCGATCTGCGTGGCCGTCAGAAGGCCGCGCGTGAGCGCCTTCAGGCCGAACTCGCCGTACGCAAGCTCGGTTCCCGAAGTCGCGTATCCCGCGCGGTTCCCCTTGGAGACCTTGCGGAACTTAACTCTCTTGGGCATCAAAGGCATGGCTTACTTCCCCTCCTTGCGGTCTCCGCGCTCGCGACGCCCATCGCGGCGGTCGCCGCGCGGCGCACGGGCCTGGAAGCCCTCTTTCTTGCAGATCCACACCTTGATGCCGATCTTGCCGGCCGTGGTGTTGGCCTCGGCGAACCCGTAGTCGATGTTCGCCCTGAGCGTGTGCAGAGGCACCTTGCCCTCGCGCGACCACTCGACGCGCGCGATCTCCGCGCCGTTGATTCGGCCGCCCGCGCGGACCTTGATGCCGTCGACGCCCATGTCCATCGCGACCTTCATCGCGCGCTTCATGGCCCTCTTGAGCATGATGCGGCGCTCCAGCTGCTGCGCGATCGACTCCGCGACGAGCTGCGCGTCCGCGTCGGCCCCGCTCACCTCCTTGATCTCGAGATAGACTTCCTTGCCGGTCATCTTCTCAAGCTCGGAGCGGATCGCCTCCACGTCGCCGCCCTTGCGGCCGATGATCACGCCCGGACGGGCGCTGAAGAGGGTCACGCGCACGCGGTTCGCGTAGCGCTCGACCATGATCTTCGAAATGCCGGCCTCGGCAAGCTTCTTCTTGCAGACCTCGCGGATCTTCTGATCCTCGACGAGAAGCGCGCCGAACGTCTTCTTGGGCGCGAACCAACGGCTGCCCCAGGCGTGGTTGACGCCTACGCGGAAGCCGATCGGATTGACTTTCTGTCCCATGGTTACTTAGCCTCCTTCTTGGCCTTCGGTGCGGCGTCCGTCAGGACGACCTTGCAGTGGCACATGCGACGCGCGATCGGATGGGCCGACCCGCGGGCTGTGGGCCAGTAGCGGCGCATGCGGACGGACTCGTCGAGCACGCACAGCTTCACCGTCAGCCCGGCTGCGTCGGCGACGCCGTTGTTGTTCTTAGCGTTTGCAACCGCGCTCTTGATCGTCTTGGCGATGATCACCGCCGCCTTCTTCGGCGAGAACTCGACGATCTTGAGGGCGTCGGCGGCCTTCAGCCCCTGGCAGGCGCGGCACAGCGGACGGCCCTTGAACGCCGACATGCGCTGATTGCGGGTAATGGCTGTTACTTCCATCTGTCTGCTCCCTTACTTGTCGGCCTTGGCGGCCGAGTTGCCGTGCGACTTGAACGTGCGCGTGGGGGCGAACTCGCCGAGCCGGTGGCCAACCATGTTTTCGGTGATGAAGACCGGCATGTGCTGACGGCCGTTGTGGATCGCGAACGTGAGGCCGACGAATTCCGGCAGCACCATCGAACGGCGGCTCCAGGTCTTGATCGGCTGCTTCTTGCCGCTCGCCTGAACCTTCTCGACCTTGCGGAGGAGGCTCTCCTCCACGTAGGGTCCCTTCTTGAGAGAACGTGACATGGACTACTTCCTCCTCTTGACAATGACCTTGTTGGACGCCTTCCTCTTCGCGCGGGTCTTCCCGCCCTTGGCGAGCTTGCCCCACGGAGAGCGCGGATGGCTGCCGCCGGACGTGCGGCCCTCGCCGCCGCCCATCGGATGGTCGACAGGGTTCATCGCAACGCCGCGCACCGTCGGACGGACGCCGAGATAGCGCTTGCGGCCGGCCTTGCCCAGCTTGATGGAGCCCCAGTCCTTGTTGCCGACCGAGCCGACCGTCGCAAGGCAGCGGCCGTCGAACATGCGGACTTCGCCCGAAGGCATCTTCAGCGTGACGACGTTGCCGTCGCGCGCCATGATCTGGCACGCGTTGCCGGCCGAACGGCTGATCTGCGCGCCGTGGCCCGGAACGAGCTCGATCGCGTGCACGAACAGGCCGAGCGGAATCTGCGCGAGCGGAAGGCAGTTGCCGACCGTCGCCTCGGCCTTCGGACCGTTCATCACCTTCATTCCGCGCTTGAGCCCCTCCGGCGCCAGAATGTAGCTCTTCTGGCCGTCGGCGTACTCGATGAGCGCGAGATACGCGCTGCGCGTGGGATCGTACGCGATGTCGAGGACCGTCGCCTCGACGTCGAACTTGTTGCGCCTGAAGTCGACGATGCGCATGCGCTGCTTGACGCCGCCGCCGCGGTGCCGCGTCGTGATGCGGCCCTGGTTGTTGCGGCCAGCCGTCTTGCGGACAGCCACGGTCAGCTTCTTCACCGGCTTCTTCTCGGTGACCTCCTCGAACGTGGCGGACTCGCGGAAGCGCATGCCGCACGAACGGGCCTTGTATTTCTTAAGTGCCATAGTTCCTTCGACTCCTTACGCGAGCTCGATGCGCTCGCCGGCCTTGACGGTCACGACCGCCTTCTTCCATGTCGACTCCTTCACCGCCCTGCGCGTGCCGCGGATGTAGCGCAGCCCGCCCTTCATGTTGGCGGTGCGGACCGCGAGAACGTGCACTCCGAAGGCCTTCTCGGCCTCTGTCGCGATCTGCGGCTTGCGGGCGTCGGGCGCGACCTCGAGGAGGTAGCGGTTGTCCGCCGAAATCCTGGACCCCTTCTCGGTGATCAGGACGTCGAGGATGACGCCGTTCGTCTTCTGCTTCAGTTCCTGCTTCGTCATGACTTGTAGCCTCCTTACCTGGCGATCCGGGCCATGATGGCGTCGAAGCCGGCCTTGTCGCAGACGAGCTTCCGGTTGACCATTACGGTGTAGACGTCAAGCGCCTGCGCCGTCGAATAGTCGATGCGCGGCAGGTTGGACGTCACAAGCACCACGGTGTCGTCGACGTCCTTCTGCACGACGCAGGCGCTGCGGTCGACGCCGAGGTCCTTGAGCAGCTTCGCCATGAGCTTCGTCTTCGGCGCCTCGAACTTGAACTCGTCGACGACGATCACGTCGCCGGCCTTCAGCTTGTCCGAGAACGCGCGCGCGAACGCAAGCGACCACACCTTCTTGTTGAGCTTCTGCTCGTAGCTGCGCGGCTTCGGGCCGTGCGCGACGCCGCCGCCGCGCCACACGGGCGACTGGCGGAAGCCCGCGCGGGCGTTGCCCGTGCCCTTCTGCTTCCACGGCTTCTTGTTCGAGCCGGCGACCTCGCCCTTCGACTTCGTCGACGCCGTCCCGGCGCGGAGCGCGTTGCGAATCGCCGTCACCGCGTCCTTCACCGCCTGCTCGCCCTTGTCGAGCGTCAGCTGCGACTCGTCGTACGTGACTTCAATCTTCTGCATGGCTTACTTCGCCCCCTTCTTCGCCTTCGCGGCGATCGCATTGTTCTTGAGGGACTTGCGCACGATCACGATGCCGTTGCGCGCGCCGGGAACCGAGCCCTTCACGAGAATCGCGTTGTCGTCGGGGCGGATCGCCACGACCTCGAGGTTCATCGCCTTGCGATTCACGTCGCCCATGTCTCCGGGCATCTTCTTGCCCTTCTCGATCCAGCCCGGCAGGTCGCGAGCCGCAAGACCGCCCGTGCGGCGCTTCGAGTGGCCGCCGTGCGTCATGTTGCCGCCAGCGAAGCCCCACTTCTTCAGCACGCCCGCAAAGCCCTTGCCCTTCGTGACGCCCGTCACGTCGACGTACTTGACACCGTCGAAGTTCGAGACCGTCACCTCCTTGCCGACTTCGAGCGTCTCGCCCTCGTCAAGCGCAAACTCCTTGAGCACCTTCTTCGTGCCGACCCCGGCCTTCTCGAAGTGCTTCTGCTGGGCCTTCGCAAGCCTCTTAGCCTTCTGGTCGCCGAAACCGACCTGCGCCGCGACATACCCGTCGCGCTCAAGCGTCTTCAGCTGAACCACAGGGCACGGACCGCACTCGATGACGGTAACGCACGTGCGCTTGCCGTCCGCGTCGTACACCTGGGTCATCCCGATCTTCTTGCCAATCAGTCCTTCCATTGCCGACCTCCCTCTCAGACCTTGATGGTGATGTCGACGCCCGCCGGAAGATTGAGCTTCTTCAGCTCGTCAATCGTCTGCGCGGTCGGATTGACAATGTCGAGAAGACGCTTGTGCGTCCTCATCTCGAACTGGTCCATCGACTTCTTGTCGACGTTCGGCGAACGATTCACCGTGAAGCGCTCGACACGGGTCGGGAGCGGTATCGGCCCCACAACCTGCGCACCCGTGCCCCTGGCCGTGTCGATGATGCCACCGACTGCCTGGTCAAGCACACGATGATCGTATGCCTGGAGGCGGATGCGGACTCTTTGCTGCTGCATTATTGAGTTTCCTTATGTTCGTTTCACTGTACTGCACTTCGACGACCGTGCTCTCGGCGGACTTCACCCGAAGGAGCCGCCGGAGGCCCCTTCGGGCACCTCGCGCGCGGTTGTGTCTCTGCGCAGCCCCCCGCAAAAAGACGCCGCCCGCGATCTCTGCATGACCGCGGGCGTTCTCCCGTCAGTCACGACGCGACGGGATTTACTCGCCCGTATCGCAACGACCTTCTTCTTGCGAAGATTTGTGATAGTATATCAAAAATGCCCCCAAGTGCGCAAGGGGGGTGCGCCATTTGTGCAAAATAGTGTCGTTTGACGCGGCAAATCTGCCGCACGGCCCCGACAAGCCGACTGACGAAGCGCTACGGGGACCCCTTGCCGCCCGCCACAACCGCCGGCACTTTCGCGGGGTGTCCGCAGAGGCTGGAACACACAGAAAGGACAGAGCGAGGCCGCCTCCGCGTCCCTTGTAGCGAAGCGTGAAGGGACACGCGGCAAAAGCTCAAAGGACAGCCATTCCCCTTCGCACCGCCACGCCAACCTCCGTCTCTGTAACTGCCTAAATCTTGCGAGAAGACAGCAATAACGCTTCAAAAGGCCATGACGGGACAAGACCCCTTCGGCCTAATAGCATAAGACTTCGGACATCAGACTTCAGAACTTTCTTCAGTCCGAAGTCAATCAGCAGCGCACTATGGGGCTAAAGTCGTCGAGGACAAGACCCCATCGGTTTTCAGGTTGCCGCGGAGGCGGCGGCGAAACCCTAGGTAGGGAAAATCGAAAACCTACGTTGGGAATTTCCGTTTCCAACGAAATTTCGAAAGCCTACTTCAGCCGGAGCAAACAGGAAAACCGATGGGGGCCCCTCTGCCTTCACCTGCCGCATTAACAGGGTCACCTGACCGTTAGTCGAACGGTAGCGCTACCATTTGCCGATCGGTAGCGCTACCATTGAAGCGCGGCTGGGACCCCTTGCCACTGATTTGTTTTACCTAAAGACCTCCTCCTCACGAATGAGGGGAAGGTCTATGACGGGGCTGCGAATAACTCCGCAAGTCGCAGTCCGACTCCTGTGGATAACGCGGAGGGAAACTCCACAGGAACACAAGTTCATCAGATGCGCCCAAACCCGTCAAGGGGGTGAAGATAAACAAATCCGAGAAGCCCTCTCCTAAGAATCCTCTCGGACAGGTGCTTCCGCCCGAGCAGGAGATCGCCGAGCGCCTCGACCTCAAGCGCCTCGACCCGAAGCGCCGCAGCGACCCCAAGGTTCTCGCGTGGGCCAAGAAGAACGGGCGCAACGTCACTAACGGCATGGCGACGCCCGATGCTGTCCGCGCCTACGACGAGGCAATGACCGAGGCGACCGCGAAGAAGGCGCGCCGCTGGTTCCCCGACATGAAGATCGTCGCACACAAGTTCGGCGAGACCATCAAGCGCGGCGTGCACGTAATCGAGCAGAAAATCGCAGACACATGGGAGAATGGAAGAAGTGTGTCGAGTGTGTCGGAGGCGGTCGAGGCAGTAAAATCTGCTGGCATCGTAAACAAGCCGCTTGAGAACAAGGCGCTTGGAATCAAAGACGCAATCGTGACCGGCAGAAACCTCGACAAGATGAAGAGCGAAAAGGCCACGAAGAAATCTGTATCGCCAAGGCTCCATGCGCTGGCAGTAGCAAATGTGGATCGCCTATTTGAGACGGCGTTTGACGAAGTGACACACCCTGACACGCATGGACGCAAAGAGGTCTCTCAAACGCACCGTCTTGGTTCGCTATTGAAAGACCCGCAGACGGGCAAGTACGAGCCAGTCATGCTTACCGTGCTTGAATATGTGAGAGATGGAAACCGAATCTATTCCATTGAAGCCGTTGACGTAGGCAAATATAAAGTCCCCACAGGGCAGTTGGCGACCGTCGCTAAAAGCGAGAGATACGCCCCGATTGTGAGGACTCTGATTGATAGGATAACACAACGTGCCGCCGAAGTCAATGGGGGTGCCGAGAAAAATTATCTCCGCGACACGTCGGGCGGCGTCCTCGGATGGTTCGACCCGAAGGCGAAGGAGGTCCACCTCCTGCCCGGCGCAGACCCCAAGACCGTCGCGCACGAAATCATGTGGCACGGCACTCGCGACTACATCACGCAGCTCGCGGCCAAGGGCGACGCAAGGGCGCAGAAGTTCCTCGACATGATGCACGACGTGGAGCAGAACGCTCCGCAGGCCATCAAGGATTTGGTGAACCGCATCTATGCTCGCGGCGGAAAGGCCATCAGCCGCGACACGCTCCTTAACGAGTATGGCGCGTGGTTCACGATGGGCAAGGGCGGAGAGGCGCTCGAAAAGGCGCTCCAAAAGGCCGAGAACCGCAACTGGTTCGCCAAGGCCGTCTATACGGTCAAGGAGATGGTGAAGGAATTCCTCACCGCCCACGGCAGGAACCGCGTAGACCTCGCCGCCATTGACGGCATGACACGCGACGAGTTTGTGGACTTCCTCGCCAAGGAGTTTTCGGGCGGCAAGACGCTCGGCAGCATCAAGGGCAAGCAGCCTCCGACGCTCTCCACGAAGGAGACGGCGTTGCAGAGATACAAGCGCCGCGTCTACGACCAGAACGCCGCAGTTCGCGATTGCGCAGCGGCTGGAATGTGGGCGAATCACGAAGACATGGGCGACCCTTCCGAATGGGTCAGGGCGCGCCGCGCCAGTCGGAGGTTCGCGCGATATTCGACACGGACGTGATGATCTGGGCCTTTCGAGGGAACGTCAAGGCGCTTGACGCAATAGACGACGACTCCGAGAGGCCTATTTCCGCCGTCACCTACGTGGAGCGCCTTCTGGGCGTCCGGAGCAAGAATGAGACGCTGGCCAAGAAACGTTTTCCCTCCACGCTCGCATTCGCAATCCTACCGGTAACGAAGGAAATTCCTCCCCTCGATGCAGCTGCTTTCCGGGCATAGCCCGGCGAAAGAAGGCGATGGGGACCTGCGCAGCGTAAATCTCGCGGCGGTTTTGCCACTATGTCCGTCAGCCCTTGAGGCTCATCCGGACGATTGCATGGTCTACTGACGCGGCGCCCAGTAGCGGAAGTAGTCGATGCAGTATGTTGCGGGAAGGTCCGCCGCGTCAGGCTCTCCCGCCCAGTCCCGCATGATCTCGCAGTCGAACGTCACATGCATCGGACGGTGGAAGAAGTCGTTGGGACGCGAAAAGACCTTCTTGCCGTCAACATACCAGGAAAGAGTCTCCTCCGTCCAGTGAAAGCCGTAGACGTGGAAGTCCGTCCAGAAGTCGAAGTCGACCGCAGTCTTGCCCGACTTCTCCGGCAGCTGCTCCACGCCTCCGTTCACAATGCCCTCCAGATACGGCGTGCGGAGCCTGTGGACCGTCGTAAAGCAGACGCGGCCGCAGCCCGAATCCGCCACGGTGCCGGTCTTGCCGAAGACCTCGAAGATGTCGATCTCCTCGGAGAAGTCGCCTGGGCGGAACTTTCTCTCCGGCATGTCGGAAAGCGGATCGTAAAGCCAGAACGCATTGCAGACGCACGCGCGCATGGACCTGGCGCGGCACTCGTAGTATCCGTAGAGGCTCTTCTCTCGTCTGCGGACGTACGCCGTGGCGTACTTGTCGAAGCCGCGCCTGACGTTCTCGACGGTCTTCTCCCCTTCTCGCATCAGGCGCGCGGTCAGCGCAAGACAGCCGTTCGTGACGGCGACGTTGTCCCGCGCGAAGAGAAAGCCGGTGCTTCGCCCCTGAAAAGACGCTACCCAGTCCGTCCAGACGGACTCGTCAAGCGCCGCGCCTTCGAACTCGTCCGAGAACGCGAGCCTGTAGGACGCGGGGACGAAGGAACCGGACGGCGCAGCAAAAGGGCGCGGCTCAGACGCCGCGCCAGCTTCGGCGGCCAGAAGCGCCGCGACAAGAGCCGTGGCCGCCGCGATCATGCAAGCATCGACACGGCGGTCTCGACCGCCTTGCCAGGCTCGACCATGACCGTGCCGGACTTGTCGTCGCGGCGGCGCTTCACCTCGACCACGCCGCCTGCAAGCCCCTTCGCGCCGACGACGACGCGCACGGGGAAGCCGATGAGGTCGGCGTCCTTGAACTTGACGCCCGGGCGCTCGGGACGGTCGTCGACGATGACGTCGACTCCGGCGGACTCAAGGCCCGCCTCGATGTCGTCGGCGACCTTGGTGACGTCGGCGTTCGCGGGATCGAGGTTCTCGACGACGACCTGGTACGGCGCGACGGAAGCGGGCCAGATTATGCCGTTCGCGTCGTGGCTCTGCTCGATGACAGCCTGCATCGTGCGGCTGACGCCGATGCCGTAGCAGCCCATGACCATGACCTGGTCCTTGAGATCGGAGTTCTTGAACGTGGCCTTGAACGAGTCGGTGTACTTCGTGCCGAGCTTGAAGACGTGTCCGACTTCGATGCCTCTCCTGATGCGCATGGGCCTGCCGCACTTGGCGCAGATGTCGCCGTCGCGCACGACGACGAGGTCGGCGTAGTCCTCCGCGGCGATTCTGCAGTCGCGGGAGAGATCGACGTTCTTGATGTGGTGGTCGTCCTTGTTCGCGCCGACGATGACGCCCTTCGCGCCGAGAAGACCCGCGTCGCACACGATGCGCAGCGAGGAGTCGGCGGGGGAGACGGGCCCGACGGAGCCGGCGTTCGCGCCGGTTGCCGCGAGCACGACGTCGTTGAGGGCGAGCTCGACCTTCTTCGCGCCGAGGAAGTGCCTGAGCTTCACTTCGTTCACGTCGCGGTCGCCCGCGACGCAGACCATGACCGGCTTCCCGTCCGCGACATAGACGAGCGACTTGACGAAGGCGGAGCCGGGGACTCCCATGAACTTCGAGACCTCGTCGATGGTCTTCGCGCCAGGCGTCGGAACGACCTCCGGCGCGCCGCAGGGCGCGTCGGCGCGGGACTCGGCGCGGCGCTCGGCCTTTTCGAGGTTGGCCGCGTAGCCGCAGCCGTCGCAGAACGCTATGCCGTCCTCTCCGGAATCGGCGAGAACGTGGAACTCGTGGGAGAACTTGCCGCCGATGTCGCCGGTGTCGGCCTCGACCGGATACGCCTTGAGCCCGCAGCGCCCGAACACCTTCTTGTAGGCCTCGAACATGGCCATGTAGCTCTTGTCCGCCGCCTCAAGCGAGGTGTCGAACGAGTAGGCGTCCTTCATCAGGAACTCCTTGGAGCGCATGAGGCCGAAGCGCGGGCGGATCTCGTCGCGGAACTTCCACTGGATCTGGTAGACCGTGACGGGAAGCTGGCGGTACGACGAGACGACGCCGTTCACGACGTCAGTCACCATCTCCTCGGCGGTCGGCGAAAGCGCGTAGTCGTGGGCGGCGCGGTCCTTCAGGCGGAACATTCCCGGGCCCATCGAATCCCATCTGCCGGAAGTCTTCCAGAGCTCGGCCGGCTGCAGAATCGGCATCACGATCTCGAGCGCGCCGGCGCGATCCATCTCCTCCTGGACAATCCTGCGCACCTTGTTGAGCACGCGCATGCCGAGCGGCAGATACGTATAGAGGCCGCCCGCGACCTTCTTCATGAGGCCGGCGCGGACCATGAGCTTGTGGGAATCGATCTCAGCGTCTCCAGGATCTTCCCGAAGAGTCTGAATAAGGGACTTGGACCATTTCATAGCGGATGTCCGTGGGGAATTACTGGTGGGACCGCCGGGAATCGAACCCGGAACCTACGGTTTAGGAAACCGTCGCTCTGTCCAGTTGAGCTACGATCCCACGAAAACGTGCGTATATTATACCAAATTGTCACGGTCAGCGGACGACGAAATTTACCATTCTTTTCGGAACGGCCACAACCTTGACGACGGTCTTGCCTTCGAGGAACTTCGCGACGTCGGCATTCGCCTTCGCCGCGGCCTCCATTTCGGCGGGCGTCGCCGAGACGGACACCCTGATTCTGCCGCGCAGCTTGCCCATCACCTGGACGGGCACCTCGACCTCGTCCTCGACGAGCGCTGAGGCGTCGTACTTCGGCCACGGCTCGTACGCAAGCGTCTTGTCGTGGCCGAGGAAGGCCCAGAGCTCTTCGCCAAGATGCGGCGCGAACGGCGCAAGGCAGAGGACGAACTTCTCAAGGCTCTCGCGCGGCAGCCCGCCCGCCTTCGCGAAGTCCTCGGCCTCGTTGACGAAGACCATCATCGCCGAGATCGCAGTGTTGAACGCCATCGCCTCAAGGTCGTCGCCGACCTTCTTCACCATCGCGGCGAGGCTTTTCGCCTCGGCCTTGGTCGGCGGACGGTCCGCCACCTGCGTCTCGGTGACGAGGCGGTTCGCGCGCTTGAGGAAGCGGTGGACGCCCTCGACGCCCTTCGTGGACCACGGCTTGACGGCCTGGAGCGGACCCATGAACATCTCGTAGAGCCTGAGCGAGTCGGCGCCGTAGTCACGTATCACGTCGTCGGGGTTGACCACGTTTTTGAGCGACTTCGACATCTTAGCCGGGAACTCGGTGAGCTCCTCCTTCTCGCAGCCCTCCTCCGCGCCCCACGGCTTGCCGTCGCGCCACTCGATCTGGTCCATCGGAACGAGCACTCCGCGCTTCGTCTTGTACGCAAGGCCGAGAATCATGCCCTGGTTGACGAGGCGGTGGAATGGCTCCGGCGTCGGGACAAGCCCGAGATCGAAGAGCACCTTGTGCCAGAAGCGCGCGTAGAGCAGGTGCAGCACGGCGTGTTCGGCGCCACCAATGTAGAGGTCAACGGGCACCCAGTACTCCTCCTTTCCGGGACCCCAACCGCGCCCGGGGTTGTGGG
>JAEEZC010000387.1 GCA_016288465.1 Verrucomicrobiota bacterium | reverse complement strand
TCGCCCATGCAGTATCGGCGACGCGCGACAACCGTGTAGGCGGATCGTGGGAGGACGCGCCCGGCAGTTTCGGCGCGATCCGCGATGGGGATTGTGGTATAATGTTCACATCTGAGCATGAGCATACAAGGAGAGTTATCGCGAGTTTTTCCATAGTTCTGGTGAGACCTGAGATTCCGCACAATACAGGTGCGATAGGACGGCTGTGCGTCGGGCTCGGCGTGCCGCTTCATCTTGTGCGTCCGCTCGGGTTCCGCCTTGACGACAGGTCCGTGGCCCGGGCCGGTCTTGACTATTGGCCTCATCTCGACATGACGCTGCACGACACGTGGGACGACTATCTTGCGGCCGTGAAGCCGAAGAGGCTTCTAATGCTTTCGACTCATGGCGAGCGTTCGCTCTACGACTGCCGCTTTGAGACAGGCGACGCGCTTGTTTTCGGAAATGAGTCGTCGGGACTTCCCAAGGACTTCTACGAGCGCTACAGAAATTCGCTCTTCAGGATTCCCATGCCAGGCGAACATGCGCGTTCAATCAACCTCGCCAATGCCGTCTCCATCGCCGCATACGAATGCTACAGACAGCTTTCGGTCTAGAAGGAAAGAAGCAACGCCAATGGAGGAATTGAGATGAACAGGAGAAATTGCCGAACATGTGCCGGACGCATTCTGCGTCCCCTGGCCATTGCGGTGCTGTCGACCTTTGCCGCGACGGCGCAGGAGATGCAGAACATCGCACATCGCGGCATGTGGGATAGAGATGTTCCGCAGAACACGCTGGAGGCGATCAAGCGCGCATACGACTCGGGAGCCACTTGGGTCGAGACTGACTTTCACCATACCAAGGCTGGGCAGATGGTGTGCGTCCACGCCGAAAAGGAGCTTGAGTCGTACACCGGCTGCGCAAAGAAGATAGCCGATCTCACGCCGGATGACGTCGCGACGCTCAACCTCGGCAAGCGCGACGGACTGGCAAGGGAGTTTCGCGTCCCGCTTCTGGATCAGGTTCTCGCGGTTGTCCCGACCAACTGCGTTCTCCAGGCGGAGATCAAGGGCTACACGCCGCAATACGCCGACCTGTTCGATGCCGCGGTCAGGGCTGCAGGACTGACGGAGAGAAACATCGTCGTGTCGTCATTCCACTACGAAGCCCTGAAAGACTTCAAGGCGCGGTATCCGAAATACAGGACGGTGCTGCTGGTCGGGCTTTCCTCCAAGAAGCCGTTTGATGCCAAGAAGTGGATTTCGCGGTGCCGAGACGCCGGCATAGAGGTGTTCTGCCCTGGCTGCAAGTCCACTCGCGGCGTTATGACACGCTCCGACGCCGACGCAATACGGGCCGCCGGACTTGAATTTCGGGTCTACGGCGTCAACTCGAAGGAGGAACTTGAGCTGGCAAAGGCGCTAGGCGCAACTGGCTTCACCAGCAACTACTGGCGCAAGGCCTTCGAATGGGCGAAGGAAGTCGGCGGCGTTGAGCTTCTGAAGTAGGACGGCATGCGCCGCTGCCGCGGATGTCTTTCAGGTCTTGAGAATCTGCTTGCGCAGGGCTAGGACGACCGCTTCGGATCTGTTCGCGACTCCGAGGCGCTCGAAGATGGCCGAAAGGTGCTTCTTGATTGTGATTTCCGACAGTCCGAACTGCTTTGCTATGTCCGAGTTGGACTGACCCTCGGCCACTGACGCGAGAACCTCCAGCTGCCGGTCCGTCAGTTTCGAAAGCGCCTTGTCCTGTTCTATCTGCTCCAGCAGTCGAGTGGGGACGACTTGGTTGCCGTCTACGACAAAGCGGATTGTGTTGACGAGGTCCATGTCCACTTTGTCCTTCAGAAGAACGCCGACAGCGCCGTTGGTGACGGCCTTCGCCAGCTCCACCGAAGTGCCAAAGGTCGTTAGAATCACGATTTTGGTCTCGGGATGCGCGTCGTGGATGAGCTTTGTCGCTTCGCTGCCGAGCATCTCGGGCATCATCAGGTCCATTATAATGACATTTGGCTTCAGGGAGTCAGCAAGTTCGACGGCCTGACGCCCGTTTTTCGCCTCTCCGACAATCTCCATGTCCTTTGTGGAGTTTACAAGCGCCGAGATGCCCATGCGCATCAGCATGTGGTCGTCGGCGACTAGAATGCGGATTTTGTTCATGATTCGCGGTTTTCCTGTCTTTGGGCGGAGGGAAGGGGAATGGTGACCGAAGCTTTCGTTCCGCCAGCTGGTGTTGAATCGATTGTGAACGTCCCGTCCAGCTTTTCAAGCCGGTTGCGTATGCCTTCGAGGCCGAAGTGCCCCTGAATCGGACCGTCGCAGTTCGCCGGATCGAAGCCGCATCCGTTGTCACGGACGGAGAAGAGGATGCGGCCCGGCTCGACGCAGCCGGCTATTCTGACTTCGGTTGCGCCGCCATGGCTGATTGCATTGCCCGTCAGTTCGCGGACGATGGCAAGGATGGCGTGGGCGGTCGTGTCCTTGATGCGACGTCTCGGGACGTTGAAGCGGATGCTGATGGATGCGTTGCTTTCGAGCTGGTCGAGGGTCTTGCGGATTGCGATGGAGAAGTCCTGCTCCTCCAGAGTGTCGCTTCGGAGGTCGAAGAGGCACTGCCGCAGTTCCGTGCGGCATGAGTTAAGCATCTTGCGCGCAGTCGCGAGATAGTGCTTGGCTGTCGCGGGATCCGATTCGAGGGCCTCTGCGCCGACTGTCATGTGGCATGCGACGCCGGAGAGGGCCTGCGAGAGGGAGTCGTGCAGTTCGACGGCGAGGCGAGTGCGCTCGTCGGTCTTTATCTCCGCGATGGCGTGGGCGACCTGTTCGCGGTAGAGTTCTCGTCCTCGCCTGCTTACAAGCCTTTGCAGAATGCGGTTCCAGATGTATATGGCTATCAGCGCGGCGATAAGGACGGATATGACGACCGTAAGGCGCCGAAGCGTCCACCACGACGGCCGGTTCAGCACGACGATGTCGTCCGGCGAGCGGATTATGAGGGCGAAGCCCTTGACTTTCGCGGAGCTGTAGTTGCGCCGTCCAGCCTCCGTCAGCAGGATGCATCTGCCGGTCACTTGGATGGTGCTGCCTATCTGGAGCGCGTCGATGACGGCTGGGTTGGAGGTCACGTCGACGGATATGGACATTTCGCCGGTGTCGAGGTTGAAGCGGAGGTTGTCGGTGTCGTCTGAAGAGGGGAGCGTTCGGACGATGCCTCGTGCGGTGAGGAGCTTTCCGTGAGCCTCTCCGCGAAGCGAGTCGCCGTGGTTGTCGTGCCAGAACGCGTTCACGGCGTTGTCTGCGACCTCGTTCGGCCTGGTTCGCGGCTGTTCCGCCGCGGGCTTCCACCTGGCGGAAGTCAGGTTTATGCGGAAGAGATCCGTTTCCGGCAGCCCTGCTGCGACAATCGTCTCTCCGCACTTCGGGAGCGTTCCGCCGTGAGCGAGCGAGATGTTGACAATCAGGCCGTCGTCGGTCCGCAGCATTGCCTTGTCGCCGGACCAGGTCGCGAGCACTTCGCCGACTACCGAGCGCTTCGACATTTGCGCGATTTCCTCGGATGTGAGATAGAGCCGCTTTTCTATGGGAGGGACGGAGAACGGATCCTTTGGTGGCGGGGTGACGATCTCGATGTCAGTCGGCGACCTTGGGGTGATGTTCGGCCACGCGAACTTTCTGACGCCGCTGACGGTTCTGCGGTAGATGCCAGTGACTCTGACCGTCGCGTCGACCAGGTCGCTTCGGTCTCCGAATACGGAAAGTGGAATGGAAACGGGGACGACAACGTCCTTGTCCTTTAGAAGGAGAATCATGTACCTTCGGTCGATTTCGTCCGGGAACGTGTCGATTACCACGCCTTCAGTGCGTATGGTCGTAAGGTGATGCGTTCGCGCGTTAGTCTCGGACAGTCTTACGGAGACGGGCTCCGGAACCGTCCCGTGCTCGAGAACCCTGAATTCGAGTAGGCTAATGTACGGCTCGTGGTAGCGGCTCATGTTGGCGACGCCGCGTGCCATGATGGTGTCGCCCGGCTCAGGCTGCGGGAGGTTTAGCGCGCGGAAGCACTGCAGTCGCACTCCGCGGCTGTCGGAAAGGATGATCTCGCCAGTTTCGGGGAAGGGAAACGTGCTGAGGACCTTGCCTTCCAGCTCAAAGGTGGTGGACCGCGGCGTTGCGTCTTCGATGAATGCGCTTATTTCCGAAAGGGAATGAAGCTCCTGCTCGGCCGAAGCGACGGTCACGGCAAGGGCAAACGCCAGCGATAACTTGCGCACATGTTTCATCCAAACCCAAATTATATCATGTTTCCAATATCTTGGCTACTATACTTTAGTGTGTATTGATTCGTATACCTTCGGATTATTGCATTGAATTAAGATTTTTTATAAACTAACTTGCGTCGGAGGAAACGATCTCCCATGAAACAGAAATGCATGCTACTTGTTGTGTTCGCGAGTGCCGTTGGTACAGCGTTTACCGACGCAATCCAGCCGTCTGAAAGCGCAGCCGCGACCTGTGCTGCGATTCAGGGGGCCATCGACACTGCGGCGGCGTCTGCTGAGCCGGGCACGGTAACGCTCGGCGCAGGGGTCTTCGAGATTGACGCCCAGCTCATGGTGACTGGCGGAGTCTCTCTTGTCGGCCAGGGCTTCGAGAAGACGGTCGTCAGGCAGACTGCTGTCGGCCAGAGATGCGTGACTCTGAGCGGAGGGTCGATACTCGAGGGGGTGACGCTGACTGGTGGGCATACTCGTGCGAAGTTCGAGTCAGGGGCGGGCGTGCTTGTCGAGGACGGTACGGTCTCCTGGTGCTGCATAACCAACAACCAGGCCGGCGACGCAACCTGGTCGTACGTGACGGTCAACAACATCTATGGCGCCGGCGTGAACATCAAGAAGGGCGCAATCGACCATACGGTTGTCGCGTTCAACACGGCGTACATGAACGGAGGCGGCTCAAGCCATGGCGGCGGCATAGGCGTCAACCAGCCGAACGGCCCCATTCTCGTCGACACATGCCTTGTCTACGGAAACCGCGCGCCAAGCGGAAATGGCGGGGCGATCTACGCCGAATTCGGCAACAACCACCACCTTATGACGATACGCGGCACCACCATTGCGCAGAACGAGGCGTCCGGCCAGGGCGGAGGCGTCTACGAGTCGCAGAACGTCGGCAAAGGCAATTTCGACATTGCGTTCGTCAACTGCATTATGGCGGAAAACGTCTCGGGAAACGGCGATGCGAATCTTGCGTTCCACAGCTATGGTGACGCAACAGCCATCCGAGCCGGCTGCGCGGCGCAGTCATGCGGCAACATCTTTGACAACGGAACGGAATTCGGGGAGAATTCCATGAGCGTGGCCGAAAGCGGAGATGCATGGTTCGCCGACGCCGAGAACGGCGACTTTCATCTCGCGACGGGATCGCCGGCCATTGGAGTCGGAACTGCATATGACGGAATCTCCGAGGATCTCGATCGCGTGGAGCGCGGCGCTTCGCCTGCGGCCGGTTGCTATGAGTTTCTCGGCGCTGTGGTGGAACGCAAGGGCGTGATCTTCTCGATCAGATGAGCATGGAGGTTGACCGATGAGCTTTAAAGTACAATCGAAACAATCAGAAAGGAATGCCATGAGAAAACAATCAATAGGCGAGAACCGTTCGTTGTGCCGTGTCGCCGCGTTGGCCGTCGCGGCGCTCATGAGTGCTGTCGGCATGACATTTGCAGATGTCATACCGCCGGTAACGGATGCCGCCCAGAACGCCGCAGCGATCCAGGCGGCGATTGACGCGGCGGCGAGCCAGTCCGTGCCCGGCACGGTGACGCTTGGCTCAGGCGTCTTCGAGGTTAACGCCGAGCTGAATGTGTTCGGAGGCGTAACGCTGACTGGCCAGGGCATGGACAGCACGGTCATCAAGCAGACCGCCAACGGCAAACGCGTGGCGACGCTTACTGACGGGGCCTGCCTCGTCGGAGTCACTGTGACCGGCGGAAGACTGACCGCCAGCTGGGAGCATGGCGCCGGCCTGTATGTCGAGAGCGGCACAGTTTCGTGGTGCCGCGTCTCGGACAACAAGAGCACTGGCCGCAACGTCTACGGGGGCGGAGTCTGCCTGAAGAACGGAACGATCGACCATTCGATCGTCGCCTTGAATCAGGCGGGCACGTTCACGAGCGGAGGCGGCGGCATCGGATGCTTCCTGGAGTACGCCGAGACAGGCACGATCATAATCGACGCGTGCCTTGTCTACGGCAACACGACGTCAGTCTCGGACAACGCCGGCAAGGGCGGCGGCATATGCTATTCCTCGGGCAATCCCACCGTAACAGTCCGCAACACGACGATCACAGGCAATTCCTCGAGCGGCAGCGGCGGCGGCATGTACACGTCCTCATCCATGCACAATGTCACCCTTGCAAACAGCATAGTGACGGCCAACTCCGCCGTCGCGTCCGGCGAAGATCTCGTCGCCTCGCTCTCGAACTCTTCGTCCTGCAATCTTGTCGGCGTCGATCCGCTTTTCGTTGATGCCGCGAACAACAACTACCGTCTTGGCGAAGAGTCTCCTGCGATTCGCGCTGGTGCCGTCTATGACGGAATCGCAAACGACCTCGAAAGCGTCGCGTTTGCCGAGCCTCCGTCGATCGGATGCTACGAATACACCGGAGAGCTGCTGACCGCCAGACCGGAGTTCTCGCCGGACACTGGCGTGACGTTCAGTCCGTCGATCAGCGTGGCGCTTTCGTGCAGGACCGTCGGAGCGAACATATACTATACGACCGACGGCACGGATCCGACGGATTCCAGCTCGCTTTACAGCGGCCCGATCGCAATATCGTCCACGACCACGTTCAAGGCCCGCGCCTACAAGTCCGGCATGTCCCCGAGCCGGATTGCGACGGCAGTCTATACCTACGGCGAGCCCACGGCTCCGGAACTTGGCGCGATAACAGTCTCGCCAAGAGCCACTCTGGCGGCGATCTCGGGCGAAATCGCCTCTGTCGGCAACAACCTCGCGACATCCTGCAAGGTCTATATCGCGCTTGGCACCGCCCCCAACAACATTGGCGATGAGGTCCTTGTCGCTTCCGGCGCCACGACTCTGTTTAGCTATGTGATTTCCGGCCTCTCCCCCGAGAAGACCTACTACTACGAACTCCTCGTCTGCAACGATGCCATGATAGAGATGAGCACGACGGCCAGTGGACATTTCACGACGACCGCAAAGGAGACGGTTCAGCCTGTCCACAGTGATTCCGCCGCGACGAGGACGAGGATTCAGGATGCGATTGACGGGGCCGCGCTAGAGACTCCGGCCGGGACCGTCGTGCTGGCCGAAGGCCTTTTCGAAATCGATTCTCAGCTCATGGTGACGGGCGGCGTCACGCTCGTCGGCCAGGGCTGGGACAAGACGGTGATACGGCAGACTGCGTCGGGCGTCACGGGAGACACGCGCGTTGCGCATGTCAGGGACGGCGCGACGGTCAGCCATGTCACTATTACTGGCGGGCGCGTGTCCGGAAGCAACAACCAGTCGGGCGGCGGCGTTCTCGTCAAACACGGAACGGTATCGTGGTGCTGCATCACCAACAATTCCGTCTACGGCAACAACAGCAAATACGGCGGCGGCATCGGCTTCTACGAAGGCAAAGGGCAGGTCGACCACTGCATTATCGTGGACAATCTGGCCAGCACGGCCTACGGAACGGCACTTGACGGAGGCGGCATTGGCGTCTACGGGCCCAGCGGCGCAATTACAATCGACTCCTGTCTCGTTAGAGGGAACAGGTCGGTATACACTTCGACTGGCGTCGGCTTTGGTGGCGGCATTGGCGTAGACTACACTGGCGGCACGAAGAACAATCCCGTCACGGTTCGCAATACGACGATCGTCGAGAACACCGCTGGCGACGTAAACGGGCAGTCGGCAGGGTCAGTTGGCGGTGCGGTGCATGCCGACGTCCTTTATGTCGCCGACAGGAGCAACAAGTTTTCCATGGTCAACTGCATAGTTGCGGGCAATACGACAGTCAGCACCAATGCGACCGTCGCGCTGTACGACAAGAGCGGAGTCGACTACTGTTTCTTCGACGTTGCCTCCGAGAAGATCGGCGCGAACAGCAAGTCAGGCGATCCCGTGTTCCGCAACGTCGCGAAGGGCGATTTCAGGCTTCGCCCTGGTTCTCCCTGCATCGACTCCGGTTTGAGAGGTGAGTGGATTGACGGGACGTCGCTTTCTCTGGACGGCAAAGCGCGCGCCATGGGTCGCGCCCCTGACATGGGCTGCTACGAGACATGCCGTTCCGGCTTTGTAGTCAGAGTGAAGTAACATGAAAGTCTGCAAGATGAACCAGTTTCTTCGGAGGTTCCTCGTCGCTGGCATGGGTGCGCTGGTGTCGCCAACGCTCCTTGCCATCGGCGACGACGCCGAGGCGCGGCAATCGGACACGCCTGTGCGGGCTCGTACATGCGCGGAGATAATCGCATCTCCGCGTCCGAAGACCTCCAAGACGCCGTTGCCGGAGACTGAGCGCATCTACATCGGTTCGGGTGTGTATCCTAATTCAGGCAGGATGAAGAAGCCGGGCTTCTGCTTCACCTACTGGGAGCCGGACAAGCTGAACTACGACGAGATCATCGACCTCTGCGCAAAGGAGGGCGTGGGCAACACCCTCCAGTTCTGGCAGAGCAACGAGAATCTTCTCGGGCTTGCCCTGAAGGCCAAG
>JAEEZC010000386.1 GCA_016288465.1 Verrucomicrobiota bacterium | reverse complement strand
GCGCATCCCACGCCAGAAACTGTGGGCGGCTCGGCCGTTGACTTCCGCCAGTCCGCGAGCGCCAGCGCTTCGACGACGTTCTCCTTCCTCGATCCGCTCACGCCGAAGACGGGCGGCATCGCCGGTCTCGCCTTCTACGTGCAGGGGATCAGGCAGGCGTCGAACTCGGCCGACGCGCCGATGTTCGACAACATCGCCGTCTCGTGGAAGGCTCCCGACGCGACGGACTTCGTCTCCGTCTACGAGAACGACTTCTCCACGCGCCGCTACCGCCAGGTCGAACCCGCCGGCACGAACATCGGCTCCTACGTCCCGGTCCTGACGACGAACGTCGTCCAGTCCTCGTTCTACGATCGGGGAACGGGCACGACCGATTTCGGCTCAAGCGACCGCCGCCTCGTCCCGGATGGCGCACCCTACATCGGGCAGGACGGCTGGCGCCGCATCGCCGGAACCGCCGTCTTTGGCATGGTCGATCCGAACAAGGAGTCGTCCGGCTACGGCTGGAACAACAAATCTGTCCTGCGCGCGACCGGAAGCGGCAAGACCGGCATGGTTGCCGTTCCGCTCGGCACGACCGTCACTTCGGGCAAGGTGCGCCTCTGCTGCGACATCCTGATGGGCGCCATAACCAACTCGACGAGCGAGACGCGCGACATCGCCGCCGCCGCCTTCCTCGCAGGGAACGGCGCGTTCACCAACGCCTGGTACGACGCGTCGGTCATTCGCGCGGCCGACATCGACACGGCGTTGCGTGGCAAGGGCGTCTGCGGTGCCGGCACCTGCCGTCAGGACATGGAGGGAGGTGCGTATAAAACCCATACGTGGATTTACAGCTTCAACGGCTCCGGCTACTCGCGCCAGGAGGATCCCAGGAGCGACGAAGGCGTCATTTTCTACAGTGGCAAGTGGGGTCGCTTTATCGTCACGCTCGACCTCGACGCGGGAACATACGATCTTTCCGTTTACGACATCGGATCCGTCGGGCAGGTGATGGACTACACCACATCGTCCGGATCGAACCTCGTCTCGGTGACCGGACTCGACCTCGCCGCGTCGGCCGTCCGCAACGTCGATTCGGTGGTCCTCTTCTCCGACGGGCAGGACAGCTGCAATAATAGAAACACCAACACCTTCAACAACAAGAGGCTCGGCCGCTTCCCGCTCTTCGACAACGTGCGCGTCTGCCTCGTGAACGAGGATGGCACGGACGGCACGGAGCTCTACGCCTGCAACTTCGAACACGGCTACCGCCTGTCGGTGCAGAACGCGGCGTCGCTCGCAGTCAACTCCGACCGCGAAGGGACAGACCGCTGGATCAGGCGCGGAAACACCTACGGCACGATCAACGCCGTCGATGCCGGCGGCGGCGACAACGTGGTCATCCTCGACGGATTCGGCCGGACCAGCAACGCGACGCTCGCGGGCTATGCCGTGCAGCCGTTCGGCGCCGTGACGAAAGGCCTCGATTCCGTCAATTTTGCGGCGGACATCCGCCCGCCCGAGCGCTTCGCCCACGACAGGGACTGTTACGCCTACGTCGAAGTGGGCGGCGACGCCTACGCGCAGGGCGTCTGCCGTCCCAAGTCCAACAGCGGCTGGCGCATCGAACCGCGCGTCGGATTCGGCTTTTCCGTCGGCGCGGGCAAAGACGACGTCGGCCTCTGCACGAACGTCCTCATCTCCGTCCAGACCAACACCTCGACGATCGCGACGGTGTCTTCGACGAATTCGAACTACGTGATTGACAAGTCGCACTGGTATCGATTCCGCGTGACGGCCGACCAGGATGCGAAAAAGTTTACGGTGAAAGTCTATGACCAGGGGACGGCGAAGCCGGCGGCCGACGGGACGCTCGTGACGACGTTCGAGGGCCTCGATCTTCCCGACTTCGGCGAGAACGGCATGACGACCTTCGGGCTCGCGGGCGCCGGCTTTGCAAGTACGTTCGGCAGACTCGACGATCCGGGCGTCGTGCTCGTGGACAATCTCTCGGCGTCTGCATTCAACGCCCTCACGGGCTTTGCCGCCTTCCTCGACGAATACGATATTCCGACGGACACCGACCCGATGACGGTCACAAACGGCATCCCGCTCGCCGCGCGCTATGTCTACGGCATCGAGCCGATGGACGCGACGACGAACGCGGAAGGGCATCTTCTCGTTGACTTCCAGCTTGGCGCAAACGGCGCGCCGGTCTTCGAGCTCGCCCATGAGAAGCGGACCGACGAATTCGGGCTCGTCTTCTCTATTCTGCGGTCGCGCAGCCTCTCGCCCTGGGAGACAATCGGCGAAAGCCTGTTCAGAGCAGAGGGCGGCGACATGCTCTGCCGCCCGCCGGTCAATACGAGCGACGAGCCGCGCATGTTCTTCAAGTACAGGATCGTCCTCGAAGGCGAATAATCGCCAAGGGACCAGTCCCCGCATGACTGATGCCCCGCGCTTCTTCCACAACGCGGGAAGACGGTTCCGGGCGCTTATGCTTGTTATGTCCGATTACCTGCTTCTGTCGTCCACGGGGCCCGGTTGAATTTCATACGTTGGAAACGGAAATTTCATACGTAGGTTTTCGATTTTTCATACGTTGGAAATGGAAATCCCCTCTTATGGGAACAATTGTCAAGGGCCAATCGCATGCGATTTTGCCCGTCCGCTTTCATCGTTGTCCTGATTCGTCAGTCTATCGTCGCCTTTCTGCCGATTAGCTCCGTCTTCAAAAAAGTCAGTCGTGTCTTCTTCTTATTCGTAATCCG
>JAEEZC010000385.1 GCA_016288465.1 Verrucomicrobiota bacterium | reverse complement strand
CTTGGCCTTCAGGGCAAGCCCGAGAAGATTCTCGTTGCTCTGCCAGAACTGGAGGGTGTTGCCCACGCCCTCCTTTGCGCAGAGGTCGATGATCTCGTCGTAGTTCAGCTTGTCCGGCTCCCAGTAGGTGAAGCAGAAGCCGCCCATCTTCATGACGCCCCTGTTCGAATACACGCCCGAGCCGATGTAGATGCGCTCAGTCTCCGGCAACGGCGTCTTGGAAGTCTTCGGGCGCGGAGATGCGACAATCTCGTCAATCGTCAGCATCTTCTCGGGCGTATCGGACGCAACACGCGCATCCTCGCCTCCCCAGACCGTCGCCGAGGCGGCCGCCACTAGCATTGCACAGACCTGCAGTCTCATTCGAATTCTCCCTCCTGAGCAGTCTCAAACGCCTTGCGCCTCAGGTAGTCGGCGCGCAGGCGCTGGGCGTCAAACGTGAAATTGTGCCAAGCCGAGAGCGCCATCCTCTCAAGCTCGTCTACAGTTGCGTCGTCCATGTCGGCCGTCACACGCGCGGCGGCCGCATCCAGGACCTCGGTCTTCGGCCTGATTACGGACTCGTAGAACTTCGGGTCGCCGACCTCCTCGTTCTGCCAGTGGCCAAGCACGCCTCTGGGCAGCTTCTCGGCCTCGTACGCCCTGCGCGCGCAGACCAGGACCGACCGGAGAATCCGACGGCGGTCCGCGTCCGCAAGAGCGAACCTGAGATGTCCCCATGAAGAGCGCCCGTGTATGGTCTTGAGTCCGTTCCACGAGCAGCTCGCCTTGCGTCCCCAGAACATCGGCTCGAAGTCCCAGACGGAATCCGCCGTCGGAACGGACGTCGCGTAGTTCGCCCACGAAAAGGCCATGTAGAGGACTATCGAATCCGAGGTGCAGGAGATCTCCTCGCGGCAGCTGGCGCGATCCTTGGGGTCGATCTCGCGATGGTCACGCTGGCTGTAGACCGGGTTGTAGACGGAAAGTCCGCCCGTCTCGAAGGAGTGAAGCATTCCAAGGTACGGAGCGTTCGCGCCGGGCGCAAGATAGCTCTCGAGGGAGCCTGCCGAGCAAAGCCCCAGAACGGCGTCTCTGGACTTCTCGTCGAATATCTCGATGCGGAAGTGAAGGCCCCATTCATCAGCCATCGCCTGCCACTCCGGACTGCGGGCGTAGCCCTTGGACGAATCGGCTCCGACAGCGCCGCGCTGCGTCGCGACGTCCGTCCAAAGGCAGGAGGCGTCTCCGCCGTAGGACCGGTCCAGCCTCTCCGTGCCCGGCTTCGCTACAGCCGCGGCCGCGTCCCAGCTGCCTAGGCCAAGGATGCGCACGGGGCTGAAGCGGACGGTGTACGTCTTGTCCGGTTTGGGCGTGAAGACCCTGCCCAGGTATGCAGACACGCCACGGACAGTCTCCTCGTCGTTTGCGCACATCGCGAACGAGCCAAGCCGCTCGAGGCGGCTCCTGCGGTGCTTCGCCTCAAGTCCGCCGCCGAACTTCCCGTCCGCCTCCTCGAGCTTCGCGGCGACGGCGGCCGCTCCCCTGACCCCACAGAGCGCCTTCGCTATCTGGAGAAGATACACGTCCTCAGGCTTGTATGCGGCCTTCTTGTCCCCTTTCTCCGCGGACGCAAGGCCCAAGTCGCAGAACTCGGCGATGCGCTTCGCGTCGCCCGTCTCCCAATAGGCGGGGATCGCGTACTGCACGGCCTTGAAGCTCCAGAGGCGGTTCGTGTTCGCCCCGTCGGCCTCAAGCGCAAGTTCGCACTCGCGGCGCACGCGAGCCCAGTTGCCGTTGAACGCCACCCGCATTCCCGAGGCATGGTTCAGCCATTCGTCAGCCGCGGCGGACGCGCCGAGGATGCGCACTGCGTCGGCCGCATGCCTGTCAGCGACTTCAGGGCGCTCGTCAAGCAGAAACCTCCATGCGTCGAGGAACTTGCCGCGGCTGCCGGACCTGACCGCCTCGCCAAGCTCCTCCTCCGCAAGCGCAAGGGCCTCCTTGGTCTTTTCGGCGGAGCGCCCGAACATCAGCCGTGCGGCCTTTATCTTCGCGCCGCTTCTGCGGAGGCAGTCGATCTGTTCGTCGATGCGGTAATGCCTGGCGTAGTACTTGGCAAGCGCCTTCGCGTCTGCCGGCGGCTTGGCGACAGGGGACGAGGGACGGTGAACGGAGGACGGCGGATTTGCGGCGATTCTCACGTCCGCCTTCTCTCCAAGCGCGGAGCGAAGGCGCTCGATGTAGCCGATCATTTCACAGCGAACGACATCAAGGTCGCCGGTCCTGCGGTCAAACAGGGGGAGAAGTAGTTTTGCCTTCCGCGCAAGATGGCGAACCTTGATGTCGTCAGATCCTTCAGCCTTCCGTGCGAGCGCGAGCATGAGCGTCGCGTAGCGGATGTCGTCGATGCCTTCGCGGAAGCCCTCCCATTGAAGAGTGTCAATCACGCCGTCCGCCGTTCCGTAGGCGAACACCATCGGCTTGTACGTCTCGGAGTCGTCGTTGTAGGGCCCGAGATGATGGGCGTAGTTGCAGAGCGCGGAATATCCGCTCAAGTAGGCGGCGAGCCCGTATTGGCGGCGGTTGAATTCGGGATTCTCCGCACCAACGTGCTGGTCGGCGTACCACGCGCAGTACGTGTCGGCTCCCATCTGGTTCCAGAGCGAGGGCACTGTCGGGTCCGTCGGCTTGCAGGAGGCGTTGTGCCAGTCCCAGCGGAACCCGGCCTGGTCGAGGATGTGCTCGCGAGAGGCGATGATGAACTTCAGGCCGGCCGACTGGTAGGCGTCGAATATCGGCCGATTCTCCGGGAAGAACCTGGTTCCCGGCTCGTCGCCATAGCTGCCATACACGTTGTGGTGGCCATACTTGCGGTCATAGTAGTCGGCGATGCTTTCGGCGCGTTCGCGGGAGGCGGCGAAGTCGCGCTCCTTCCATTTGAAGTCCACGCCGCCGACGAAGGCGTCGGTACGCATGCCGACCTTCTTCATTATGGCGATGATGCGTTCGTTCTCGGCCGAAGCGGTCTTGGCCTTAAGCCACTTCATGTCCTGGCCATGCGCGACGAAGTCGGAAAGGATCGCCTCCATCTGCTTCCACATCAGCTCCTCGTCGCCGCCGTTCAGCGCGAGAATGTCGCCAGGATTGACGTAGTCGTAGGAACACACGCGGAAGTCCATCTCAGGGCGTACGTAGGACATCGGCTTCGGCAGGTCGAAGTCCAGGACCTTGATGGCGACGGGGACTGAGAAAGTTGAGGAGCGGGCGAGTGCGGGAGTGTTCGGGTTTGGAGAGGAAAACGCGATGCTGCCGCGATATATTCCGGCGGGGACGCCAGGCGTTACGTGCGCAGTGAGGATGAACTGCTTGCTGACGTTCTTCTCAAGCGCTACGGGCTGTATGGCCTTTGCATCCGCGAAACCGGGACGCATGGACAGGAAGGCGGTTGTCTGGACATGATGGTCGTAATAGCGTCCGTTGAGAAGACGCGGCGGATTGAGCCACCACTCGGACGCATTCCCGTCAGTCCCCTTCACGCGTGCGTAGTTCGCCTCCTTTTCCGTGTCGACGCGGATGAGGTCCTCGTCGTGCAGAAGAAGCTCCGGACAGAGCTTCATGCCCGTGTCCGCAAAGTAGCTGAACCATCCGTTCCTGTTCTGGTACCAGACCTTGACGACGGCGAGGTCCAGGCACTCCGCGGGAAAGACGGCGCCACTTTCGCTGACGAACTTTCCGACGACAGGCTGGACCTTGCCGAGATCGACGTCGGAGCGCACGACGAACGATCCGGGCTCGTATTCGCCTCTGGCCGCGATGATTCTCACCGTGCCGCCCTTCTCGCCGTCGGCAGGCTCTGCGTCCGACAGCCGCTGGACGCCGCTCATTGGCGGGACCGACCACCAGGCCACTCCCGCCGAACCCGAAAGTGCCGCGCATGCGACAACGAATATGATCTTTGACTTCAGCACGGCTCTATTGTAGCAGACGAGCACTGTTCCATCAACTATACGGAAGTGTACGGCTCAGTATACGAAAGTATCCTCCGCACTCCGTCATCTGATCCGGACGTCAAAGCCCTGGGAGTCGGCCTCGTAGCATCCGATGTCGGGAACTTTCCTGTTGACGCGGGGCTTGCCGGCAAGATCGAGGGCGCCGTCCATCCAGTCGAGCGTCAAAGCGGCGTTAATGGCGGGGGAGTTGCCGCTCGGAGAGTAATTGCCTCTGCCCGGATTGCGGAAGATGCCGGCGCCGCGCCGCACGACGACATTGCGGTTCTCGGCCGTGACGAACGAGGGGTCTTCTTCGCGATCGTCTACGAGCGTATAGCCGACGCATTCCGTCCCCGCCTTGCTGTGGAAGTTCGAGACCGAACTGGCGTATCCCGACCAGTTGCCGAAGACTATGCAGTTGGTCACAGTGCCGCCGTTCAGTATCAGGCCCGCGGAATGACAGTGGGCGGTGCCGCTGTTGTCAGAGGCGCGCATCTGCGCGTTCGTATTGGCCACAAACGTGCAGTTGACTACATGTCCGCCGCTCGACGCGCCAGGTGCCGCGCCGACATAGACGGGTGCGCCGTGCTCGCTTGTGCAATGCATGACAAGCGAATTGCGGAGGATTCCCGACTGCCACACGCCAATGACATCGCCCTGTCCGCCGCTATGCGTGTCGACATGGGAGCGCGCCCTGCAGTCAACGACGCGTATGCGGTCCGCAAGCCCTCCCCTGATGCAGAGCACTCCTCCCTGCTGCGGCGAGCCGCCGCTTGAAAAGGAGTCGATGCGGGTAAAGAGGCTGTCGACCACGGTGCCAGCAGTCATGTCGAGGCCGGTGCCCCATTTACGGTCGACGGACACGAGATCCCGGAAGACGCAGTTCGTGAGCACGGCGCCCGCAGCCGTCATCTTCACAAGTCCGCGGGATCTGTATTCAGGGCCGCTGTAGTCGTCGCTCTGTCGGCCCGCCGCCAACGTCAGTCCGCTTACGTAGGCGGCGCTGCACGCGAGGTTCAGTCCGTACGAGCCGTCGTTGCTGCCGTTGTTGAAGGTAGCCACGTTGCCAAGACGAACGACAGTCCTCTCCGGTCCGGCAAGAGACACGATGCGAGAGCCCTTGCCCTCGACCAGGTTTATGCCTTCGGAAATGACGTAGTTCCCTGCGCCGACATAGAGTGTGCCGCCTTTGCCCAGCGTCTGCAAGGCCTCGCGGATCGACGGCGAGCCATTCTCCAGCGTGTCGTACGGGAATCTGCCCGTCCCGTTTGCGTTTGCATAGACCCTGCTGGCCTGCACTTCGACCGCGTCGACTATCCCGCACGACGCCGACTGCCCGCCTCCGTAGACGACGAGGTCCACGTTCCAGATGCCGGCGGGCAGCTGCACGGACCCTCTGAAGCCGCTCGCATACACGGCAGTCCCGTCCTGCTTCCGCCTGAACGTCCAGTTGGCCTCGGACGCGGTCGAGGCGGGACATCCGACGTAGTCGCATTCAAACGCCACCGTCCTCAAGTCGGAGGCGTCGTTGGGCGTCAGATTCATTCTGCAGGCAAAGCCGCTCGGAGCTTCGCGCTCGTAGCATCCCATGTCGACGCACGCGTTGATGACTCTCGCATTGCCGTCAAGATCGACGGCATCATCCATCCAGGTCTGGTTGAAGCCGGCATCACAGCAGTAGGAGTAGCCGATGTGATAGTCTCCGCCCGCCGCATTGGCGAACTGCGGATCGACGGAGAGGTTGTTCTCTCCGGCAGGAAGCAGCGGCTTGGTGTCGTTGTATTCGAAAGTGCGGTTAGCCCCGTTCTCGATGCGGAAATTGGCGATTGAACCGTCGAACGTCGTGTTGTCCCAGATGATGTTGTTGCGAAGGACGATGTTGGCGCCCGAGATGTGGACGCCGCACGCAGTCGCCTCTGCGCAGTTCTGCCTGTTGCCCGCGATCGTGCAGCTCTCCACGGTGCTGTTCTCGCGAACCGTCACGCCTGAGGCGCCGACTCTGTTGCGGTTGTCGGCGACCAGACATCCGCGGAGCACTCCGTTCTTGACGTAGACCGCTCCGCCAGATCCGGCCGAGCCCATGTAGCCGAGGTTGGAACTGCCGTTGCCGACAATCCTGCAGTTCTCGACAAGCCCGCCAGTCATGTAGACGCCCTCACCTGGCTGTCCGGCGCCGCCGGAGTCAAGCGCATTGCAGCCCGTGACGAGACAGCTGCGCAGAGCGCCGCCCGTCATGTTCACACCGGCTCCTGGATAGTGGTTGTTGCGCGTCACGCAATCCCTGATCACGCAGTCGACGACAAGGCCGGAATCCATTGACACGCCGCCCTTCGGACCGAACGCGTTGTCAGTCCTTGCGGAGACGGCCGTCACGGTCAGGTTCGAGACCACTGTGTCTGGCGAGCCCGCAATCTGCAGGACGTGCCAGTCCCCGTCGTTCTGAGTCTGCGTCACAAGCGACAGGACAACGTCCTCAGGCTTTGATCCGCCTCCGACAAGGGACACGCCATTGGAGATAACGATCGACCGCTTCAGCGCAAATGTGCCGGAGGCCAGCGTCACCGTGCCGCCGGCGTTGACAGCGTTCTGTATGTTGGCAGTGTCCGCGTCGGCATCGCCGGTCGCAATGACGGCTGCAGCGGACGCCCACGCGAACCCCGCTGTCGCAAGCGCGGCTAGACGGCAGAGCGCATAGTGTTTCATAAGCCAGCTTCCTTTCTCAGATGGTTTGTGACAGTATTTTACCATATTCACCGCATCGCCGTCCGATTCGAGCGCCGGCTGCCCACTCTGCCGCAGGACCAATGCCGACGGCGAAGAGTTGCGCCCTGTCCGCGACAGCCTTGAGCCTGCTGACGTTCGCGGCGCCGCCTTCAAGACGAATGCCGCCTGCATGCGTCTTACCGTCGGGCCGACAGACGAGTGGAGCCGACTGGACTGCCGGCCGCTAAGAGAAGAGCAATTGCACAAGGAACGCCATAATTCGCATCTCACGTCCCCGTTATCGTCTCGGCATGCGGACAGGCGCAGTGCCGGTTCCAGTTCGCCATCGCCGTCGCGTTGCTCGTGTTGGCGTAGCAGTAGTGGCAGAGGTGCGGACACGTGTTGTATTCGCCGATGTCCTTCGACATGATGCATCCGCAGGCCTTGCGCTGTCCGGCGTCCTTCCGATACTCGTCCAG
>JAEEZC010000384.1 GCA_016288465.1 Verrucomicrobiota bacterium | reverse complement strand
GCTCGTCGTAGATGACCTCCATTCCGCGTCCGACGAGGACGAAGCTCGGGCGAATGATGAGCGGGTAGCCGAGCTTCTCAGCGCACTTGAGCGCGCCGTCGATGTCCGTCGCCGTCATGGACTCGGGCATGGGGATGCCGAGCCTGTCCATGGTGGAGTGGAAGAGGTCGCGGTCTTCGGCGTCGTCGATCGAGTCGACCGGGGTGCCGAGGATGCGGCAGCCGGCCTCCTGCAGTCCGCGCGCGATGTTGAGCGGCGTCTGGCCGCCGAACTGGACGATCACGCCCATCGGCTTCTCGCGCTCGTAGATCTGCAGCACGTCCTCGACGGTGACAGGCTCGAAGTAGAGCTTGTCGGAGGTGTCGTAGTCGGTCGAGACCGTCTCCGGGTTGCAGTTGACGATGATCGTCTCGTAGCCCATCTTGCGCATCGCCATCGCGGCGTGGCAGCAGCAGTAGTCGAACTCGATGCCCTGGCCGATGCGGTTCGGGCCGCCGCCGAGAATCATCACCTTCTTCGGGTTCGACGAGACCTTCACCTCGCCAAACGCGGCGTTGCCCGGCTTCGGATCGTTGTAGGTCGAGTAGTAGTAGGCCTGGCCCTCGACGCCGGACACGGGAACCGCGAACCAGCGCTCGATGCAGCCGAGCTCCTTGCGCCTTGCGCGCACGTCCTTCTCGGGAACGCCGAGTATCTGGGACAGGTACTTGTCGCTGAAGCCGTCCTTCTTCGCCTGCACGAGCATGTCGTCCGGCGGCAGGGCGCCCTTGTGCTTCAGAAGGGCCTCCTCCTCCTGGACCAGCTCGCGCATCTGCTGGACGAAATACGCCTTGACGCCGGTGCGCTCGAAGATCTGCTCGTCGGTGGCGCCCTTCCTGATCGCCTCGTACATCTGGAAGTGGCGTTCGGAGTTGGGCGTCGAAAGCATCTTGAGCAGCTCGTCGAGGGTCCTCTCGTTGAAGTCCTTCGCGAAGCCAAGGCCGGCGCGGCCGCGCTCAAGAGCGCGAATCGCCTTCTGGAGAGCCTCCTTGTAGGTCTTGCCGATGGACATGACCTCGCCGACGGCCTTCATCTGGGTTCCAAGCCTGTCCTCGACCGCGCGGAACTTCTCGAACGCCCATCTCGCGAACTTGAGAACGACATAGTCGCCGTCCGGCGTGTACTTCTCGAGCGTTCCGTCCCTCCAGTATGGTATCTCGTCCATCGTCATCCCGGACGCGAGCTTGGCCGAAACGAGGGCGATCGGGAAGCCGGTGGCCTTGGACGCGAGGGCGGACGAGCGGGACGTCCTCGGGTTGATCTCGATGATGACGACGCGGCCAGTCTTCGGATTGTGCGCGAACTGGACGTTCGTGCCGCCGATGACGCCGATCGCCTCGACGATCTTGAAGGCGTCCCTCTTCAGTCTCTCCTCGAGCTCCTTCGAGATCGTGAGGAACGGCGCCGCGCAGAAGCTGTCGCCCGTGTGCACGCCGACCGCGTCGATGTTCTCGATGAAGCAGACCGCGATCATCTGGTTCTTCGCGTCGCGGACGACCTCCACCTCAAGCTCCTCCCAGTCGAGGATCGACTCCTCGATGAGGCACTGGTGGGTTAGCGAGGCGTCAAGGCCTCTGGCGCAGATCGTGGACAGCTCCTCGTCGTTGTAGCAGAAGCCGCCGCCCGCGCCGCCCATCGTGTACGCGGGACGGACGACGACGGGGTAGCCGATCGTGTCGTGGACGAGGTTAAGCGCGGCCTCGACCGAGTGGACAATGCCGGACTTCGGCGTCTCGATGCCGAGCTTCTGCATCGTCTCCTTGAAGATCTCGCGGTCCTCGCCGCGCTCAATCGCTCCGAGGTTTACGCCGATGACCTTGACGCCGTACTTGTCGAGCACACCCTTCTTCGCGAGCGACATCGACAGGTTGAGGCCCGTCTGGCCGCCGAGGTTGGGCAGAATCGCGTCGGGTCGCTCCTTCGCGATGATCTGCTCGAGGCGGGCTTCGTTGAGAGGCTCGATGTAAGTCGCGTCGGCCATGACCGGATCGGTCATGATCGTCGCCGGGTTGGAGTTGACGAGCACTACCTTGTAGCCGCACGCCTTGAGGGCTTTGCAGGCCTGAGTGCCCGAATAGTCGAATTCGCACGCCTGTCCTATCACAATCGGACCAGAGCCGATGATGAGAACCTTGTTTATGTCCGCACGCTTCATTTGGGTTTGCCGTCTGTTTTGTTTGCCGATGCTGTTGTCTTGTGCGCGTCAGAGCAGTTCCTTCGCCCTGGCGAGGATGTTGTCGGCCGTGAAGCCGAACCTCTCGCTCAGCACTTTGTACGGAGCCGATGCGCCGTACCTGTCGAGCGTCACGAAAACCGTTGTCGCCGAGTCTTCGCGGAAGCGGTCAAGCCCTAGGCGGGAGCCCGCCTCCACGATCACGCGCTTGCGCATGGCGGGAGGAAGCACCTCGTCCCGATACGCCGGCATGGTCCCTTCAAGGAACCTCTCGACGCAGGGCAGAGAGACGACCCTGACGCCGACGCCGTCGGCGGAAAGGCGCTTCGCGGCCTCGACGGACATGCCGACCTCCGAGCCGGACGCGACGAAGACAATCGTGGAGGAGTCCTGCACGCCGGACTGGAAGATCACGTAGCCGCCCTTCGCGACGCGTTCGGCGGTGACGCCCTCAAGAATGGGCAGGTTCTGGCGCGTGGTGAGGATGCAGCTCGGGCCCTTGCGGTGCTTGAGCATCTCGACCCAGGCGTAGAAGGTCTCGTTGGCGTCGGCAGGGCGCCAGACCATCACATTGGGCATCGCGCGAAGAGCCGCGAGCTGCTCGACAGGCTCGTGGGTCGGACCGTCCTCGCCGACGCAGTAGCTGTCGTGGGAGAAGACGAATATCGACGGCGTCTCCATGAGCGCCGCGACGCGTATTGCAGGACGGCAGTAGTCGGAGAACACGCAGAACGTCGCGCCGTACCCTCGGAAAGTCTCGTCGAACGCGGTGATGCCGTTGACGATCGCCGACATGCCGAGCTCGCGTATGCCGAAGTGCACGTTGCGGCCGTCGAACGAGCCGGGGCCGATGTCGCCAAGGCCCTTGAGATACGTCTTGTTGGAGGGCGCGAGGTCCGCGCTGCCGCCGACGAGGCCGGGGACGAGCGGGGCGAGCGCGTTCATGACGGTTCCGCACGCGGAGCGCGTCGCGACCGGCTTGTCGGCCGGGAAGTCGGGCTTCGCCGCGAGAAGAGCCTCCTCGCCGGCCATGTCGCCCACGGGCTTCTTCCAGCCGGCCTTCTTCCACTTCAGCGCGAAGCGGTGGCACTTGCCGGTGCGCGCCGAGAAGAAGTCGTACACCTCCTTCGGCACGTAGAAGCTCTTGGCGGGGTCGAAGCCCAGCGCCGTCTTGAGGCCGGCGACCTCGTCGGCGCCCAGCGGCGCTCCGTGGCTGTCGGCGGTGTCGTGCTTCGTGGGCGCGCCGAAGGCGATGTGCGTCGTCGCTATTATGACGACCGGCTGGCCCTTGACGTGGGTGGCGCGGCGGTAGACCCTGTCGATGGCGTCTATGTCGTGACCGTCGACCTCGAGCACCTTCCACCCGTAGCTCTCGAAGCGGCGCTTCGCGTCGTCGGCCATGGCAAGGGACGTGTCGCCCTCGATGGTGATGTGGTTGGAGTCGTAGACGAGGATGAAGTCGTCGAGCTTCATGGCGCCGGCCCAGGAGCACGCCTCGTGGCTTATGCCCTCCTCAAGGTCGCCGTCGCCGCAGAAGACCCACGTCTTGTTCTGGATCTTCGCCTTCTTCGCCGCGAGCGCCAGGCCGACGCCCATCGCGACGCCCTGCCCGAGCGGCCCGGTCGTGACCTCGACGCCTGGCATGACGCCGCGTTCCGGATGGCCGGCGCAGCGGCTGTCAAGCTGGCGGAACGTCTTGAGCTCGTCCATCGAAAGCCCGCCCATGCCGGCCAGGTGGAAGAGCGCGTATACGAGCGCGGACGCATGCCCGCCGGAGAAGACCAGCCTGTCGCGACCGGCCCAGAGAGGATCCTTGGGATCCACGTTAAGATATTCGAGCCAAAGAACGCTCGCAAGGTCGGCCATGCCAAGGGCAGCGCCAGGGTGGCCGGATTTCGCCTTTTCGACTATGTCCGCGCAAAGACAGCGGACCGTCGAGGAGACGAGCTTCATCTGATCGGCAGTAAGTTTCATAGGGTGTATTATACCATAAAGAGTGGTGCAGAGTTAGAGGACAAGGGCCGGCGGGCCATCCATCCCCAAGCAATCAGCCGCCATTCGACCGGGGCGCCTTCGGGCTTGGAGATTTCAGGGATAGTCCGCCGGCAAAGTGAGAACTTCGCATCCGTCGTCGGTGATTGCGACGGTATGCTCGAAATGCGCGGAAAGGCACCTGTCGCGCGTGACGACGGTCCAGCCGTTGGACAGCACGTCGGTGCGCTCCCCCCGCTTCGTCATGGTGATCATCGGCTCGATGGCGATCGTCATGCCGGGACGCAGCACGAGCTTGGTGCCGGGCTTGCCGTAGTTGGGGACCTCGGGGTCCTCATGCACCGTGCGCCCAACGCCATGCCCGATCCAGTCCCGGACGACGCCGAAGCCAGCGTCCTCGGCGACCTTCTGTATCGCATAGCCGACGTCGCCCAGATGCACCCCCGGACCGCAGGCTGCGATTCCCGCCTTGAGACACGCCTTCGTCGTCTCGACGAGGCGCAGAGTCTCGGCGTCCATCACACCAAGCGCGACGGTCCTCGAAGTGTCGCCGTGGAAGCCGTTCTTGCAGATGCCGACGTCCGTCTTGACCAGATCGCCCGGCATTATCACCCTGTCGCGGGAAGGTATGCCGTGAATGACCTCGTCGTTGAGTGAAACGCATATGTGCCCCGGAAAGCCCTCGTAGTTGAAGAAGCTCGCCGAGACGCCGTGGCGCCTGCAGTATTCGACGACGAGATCGTCTATCTCGCCGGTCGTCATGCCGGGGGCGACGGCATTGGCGCATATGTCGCGTATCTCGGCGCTCATGCGGCAGGCCTCGCGCATCCTGCCGATCTCCGCCTTGGTCTTTACGTCAACCTTCATGGCTTCTCGGGGATCCGGGCCGTCACATCGCCTCGCGGAACGCAGCCGCGTTGCGCTCGGGGCCCTGGTCGCCGTCGATGCGGCGCAGAAGGCCCTTCGCCTCGTAGAACGCCACAAGCGGCTCGGTCTCGCGATGGTAGACGACGAGCCTGTCCTTGACGGTCTCGGGGTTGTCGTCCTTGCGGATGACGAGCTCGGCGCCGCACTTGTCGCAGATCCCCTCGACCTTGGGCGGCAGGGCCTTGACGTGGTAGCCGGCCTTGCACTTCGGGCACGTGCGACGGCCTGCGATGCGGTCCGCAATCACGGCGTCGGGCACGTCCACCAGCACGACGGAGCGAATCGGCGCGCCCGCCCTCTCCAGGACCTCCGCCTGCGCGACGTTGCGCGGGAAGCCGTCCAGAAGCATCGTGACGTCGCCCTTGGTCTCGGCGATGACGTCGCCGATCATTGTAGCGATCAGCGCATCCGGGACGAGCTGGCCCTTCTCCATGTACCCCTTGGCCTCCAGGCCGGCGGGCGTGCCCTTGGCGACGGCGCCGCGCAGAAGATCGCCCGACGAGACGTGCTTGAGCTTCGCGTCCTCGGACGCGAGACGTGCGGCGATTGTGCCCTTCCCCGAACCCGGGGCCCCCAGCAGTATTACTATGTCCATTGCTTTGAGTTGTGTTTTTTGAGTTGAGATTCCTGTTCAGACCAAAGTCGCGAAATAGTCGTCCAGCGTCTCGGCGCGGCGTATCTGGCGCACGGAGCCGTCCTCCTCAAGAAGAAGCTCGGCCGAGCGCAGCTTGCCGTTGTACTGGAAGCCCATCGCGTGCCCGTGCGCGCCCGCGTCGCAGATCACGACGAGATCGCCGCGCTCGAGCACCGGCAGCACCCTCTGTATGGCGAACTTGTCGTTGTTCTCGCAGAGCGAGCCCGTGACGTCGTAGACCGACGTCTCGGGCGAGTTCTCCTTGCCGGGCACCACTATCTCGTGGTATGCGCCGTACAGCGCAGGACGCATCAGGTTGGACATGCACGCGTCCAGGCCGGCATAGAGGCGGTAGGTGTTCTTTATGTGCCGCACGCGGGCGACGAGATATCCGTACGGCCCGGTGATGCACCGTCCGCACTCCATGAACAGCTTCAGCGGCTTCATGCCGCGGCCCTTGACGAGCTCGCCGTAGGCCTTGCGGATGCCCTCGCCGACGCGCTCGATGTCCATGGCCTTCTGGTCGGGACGGTAGGGAATGCCCACTCCGCCGCCGATGTTGACGAACTCGAAGTCGACGCCGAGGCTGTCGTGGAGGTCGCCCGCGAGCTCGAATAGCATCTTGGCCGTGTCGATGATGTACTCGGGGTCGAGCTCGTTGGACGCGACCATGGTGTGAAGCCCCAGACGCGTCGCGCCGGCGTCGCGCAGCATGCGGTACCCCTCGAAGAGCTGCGCGCGCGTGAAGCCGTACTTCGCCTCCTCAGGCTTGCCGATGATGGCGTTGCCGCCCTTCAGAGGACCGGGATTGTACCGGCAGCAGAACACGCGCCCCTCGAGATCGCCGGGCTTCGGACTGCCGCCGAAGACGGCGTCGAAGAAGAACGGTATGTGGGTCACGTCGTCGAAGTTCACGATCGCCCCCAGCTCCCACGCCTTGCGGAATTCCTCGGCCGGAGTGTCGTTCGACGTGAACATGATCTTCTCGCCGACGTTTCCGACGCGCTCGGCAAGGACAAGCTCGGCCATCGAAGAGCAGTCAGAGCCGAAGTCGAACTCCTTCAGGAGCTCCATCAGGTGCGGGTTCGGCGCCGCCTTGACCGCAAAATACTCGCGGAACCCCTCGTTCCACGCGAACGCCTTCTTGAAGCGCCTCGCATTGGCGCGGATGGCCTTCGCATCGTAGATGTGGAACGGAGTGGGCCACTTGGCCGCGATCTCCTCCAGCTTCGCCTTGTCAAACGGCAGCTTACGCATTCTTCTTGACCTCGATTGTTGTGTTGTGTCCGTTGAGATCGACGGCCTCTCCGCCGGCTGACGCGAACTCAAGGGCTACTGCAAGCGTCTCCCCCATGACGTAGTCGCGGTGCGATTCGAGCGCGGCCTTCATCTCGGCGTCGGCGCCGACGGTCAGTGTTATGCGCTGCGTGACCTCGAAGTCCGCCTCCTTGCGCATCGCCTGGACGTGGCTCACGAATTCGCGGGCAAGGCCCTCGGCGACGAGCGCGGGCGTGAGGGCCGTCTCAAGGCCGACCACGACTGCGCCCTCCGACGCGACGACGAGATCAGCCTTCGGCGCCCTCGTCACGATCACGTCGTCCGCAGTGATCTCCACGCCCTCGACCGAGGCGGCGCCCGTGAAGCCCTTCATGGCCGCGATTGCCGCGGCGACGGCCTTCATCTTCGGCCCGCACTTCTTGCCGAGCGTCTTGAAGTTCGCCTTGTAGCTCACGTCGCAGAGCTCCTTCTCGTCGGAGACGTACTCGACGCTCTTCACGTTCAGCTCGTCCTCGATCAGGTCCTCAAGGCCCTTCACGTCGGCCCCGGCGATCCTGATCGCGCTGAGCGGCTGGCGCACCTTGAGGTCGTTGTCCGCCCTGAGACGGCGCCCGAGCTCGACCACGGCCTGCACGGCCGACATGCGAGACTCGAGCGCGAGGTCGCGGGCCGCCGCGTTGGCCGTCGGGAAGTCGCACAGATGCACGCTGTCCGGGTCTCCCCTGCCCTTCAGGTTGCGGTATATCTCCTCGGCGATGAACGGCGTGAACGGCGCGGCGACCTTCGCGAGCTGCACGAGAACGTACCTCAGCGTGCGGTACGCGCACTGCTTGTCTCCGTCGTTCGTCGACTTCCAGAAGCGGCGGCGCGAACGGCGGATGTACCAGTTCGTGAGGTCCTCCACGAACCGCACGAAGGGGCGCACCGAGCGCTGCAGGTCGTATGCGTCCATCGCAGCCGTCACGTCGGCGATCAGCGTCTCCATGGACGAGACGATCCACCTGTCCAGCACGTTGTCGGACTCGGGGAAGCGCACCTCGTCGTCGTGGAAGCCGTCCACGTTGGCGTAGGTGACGAAGAACGAATACGCGTTCCACCACGGAATCAGCAGGTCGCGCATGAGCTGCTTGACGCCGTTCTCGGAGAACTTCAGGTTCTCGGCCCTCACGACCGGCGAGTAGATCATGTACAGCCTTATCGCGTCCGCCCCGTAAGTGTCCAGCATCTTCGACGGATCCGGATAGTTCTTGAGGCGCTTCGACATCTTCTTGCCGTCCTCCGCGAGGACGAGCCCGTTGACGATGACGTTCTTGTACGGCGACTTGTCGAAGAGGCAAGTGCCGAGCACCATCAGCGTGTAGAACCAGCCGCGGGTCTGGTCGAGGCCCTCGGCGATGAAATCGGCCGGGAAGAAGCTGTCCGTCGACCCTTCGCCCATGTAGTGCTGCTGCGCATACGGCATCGAGCCCGACTCGAACCAGCAGTCGAGCACCTCGGGCGTGCGATGGTACGTCTTGCCGTCCTTCCTGATCACGATCTTGTCGATGAAGTGCTTGTGCAGGTCGGTCACCTTCTCGCCCGAAAGCTCCTCAAGCTCCTTCGCGGAGCCGACGCAGATCATGTCGGACGGATCGTCGTCGTTGACCCAGACCGGAATGCAGCTGCCCCAGAAGCGGTTTCTGGAGATGTTCCAGTCGCGCGCCTCCTCAAGCCAGTTGCCGAAGCGCTTCTCGCCGACATAGGCCGGCGTCCAGTGGACAGTCCGGTTGTTCGCCGCGAGCCGCGCATGGAGATCCTCGACG
>JAEEZC010000050.1 GCA_016288465.1 Verrucomicrobiota bacterium | reverse complement strand
GAAGTGACGTCAAAACTCCTCCGTACACAGGCAGGGGATGCCGCGTACACAGTTAGGGAATGCCGCGTACACCGTAAGGAAACGCCTCGTACACAGGCAGAGCAAGGTCCGTTCACTCACCCCGAAACCGCTGCGGACAGTACGGGCGAAGGTCACGCTGCCTACCAGTGAACGGTAGCGCTACCGATAGGCTAACCGAGGGGAGCAAGTATGTTTTGTTTAACGCGGAGCGTTAAAGATGATAAAACACTCTAGAACTCGAACTGATTTGTGCAGATATGTGTAGATTAGTGGTTAACCACAAATCTAGTCGACGGGGACAGCATAAGACTTCAGACTTCGGACATCAGACTTCAGGACTTTCTTCAGTCCGAAGTCAGAAGTCCGAAGTCAATAAAGCCGACGGGGACCCCATCAGTTTGCCGCGGACGCGGCGGCGAAAACATACCTTGGAAATCTCGAAAACCTACGTTGGAAATTTCCGTTTCCAAATTTAAACCCCTTGGAACTGGCGATATTTCGCTTTCGCTTACGCGCGACCACGAACCCACTTCGCGTCTGCGACGCGGCTCCGCCGCGTAAACCGCCGCGTCGACCCATGGCTTGAAGGTCAAAGGACGAACAATCACCTACAGAGGACTACAAGTATGATTTGTTTAACGCCTTAAATCGTTGTCACAAGTTATAGGCAACGCACATTTCGTTCGTAGTGTGGCTCTCGGCCGTCGGCGCGGCGGCGGTCGTCGGTCTGGGCGACGATGCGGTAATCGGCAAGCCCGGGAAGCTTGCGGCTCGCGCGAAGTTCAGGATCGATGCCGCGGCGCTTGAGGCGGTATTGGGGCAGAGCGTGCTGCCGTACCTGCCGGACGGCGCGACCGTCGGATTAAGCGGGACGAAGTGGATTGTCGCGGACGGCGCGAGGGCTGGGAAGCTCACGATGAAGGGCGGCGTCCTTGACGATTCGAAGGCGGGGGCGAATCCGTCGGGCTTGAAGCTCACGTACTCTGCGAAGGGCGGCTCTTTCAAGGGCTCGTTCAAGGCGTATTCTGTCGTCGGCGGCAAGCTGAAGACGACAACGGTGAACGTCTCGGGCGTCATGATCGGAGGCAGGGGCTACGGCACTGCGATGATCAAGAAGCTCGGCAGCTTGCCAGTGACAATAGAGTAAAACGGGAAGCGCAAACCTCTGCGCATCTGCATAAAACACAACCTTGTCGACAGCTGAGCCGGCGGGCTTGCGGGACGCGTGACCCGGGACAGAGCAAGGGGACTGTGGGGACGGAATGGCGGTAGGGGCGCCGGAGGTTGGAGCGTTTCGTGTTGGTCGCGCGTAAGCGCGGCGGGCACGAGGCATTATGGCGCACTAGAGCATCCCTCTTCTCTGCTGGGCGGAAAAATGGTAAAATACGCACCACGGACAGAAAGAATGGACAAGACGGTATATTTTGACAACAACGCGACCACTAGGGTCGCGCCCGAGGTGTGCGACGCGATGGCGCCGTTTTTCGGTGAGCTCTACGGCAACCCGAGCTCGATGCACGCTTTCGGCGGCAGCGTCGCAAAGTACGTTGACGCGGCGAGGGAGGAGGTCGCCCGCTTTATCGGGGCCGACCCAGAGGAAATCGTGTTCACGTCGTGCGCGACGGAATCGGACAACACCGCGATACGCGGCGTGGCGGAGCGATACGGCAAGGAGCTGAAGGTCATAACGACCGCAGTGGAGCATCCTGCCGTCCTTCAGCCGGTGCGTCGGCTCAAGGCGCAGGGCTACGAGACGGTGGAGCTGCCGGTCGACTCGGTCGGCAGACTCGACCTGGACAGGCTCGCCGCCGAGATCGACGCTGCGCACGGGCGTCCGGTTCTCGTCTCGGCGATGTGGGCGAACAACGAGACGGGAGTTCTCTTCCCCATCGAGAAGATCGCGGAGATAGCGAAGTCGCGAGGCGCGATTCTGCACACTGACGCGGTGCAGGTCGCGGGCAAGGCTCCGGTCGACGTGAGCAAGGTGCCCGTGGACATGCTGGCGATGTCGGGACACAAGTTCCACGCTCCGAAGGGCATTGGGATCCTATACGCGAGAAAGGGCGCGAGGTTCAGTCCGTTCATGCTCGGCGGCCACCAGGAAAGGGGGCTCCGCGCCGGAACCGAGAACGTGCCGTACATCGTCGGCCTCGCGAAGGCCTGCGAGCTTGCGCGGCTCGGCATGGCCGACGAGGCGGCGAAGCTCTCCGCCCTCCGCGACAGGCTTGAGGCGGGCATTCTGGCCTCCTGCCCCGACGTCATGGTGAACGGCGACCGCGCAAGCCGGCTTCCGAACACGCTGAACGTGTCGTTCTGCTACATCGAGGGCGAGGCGATCGCGTACCGCCTGAGCGACCTCGGCATATGCATCTCGACCGGGTCGGCCTGCGCTTCGGGGTCGCTGGATCCGAGCCACGTCATCAGGGCGATGGGCGTTCCGTTCATCGCCGTGCACGGCTCGGTGCGGTTCTCGCTTTCCCGCTACAGCACCGACGACGAGGTGGACTACGTGCTGGACAAGCTGCCGCCGGTCATAAGGGAGCTGCGGGAGCTTTCGCCGTTCGGTCCCGGCAAGGGCCCGTCGACTTTCCAGTGAACAGCAAAGGACACATACAGATGAAGACATACGCCGCAGCGGCGCTGGCCGCGCTTGCCCTGTTCTCAGGATGCCGTCGCGAAGACATCCGGGAGATGACGGTCTCCATGCCCGATCTCGCGGAGAAGGACAAGGCGGTCGTCGTGGCCGCGCTTGCGAAGTACGAGGGCGTGAAGAAGGATTCGTACGTGTGGGACATGTCCGCGAAGACGCTGACGCTCAAGTACGACTCCATGAAGATCGCGCAGGCCAACGTCAGGTACGCAATAGACGAAAAGGGCGTCAAGGTGGACTTCCCCGCCAAGACGGACGGCCGTGCCGGACACTGAGACGACGCTTGACCTGCCCGGCTTCGTGGACGTGCACGTGCACTTCCGCGATCCGGGCGCGCCTGCGGCCGAGACGACCGAAAGCGGTCTTGCGGCGGCGGCCAGAGGCGGCTTCGCGGCGGTCGTCACGATGCCGAACACGACGCCCGCCATAGACAGTCCGGAATCGGTCCGCTCGCACGTGCGCGCGGCCGGGGGTGGCTCACCGCTCCTTCTGACCAGCGCCTGCATAACGCGCGGCCGTCTTGGCCGCGAGGTCGCGGACCTTGAGGCGATGGCGGAGGCCGGCGCGGCGTTCTTCACGGACGACGGTTCGTGGGTAGCGGACGCGAAGGTGCTTGAGGAGGCGATGCGCCGTGCGTACGACCTCGGGCTCGTCGTCTGCCAGCATGCTCTTGCGCCGGGCCTTTCGGAGGCGGACTGCATACGCCGCGACCTTTCGGTCTGCCGCGCCACGGGCTGCAGATACCATGTCCAGCACATATCGACGGCGGAGGGCGTTGAGCTCGTGCGCGGCGCGCAGGCGGAGGGGCTGCCGGTCACAGCCGAGGCGACGCCGCACCATGTGCTGCTCTGCCGCGACGACATCGTCGGCGACGACGGCAACTACAAGATGGCTCCTCCGCTTGCAGGCGGCGAGGACCGGGCGGAAGTGCGGAAGGCGGTCAAGGACGGCGTTCTGATGTTCGCGACCGACCATGCGCCGCATCCCGCCGCGAGCAAGAACTGCGGATACGAGGCCGCCGCCAACGGAATCGTGGGCCTTGAGACGGCGATACCGATAACCTATCGCGCAATGGTCGAGGAGGAGGGCATGCCAGTGGACGCATGGGCCGACGCATGGTGCCGGAAGCCTCTCGACATACTGCCGCCTCGGCTTCTGCCGGTTTCGTTTGGCAGGACGCGACTCGCCATTGGACGCGCGAGGAAGGTCGACGTGTCGGCGTTTGCCTCGCTTTCGCGCAACTGTCCGTACAACGGCATGGAATTCGACTGCTGGCCGATTGCCTAGGTCTGAGAGGAGGAACTGTGAATCTGGGTGCGTTTGACAAAACCGCGGCATATTTTCCCGACGTCTGCTTCGCGACTCCGCCGGACGTCGGCATACTGCTGGGCTCTGGCTGGGGCGCGGCGCTCGAGATGGACGAAGTGGTGTTCCGGGCGTCGTATGCGGACATTCCGGGCATAGGCGCTTCCACGGTGCCCGGGCATGCCGGGGAGTTCGTGCTCTATCGCAGGGGCGGAAAGCTAGTCGCGGCGTGGTGCGGACGGCGCCACTGCTACGAGGGGGCGGGATGGGAGGCTGTCGTCGCGCCTGTCGAGATGCTTCGCCGCATGGGCTGCCAGACCGTGCTGCTCACGAACGCCGCGGGCGGAATAAACCCGCTTCTGGAGCCGGGCGACTTCGTCATAATCCGCGACCACATCAACCTTCTGCGGACCAATCCGCTGGTCGGGGCGCATGTTCCCGAATGGGGGCCGCGCTTCCCCGACATGAGCGAGGTCTATGCGCGCCGGCTTGCGGAGCTTCTGCGGGCGGGCGTGAACAGGCTCGGCATACGCGCGATGGACGGCGTGTACGCCTTCAACATGGGCCCTGCGTACGAGACGCCTGCGGAGGTTCGCGCGTACAGGGCCATGGGCGCGGACGCGGTCGGCATGTCAACCGTGCCGGAGGCGATCTTCGCGAAGTCCTGCGGAATGAAGGTCGCCGGCCTTTCGCTGGTCTCGAATCTTGCCTCGGGAATCTCCCCCGCCACGCTCAGCCATTCCGAAGTCGTGGCGGCCGGCGAGGCGGCCAAGCCGAAGATGCGGGCGCTTATCGGTGACTTCGTTGATCGACTCTGAGATAGAGGACTTCCTTCTCGCGCAGCGGCTGGAGCGCGGGCTTTCGCGCAACACGTGCGAGTCGTACGGGCGGGATCTGCGACGTTTCGCGAAGTTCCTCGAGAGGCGCGGCGTGCGCGAGGCGTCGGCCGTGCGACGCGACGACATAGTGGACTTTCTCGGCAGCGAGGTCGCCGACGGGCTGGCTCCGGCGACGCGCGCGCGCCGCACGGCCGCGATACGGATGTGGTTCGGCGACCTCAAGGCGCGGCGCAGGATATCCGAGAACCCCGCGGAGCTGCTTGATCCTCCGCGAAGGGGACTGGCGCTGCCGAAGACGCTTTCCGAGCAGGAGGTCGCCGAGATGATCGAAACGGCGTCGGGCGACGATCCTCGGGACGTGCGCGACAGGGCGATTCTCGAGGTGCTGTACGGCTGCGGGCTGAGGGTCTCCGAGCTGTGCGACCTGGAGATGGACTCGATCACGGCGGAAGGGGAGCTTCTGCGGGTGTTCGGAAAGGGCTCCAAGGAGCGCCTTGTGCCGATAGGCGGAGCGGCGGGGCGCGCGCTCGAGGCGTATTTCGCGTCCGCGCGCGGCTACTTCACGCGCGGCGATCTCGGCGAGAGCCATGTGTTCGTCACGCGGCTGGGGCGCCCGTTCACGAGGCAGGGGGTGTTCAAGATAGTGCGGGAGCGCGCTGCGGCCGCTGGAATCGCCGCCGACCGCATATCCCCGCACGTGTTGCGGCACTGCTTTGCGTCGCACATGCTCGCGCGCGGCGCCGACATACGCGCGATACAGGAGCTGCTCGGCCATGCGAACATAGCGACGACGCAGATATACACGCATGTCGACACGGCGCGGTTCGGCGAGATACACCGCAAGTATCATCCCAGGGCATGACGTAGCGGCGGAATTTATGGTATAATATGCGCTCACCTTCCGACGTGATAATCTCTTACGGGGGGTGCAGGATAAACTCTAAAAGAAAGGAAACGACTCGAAATGTCTCGTGCGTACAACTTCTCGGCGGGCCCTGCGGTTCTGCCTCTCGAGGTTCTGCAGGAAGCCCAGTCCGATCTTGTGGACTACAAGGGCTGCGGCATGTCGGTGATGGAGATGTCCCATCGCGGCAAGGACTATGATGCGATACACCAGGAGGCCATCGCCACGTTCAAGGAGCTCTGCGGCCTCGGCGACGACTGGTCCGTCTGCTTCATCCAGGGCGGCGCGTCGATGCAGTTCGCGATGATCCCGATGAATTTTCTCGCGCCCGGCTCGGCTGCGGACTACGGCAAGCAGGGCACATGGTCCGGCAAGGCGCTCAAGGAGGGCCAGAAGGTCGCCGCGCTCAGGGGCGCGACGGTGAACGTTTCGGCCGACTGCCAGAAGGACATCCCGACCCGCATGCCCGACGCCGGCGAGTGGAAGTGGACCGCCGGTGCGGTGTACAGCCACATCTGCTCGAACGAGACGATCGCGGGCGCGGAGCTCAAGGAGTTCCCGAACACGGGTTCGCCGCTCATCTGCGACATGTCTTCCGACATTCTCAGCTGCGAGCGCGACTACAGCAAGTTCGACATGTTCTACGCCGGCGCCCAGAAGAACCTCGGCCCGTCCGGCATGGCGGTGGTCGCCATCAAGAAGGAGCTGGCGGCCAAGGGCGACGACAAGATTCCGACGATGCTGCAGTACCGCACCTACGTCGACGAGAACTCCCTCTACAACACTCCGCCGACCTGGGGAATCTACATCTTCGGCGAGACGATGAAGTGGGTCAAGAAGATGGGCAAGGAGAATCTCTTCAAGCTCAACGCCGCGAAGGCGAAGAAGATCTACGACGTCATCGACGGCTCCGAGTTCTGGACCGGCACGGCTCTGCCCGAGTTCCGCTCGAACATGAACGTCACCTGGCGCATCCACGGCAACAACGAGGAGCTCGAGAAGAAGTTCATCGACGAGGCGAAGAAGCTCGGCATGAGCTCCCTCAAGGGCCATCGCTCCGTCGGCGGCCTCAGGGCCTCGATCTACAACGCCTTCCCGATGGAAGGCGTCGACGCCCTCGTTTCGTTCATGAAGGACTTCGAGAAGAAAAATGGCTAAGCCACTGGTCGTGATGCCCTGCATGGACATGATCGCGGGGCGCGTCGTAAAGGGCGTGAGGTTCGTCGACATCAGGGATGCCGGCGACCCCGTCGAGTGCTGCAAGGCGTACTGCGAGGCAGGCGCCGACGAGCTCGCCATGCTTGACATCACGGCGACGATCGAGAGCCGCAAGACGCTGCTCGACGTGACGCGCAGGGTCGCGGATGTCGCGACCGTGCCGTTCACGATGGGCGGCGGGGTCTCGACCGTCAAGTCCGCCGAGGAAATACTGAAGGCGGGGGCCGACAAGTTCTCGACCTCCTCGGCGGCCTTCCGCAATCCGGCGATGGTCGGCGAGATGGTCACGGAGTTTGGTTCAGGGGCCGTGACCGTCGCGATCGACGTGCTGCAGAATCCGGCGATGCCATCCGGCTACGAGGTGTACATCGACGGCGGCAACACCGCCACCGGCAGGGACGCGGCCGAGTGGGCGAAGGAGGTCGACGGCTACGGCGTCGGGTGCATACTCCCGACTTCGAAGTCGACCGACGGAGTGCGCACTGGCTACGACCTGCCGCTCATAAGGAAGATCCGCGCCGTCGCGCGCCCGGAGGTCGACGTCGTCGCTTCGGGCGGAGCGGGCACGATGGAGCATTTCGCCGAAGCCGCCGAGGCGGGCGCGAACGTGCTGCTAGCGGCGAGCGTCTTTCACTTCCACGTGATAGACATTCCCTCCCTGAAGAAGTTTCTCAAGGAGCGGGGCTTCTCTGTCAATCTTTGACGCCCTTGCGTTTTCGCGGCAAATAAGGTATAATACGCGCCACATTTTTTCCAAAGGAAGAAAGAAGAGGTAGATAAATGGGTACAGGTCGTACACTTCGCAAGGAATCTCACGTCCGTCCGTGCAAGACGCCGGCCGGCAAGGCTCAGCGCTCCAAGGCTCAGCGCGCTCGTCTCGTCAAGATGGGCCTCGCCGCCGATGAGGTCGCTGCAATGGATGCCGACGACGTCCGCATTCTCGTCCAGCGCCCGACGGTGGTAAAGAAGCTCGTCGCCAAGAAGGCGAAGTAAATGACATTTGTCAGCTGTTCCGTACCGGAACGGTTAGCGAATCCCCTCTTCGAGGTTTTCGATGGAGGGGATTTCGTATTGTCTTCGTACAGGGACGTCGAGTCGCAGTTCGCCGAGATGCAGATATACCTCGACCCCGCCGCTGGAGGCGCCGCGCTTGCGGGCGAGGCCGCCGGCTGCCTGAGGGCGGCTCTCGACGTTGTCGGGTGCGAGGCCGAGATAAAGACCGGCGAGATCGCCGACGAAGACTGGAAGTTCGCGTACAGAAGGCATTTCAAGACCGAGCGAGTCGGCAGGCGCCTTCTCGTCGTGCCCGCGTGGGAGCTCGAATCGCTTGCGGATGAGGCGCGAGAAGGGCGCGAGGTCGTTTCGCTCGATCCCGGCATGGCGTTCGGCACTGGCAAGCACGAGACGACCAGGGCGTGCCTTGAGTACATCGACGAGCTTTCCGGGAAGGGCGGCTCGATGCTCGACATGGGCTGCGGCTCGGGCATACTCGCAATCGCGGCCGCGAAGCTCGGCTACTCGCCGGTCGCCGCGTTCGACATTGACGACGCCGCCGTTGCGGCCGCCAGAGAGAACGCCGAGGCGAACGGCGTCAGAATAGACTGCCGCGCGTTCGCCCTGGGCCGCGGCGCGATGACGGCAGACTCGTCGATAGAGGCCGCGAAGGGCGTATATCCGGACCTTGCGCTCCAGGGCAGGGCTTCGTGCGGCGAGCCGGCTCAGTTCGCCCCTGCCGATCTCGTGGTCGCGAACATACTCGGCCCGCTCCTCGTGGCGTTCGCCGAGGAGATCGCGGGCTATGTCGCGGGCGCGCTCGTCGTTTCCGGAATACTCACCGAGACGTATCCCGAGGTCCTTGCGGCGTTCGCGCGGCTCGGTTTCGGCGAGATTTCGCGCAGGAACTACGGCGAGTGGACCACTGCGCTTCTCTCCCGCGGCTGAGACTCGGGCAGAATCGTCTCTAATTTGGTATAATATGCGACGCCGTCATGCGTGACGGCAAATTCCATGATAAACTCTACGGAAGCAAAGGAAGGAAAGATGAACTACAAGTACAACTGTCTCAATCCGATCGCCGAGTGCGGTCTGAAGAATCTCGGCGACAACTACGTCCGCACCGAGAAGTTTGAGGAGGCGGACGCGGTCTTCGTGCGCAGCGCGAAGATGGACGAGCTGGTCCCCGGCGCGAATCTGCTGGCCGTCGCGCGCGCAGGCGCCGGCGTCAACAACATCCCCCACGCCGAATACGCGAAGAAGGGCATAGTGGTCTTCAACACTCCCGGCGCCAATGCCAACGGCGTCAAGGAGCTTGTCATCGCGGCGATGCTTCTCGCGAGCCGCGACATCGTCGGCGGCATCGAGTGGGTCAAGGCCAACGCCGGCGACCCTGCGGTCGGCAAGGCGGCGGAGAAGGCGAAAAAGGCGTTCGCCGGCACCGAGATCCAGGGCAAGAAGCTCGGCGTCATCGGCCTTGGCGCGATCGGCCAGAAGGTCGCGAACGCCGCAGTCCAGCTCGGCATGGAGGTCTTCGGCTACGACCCGTACCTCTCCGTCGACGCGGCGTGGAACCTCGATCACGCCGTCAGGCACTGCAAGAACGTCGAGGCCATCTACCGCGCCTGCGACTTCATCACCATCCACGTTCCCGCGCTCGACTCCACCAAGGGCATGATCAACGCCGAGGCCATCGCCATGATGAAGCGCGGCGTCATCATCGTCAACGCCGCCCGCGACGCGCTTGTGAACGAGACCGACCTCGTCGCCGCGATCGACGCCGGAAAGGTGCGCGCGTACGTCTCCGACTTCCCGAACGCCACCACGGCCGGCAGGAAGGGCTGCATCGTGATCCCGCATCTCGGCGCGTCCACCGAAGAGGCCGAGGACAACTGCGCGGTCATGGCGGTCAAGGAGATGCGCGACTACCTCGAGAACGGCAACATCGTCAACTCGGTGAACTATCCCGCATGCTCTCTCGGCGCGCCCAACAAGGCGGGCCGCGTCGCGATCTGCCACAGGAACGCCGCCAACATGATCGGCACCTTCACGTCGATTCTCGGCAAGGCCGGCGTCAACATCGACGCGATCGCCAACAAGAGCCGCGGCGACTTCGCCTACACGCTCATCGACACCGACTCGGCGATTCCCGAAGACGTGGCCAAGGCGCTTGCCGCGAGCGACGCCGTGATCCGCGTGCGCGTCATCAAGTAGCGACGCGGCAGCCGGGGCGGCTTGGCAATGGGATACGCTAGGAAAAAGACGTCATCTTCGCCTGCGGCGCCGCAGGGCGCCGCGCCCGCTCCGGCTCAGCCGCAAGGCGCCTCCCGCTCCCAGTCCATCTGGAACGTCCAGCTGGGCGGGTCGCGCCAGAAGACGGACATGAAGCGCGTAGAGGTGCTTCTGTTCGTCTCGGAGCTTGCGGACCTGCTGGAGGCCGGCATGACCCTCGGCCAGGCCCTTCAGGCTCTCGCCAACCAGGGCGAGGAGGGCTCCGCCCAGAGGTTCGTCTGCCAGGACCTGTGCGACAGGATCGTCCGCGGCGAGAGCTTCTCCGACGCGTGCACGCACCATCCGAAGACGTTCCCCCCGCTTTTCTCCAACATGCTGCGCGCGGGCGAGGCGTCCGGCGCGATGGTGGAGGTGCTGAGGAGGCTCGGCGACCACTACGAGCGCGACGACAACATGCGCGGCAAGATAAAGAGCGCCCTCGCGTACCCGGTCATCGTGCTCTGCTTCGGCATAGCGGCGGTCATCGGCGCGCTGGTGTGGATCATCCCCCAGTTCCAGAAGGTGTTCGACTCAATGGGCGCGGCGCTGCCGCTTCCGACGCGCATTCTCATCGGCATGTCCGACGCTCTCGTGAGCTACGGCTGGCTGATGGCGATCTGCGTCGCCGCGGTCGTGGTGTGGTTCCGCAAATGGCGCAAGACGCCGGCGGGTGTCCGCAAGATCGATTCGTGGAAGCTCCGCGCGCCCCTCATCAGGGGCATCGTGGCGGCGGGCGCCTATTCGTCCCTCGCATATACCCTCAAGACGCTGCTCACGAACGGCGTCAACGTGTTGCAGGCCCTGAAGATCTGCGAGGAGACCTGCGGCAACGCCGTCATCGGCGACGCCCTCGCGACCGCGCGACAGCGCGTCACCGACGGCACTACGATTTCGGGTCCGCTCGCGGCGAGCGGCGTGTTCCCCCGCATGATGACCGACATGCTCGCGGTCGGCGAACAGGCCGGCGACATGGCCGCGTCGCTCGAGCATGTGGGCAAGCGGTACCAGAAGGACATGGACCGCAACATAGCCGCATTCACCAACGCCCTCGAGCCCATTCTCATCGTCGCAATCGCCGGCGTCGTCGGCTTCGTCGCAATAGCGATTCTGATGGCCGTGTTCAAGGTCTCGTCCTCGATAGGATAGCGCATGGACCGAACCGTCGAGGAGATTGCCGCGAAGATGGCCGCGCTCGGGCTCTGGCGCGAGATCGCGGCGTACAACTGGGCTGTCAAGCCGGCCGGCACGGTTTTCCCCTACTTCTGCATAACGATGCTGGGCGACGGGAAGCCGGTGAAGGCGAGGTTCCTCATGCTCGAGGGCTGGCAGACCCTGCACGACTTCATACGCACCCGCGTGGACAGGGACTTCGGCTTCTACACGTCTCCGGCCGAGTTCCCCCATTTTGAGCTCGTCGTGCTGTCAAGCGGGGAGTTCCGGCTTTTCAGGCACGACGCCGGCTACGTGCCGGTCCAGCCTTCGGCGACCCAGAGTGCGCTTGCCGCCAGGATTCTCTGGGAGGCGTACGGCGTGATGCTCCGCATAGAGTCCGATCCGAAGCTGCCCATCAGGTTCGCGGACGAAAAGGCCGTCTTCGCACGCGTCGAGGAGCCCGGCGGCACCTGGCGCGACGAGCCTCTTGAGATTCCCGCTCCGCCTCCGCACGTCGAGAAGATCACGTTCGAGACTGCGGACCTGAAGCGCGCGAAGGATCTTCCGTTCGAGCAGTCGTCGGTTCTGCACGTCGATTTCAGAATGCTCACGAACGTGGTCACCAACGATGCGCCAAGGCCCCGCTTCGTATACAGGCTTGTCGCCTTCGACCCCGCGACGAAGACGGTCGTCGTGGACCTGAACGCCTCCGTCACGAACACGATGGGCCTGAAGGGGATGTGGGAGGCAATGCCGTCCCGGTTCCTGAAGGCGGTTGTGGAAAGGGGACGCATCCCCGGCGAGATCAAGGTGCCGTCGGGCCGCGTTTTCAGGATGCTTCGTCCGCTTTGCATCGAGCTGCCGTTCAAGCTCACGATGCAGGACAGACTGGAGCTGCCGTGAGCGCATTCTCCGAGACGCCCGAAGGCGTCGTCCTGAACGTCAGGGCGCAGCCGCGCTCGTCGAGAAGCGGGCTGGACGACGCGACTGACGAGTACGTGAAGGTGCGCATTCGCGCCGCGCCTGTGGACGGCAAGGCCAACATGGAGCTTGTCGAGACTCTTTCGGACGCGTTCGACATTCCGAAGTCCCGCATCGAGTTCAAGGGCGGAGAGACTTCGAAGACGAAGCGCATCCTTCTGCGCGGCGTTTCCGCCGCGGCAGTCAGGTCCGTGATATCGGCCGGCTGACTCCCATGTCTGTGGCGGCAAGGCGGTCGCGAATTGTTGGATCGTCTGCGACGCGAGTTTTATGGTATAATACTGCGCATGAAGCTTTCAGGTACGATAACGGCATTGGTGACTCCGTTCGCGAAGGACGGGTCCGTTGACTACGGGGCGCTCAAGGCGCTCGTAGAGGCCCAGACTGCGGCTGGCGTCGAGGGCATATGTTCGGTTGGCACGTCGGGCGAGTCGCCCACGCTCTCCCACGAAGAGCACCAGAAGGTAATCGAGAAGACCGTCGAGTTCGCCGCCGGCAAGACCAGGATCGTCGCCGGCACCGGCGCGAACTCCACGTCGGAGGCGATCTCGCTGACCAAGGCCGTGATCAGCTGCGGCGGTGCGGACGCGTGTCTGCAGGTCACCCCCTACTACAACAAGCCGAGCTCCGAGGGCCTGTACCGCCACTTCATGACGGTTGCGGACCTCGGGCTGCCGGTTGTTCTCTACAACGTGCCCGGGCGCACGGGGCGCGAGATCCCGCTCGACGTCGTCGTGAGGCTCGCGTCCCACCCGAACATCATCGCGATCAAGGAGGCCGCGGGCTCGGTGGACCGCGTTAGCGCTATCAAGGACGCGCTGCCCGACTTCACCGTCATCTCCGGCGACGACTCTCTTGCTCTGCCGATGGTGTCCGTGGGCGCCTCGGGCGTGATTTCGGTTGCGTCCAATGTGATACCGCGCGAGATGGGCGACATGATCCGCCTCGCGCTCGCCGGAAAGTTTGTCGAGGCGAGGGCCTACCACGCGAAGTACTACAGGCTCTTCCGCGATCTTTTCATCGACGTGAACCCGGTCATGGCCAAGGAGGCGCTGAGCCTCATGGGCAGGATCGAGCGGGTATTCCGCCTTCCGCTGTGCGAGACTGACGACGCCAAGCGCGCCCGAATCAGGGAGACGCTTTCAGGTCTCGGCCTCGTCTAAAGTTACCGTTGCCTAACAGAAGCGGCGAATGGTATACTTTACCCAGTTCTTGGACACAAGACAAAACAAAGACAACTACATAAGGAGAACAAGAAATGGCTCACAAGATTGACGCCGAGAAGTGTGTTGCATGCGGCTGCTGCAAGGACGCCTGCCCGGCCGAGGCGATTTCCGAAGGCACGGCTTACTCCATCGACGCCGACAAGTGCGTTGACTGCGGCGCCTGCGCTGCGCAGTGCCCCAACGAAGCGATCTCCCCGGCGTGATCGAGTTCCTTGAAGAGACGCTGCTGCTTCTGCCGATTCTCTTCGCTACCTATCTGGTGCTGGAGGCGACGGAGGCGCGCGCGAACGGTGCGTTCGAGAGGTTTCTCGAGCGCACTCGTTCACTTGGGCCGGCCGCCGGCGCGCTTGCGGGGATAATTCCGCAGTGCGGCATCTCGGCCGCAGCGGCCTCGTTCTACGCCGGCGGCGTGATCACGGTAGGCACGCTGATCTCCGTGTTCCTTTCCACTTCCGACGAGCTCATCCCCGTTCTTCTCTCCGCCCGCGTGCCTTTCTCTCTTCTGGCAAAGATCGTCGGCATCAAGGCCGTGGCCGCTCTTGGGGTCGGGTTCGTGGTGAACGGTCTGCTCGTCTTCGCGCGCCACTCGCGCAGGGTCGTGTCGGTCAGCGAGCTGTGCGAGCATAGCCATTGCGGGTGCGCACGGCATGGCGGAATCCTCGTGCCGGCGCTGATCCACACCGCCGAGATATTCGCCTTCGTCGTAGTCATCTCCGGGGCGATCGAGCTCTGCATGCACTATTTCGGCGAGGACTGCCTGGGCGCCCTAAAGCTCAACACCCCGTTTTTCGGCGAGCTCGCCGCCGGCGCGCTCGGCCTGATACCCAACTGCGCGGTCTCGGTCGCGGGCGCAAAGCTCTACATGGCCGGCGCAATGAGTCCGGGGGCGCTTCTCGCGTCCTCGTTCACGGGTTCGGGGCTGGGGCTTCTGGTGCTGTTCCGCACAAACCGCAATCTCAAGGAGAATCTCGCGATACTCGCCGCCGTCTACGCGACCGGCGTCGTCTGCGGGCTTCTGGCCGGTCCTCTTCTCTGAGGCTGGCGAAACGGGCTCCCGTTCCGCAGCACGGCTGCGTTATGGTATAATAGCGGAGCGTTGAAAAGGAAGGATTCTGACTTTGCCATGAAGATGCCGAAAAAAGCCAGGCGGTTGTGCGGCTGCGGTTTCGCAGTCTGGGTGAGGACTGTCGTGCGGGGCTTTCTCGACAACAACTGCTCCATGCATGCCGCGGGGCTCACGTACTTCTCAATGCTAGCTCTCGTGCCGGTCCTCTGCGTGCTGCTGACGGTCGCGAAGGCGTGCGGGGCCGACGACCTTGCGAAACGGCAGATAAGCGCGCAGGTCGACGCGTGGATAGAGCACGTCGAGAAGGGCCAGGACGACCAGGTCGCGACCGCGCTTGCCAAGAGCGAGGAGGAGATCGCAAAGAAGAAGGCCGCCGCGGAGGCGCTCGCCTCGCAGGCGCGGAGCATTCGAGACGGGCTTTTCGAGCGCATAGACCAGTTCAACGTCGGCACGCTCGGCTGGATCGGCTTCGTGATGCTGCTGTGGACGGTCGTCTCGTCCATTGGCATGGTCGAGGTCAGCTTCAACGAGATATGGGGCGTCGCCAAGGCGCGGCCGATCTGGAAGCGCGCGGCGCTCTACCTTTCGATAGTCGTCGTGCTGCCCATATTCGCCGCGCTCGCAATGTCCGTGCCGATTCTCAATGTCGTAAAAAACGTGATCGTCGCGACGCTTGGCGCCACCGAGCTTACCCATTGGGCGTCCGACGGGCTCATATGGTTCCTCGACTCGTGGATTCTCCGCTCGCTGATAACGCTCTTCTTCTCGTCTGTCGCGTTCGGCTTCATCTTCGCCGTCATGCCCAACCGCCCCGTGCGCAGACGGCATGCATGGTGGGGCGGCCTGATCACCGCTGTCGCATTCGGCGCCTGGATGAAGGTCTGCGCCGTCGCGCAGGTCGGCATCGCGAAGTCGTCCGCGCTCTACGGCTCCTTCGCGTTCCTGCCGATCGTGCTCGCGTGGCTTTACATGAGCTGGCAGATCGTGCTTCTCGGCGCCAACATGGTCAGGGCCTTCGAGAAATGCAGATGAAATGCGGTCTCTGCCCGCGGCTCTGCCCGCGGCGCCCGGGCTTCTGCGGCGCAGGCGAGCTGCCGCGCGTCTTTCGCTGGGGTCCGCACTTCGGCGAAGAGCCCCCGGTCACGGGCGAACGCGGCTCCGGCTGCGTGTTCTTCTCGCGATGCACGATGAAGTGCATCTACTGCCAGAACTCGCCCTGGAGCTGGAAGGGCGGCGGCAGGGACGTCTCGGTCGCCGGGCTCGCGGACATCCTGCGCGGACTTGCAGTGGACGACAGGGTGGAGAACTGGAACCTCGTCTCGCCGACTCCGTATCTGCCCTCGATACGAGAGGCCGCGAAGATGCTGGAGAAGGAGGGCGTCCGCCTTCCGTTCGTCTGGAACTCCTCCGGCTACGAGCGCGTCGAGACGCTTCAGGAGTATTCCGACCTCTGCGACCTCGCGCTCTTCGACCTTCGGTACTCGCGCGACGAGACGGCTTCCGCCGCGTCTCAGGCCCGGGACTACGTGGGCGTCGCGCGCAATGCCGTCAAGTGGGCCTGGGAGCGCGCCGCTGCCTCGTCGGCCCTGCCGCGGCTCATCGTTCGCATACTGGTGCTTCCGGGCCATGCGGACGAAGCGATAGAGAACCTCGCATGGCTCGCGACGTCCCTTTCGTGCGAGATACCGGTGTCCATCATGAGCCAGTACACCCCGGCGTACAAGGCCCTTGAGACGCCTCCGTTCGACAGAACGGTGACGGAGGACGAGTACGAGTCGGTCGCCGAGGCGGCGGCCGACTTCGGGTTCGAAAACGGCTGGACGCAGGATTACGGCGCGGCGGATCCGGCGCTGGCGCTTCTGGGCGAGAACATGCCACCCGCGCACGGAGCAGTGCGCTGAAATCCCAAGGAGGCCTGACATGGGTGCAAAGGTCGAGTTCGTAGACAGGCACAGCGGCGAGCGTGTGCAGGAGTCCGTCATGGGCGAAGGCGCCCTGCGCTTCGCGTACGAGACGCTTCTCGGCAGGACTCTCTGGCCGGTTCTCTTCGGGTCCGGCATCGTCTCGGCCGTTCTTGGCAGGCGGTACGATTCGCCGCGCTCGAAGCGCGACATCGCGTCGCTTGCGTCGATCCCGGGCTGCCGCCCCGACGAAGCCGAAAAGCCGGTTTCGGAATACTCCTCGTTCAACGACTTCTTCACCCGCAGGCTCAGGCCCGGCGCGCGCCCTCTCGGCGAAGGCGTCGTAAGCCCGGCTGACGGACGGCTCATGCTCTACCTGAATGCGGACGCCGACTGCGCGTTCCCGCTCAAAGGCGCAGTGAGAAAGCTCAGGGACGTCTTTGACGGGGATGCGCCGCCCGGAAAGTACGACATCGCCGTCCTGCGCCTTGCGCCTGTCGACTACCACCGCTTCCATTTCCCGTGCGACTGCGAGTCGTGCGGCTCGGTCCGCGTCGTTCCCGGCAAATACCATTCGGTGAATCCGATAGCGCTTCTGAGGCATCCCGACGTCTACGCCGACAACGAGCGCCAGATACTCAGGTGCCGCTCCCAGTTCGGAGACTTCTGGCTTGTCGACGTCGGAGCCTTCGGCGTCGGCACGATAGTCCAGACTTACGAGGGCGTGCGACATGCGAAGGGCGACGAGAAGGGCTATTTCAAGTTCGGCGGCTCAACGGTCATCTTCATTGCCGCCGCCGGAGCCGTCGAGTTTGATGCGGACATCGTCCGGAATTCTGCGGCTGGTCTCGAAACACGGGTCCTTTGCTGTGAACGCATCGGCCTCGCAAAGCGCCACTAGTCGCAGGGCTCGCTTCGGGCGGGGCAGCTCGCCCATCCCGAACTTCGCTCGACATCCACAGAAAAGAGCGCGGGAAGCAGGCTTGGTAGGGCGGCGTGCCCCACGCCGCCGCAATTGCCCAGGACTACGATTGCCGCGCTCTCGTCCCTTTTATAGAGTTTTGGGCTCGCGAAACGGCAACATTCTACTTCCGATCAACTTGAATCGTCCGCACTTCGACGTCTTCAGGGAACAAATCTTGCCAGTAATGCTTGACGCGTTTCGGTATTGTAACTGTCGTGATGTTTGGGCAGCAACAGAAAGCAAGTGGGTCGATATGCTTGACATTCCCCAGTATCGTCACGGTCGTCAGGTTTGCGCAGCCTCTGAACGCCGATTCGCCGATGTGCTTGACGCTGGCTCCGATTGTCACATTTGTGAGACCTTCACATCCAATGAACGCGCTGTCCTCGATGCTCGTTACGCTGTCCGGTATCGTCACGTTCGCAAGGCTTTTGCATCCTTCGAACGCCGATTCCCTGATATTCACGATGTTGCTTCCAAACGTCACTGTCGTGAGTTTCGTACAGTCATAGAACGACGAGTCGCCTATGCACGTTGTGCCTGCCCCAATTGTAACGCTCGTAAGATTGGAGCATCCTGAGAATGCCGATTCCCCAATGTGCGTAACACTGTCCGGAATCTTCACGTTCACGAGTTTAGAGCATTCACTGAAAGCTTCTTTTCCGATGCTCGTCACGTTTGCCCCAATCGTAACGCTTGCAAGGTTGGTGCATGCAGAGAACGCCGATTCTCCGATGCTCGTAACGCTGTCCGGAATTGTCACGCTCGCGAGACTCCCGCAGTATTCGAACGCATCCTCGTCGATGTTTGTGACGCTGTTCGGGATTTCCACGCTCGAGAGGCTGGAACAGCCAAAGAACATGCCTTTTCCGATTCTTTTGATGCTGCTTGGCAGCGTCACGCGGACAAGGTTGGTGCATGGTTCGAATGCCGATTCCACTATGCCGCGGACACCCGTCAGATCCAGCTCTGTTGGCACCGAATCCGTCGCGCCGACAATCCATCCGTCCAACATTTTTACTCCTGGTATCGTTGTCGTGTCGTAAAGCGAATCGTTGCAGTCTGCGAACGACGAATAGCCGATTTTAGTTACGCGATCCGGTATCGTCACGTGAGTAAGGTTTGTGCAATCGAAGAAAGCGCCGTCCCCAATACTCGTCACGCTGTCCGGTATCGCAACGCTTGTGAGATTGGTGCATGATTCGAACACGCTCTCTCCAATGCTCGTCACGTTGGTTCCGATCGTCACGTGGGTAAGGTTGGTGCAGGACTTGAACGCGCCACCCGCTATGCCGCGGACTTTCGTCAAATCCAGTTTTGCCGGCACCGAATCCGTCGCGCCGACGACCCATCCGTCAACCATCCTTAGTCCGGCCACCGTATTTGTGCCGTAAAGGGAATCGTTGCAGTCTGCGAACGCCTCGATTCCAATGCGCTTGACGTTGTCTGGTATTTTCACCTGTGCGAGCATTTTGCAACCCTCGAAAGCGCCATCCTCTATGCTTGTCACGCTGTCCGGGATATTCACGCTCGTAAGGTTTTCGCATCCCTCAAACGCGGCGCACCCTATCTTCGTTATATTGCCCCCAATCGTCACATGATTGAGGTTGGTGCAGTTGCTGAACGCCGATTCCCCTAGGCGTGTCACGCTGTCCGGTATCTCCATGCTGGTAATGTTGCCGCATCCCTCGAATGCCGATTCCCCGATGCTTGTAATGCTATTCGGTATCTTTATGCTGGCAAGGTTGACGCATCCTTCGAACGCCGATTCCTCTATGCTCGTCACGTTGGTTCCGATTGTCACATGAGTGAGGTCGGTTTGGCCAGAGAACGCCCTGCGCCCGATGCTCGTCACCGGGAGACCGTCAAACGAATCGGGAATGCTCAGTTCTTTGATGTCTTCGCTGCACTTGACTATCGCGGCAGAATCGCCCCGTGTCTCGAACTCCAGCAGTTTGCATCCTTTGGGCAGAACGCTCTCAAGTAGCCGTCCGCCGACTTCACAGATAACGAAGCGCCTTGTGGCGCCAGTTGCCACGAGTGTGAGGTTGGAGCATGCATGGAAGGTGTCATGCTCGACTCCTGCCCATTTGTCTGGAATCGTCATGTTCGTAAGGCTGGAACAGTACGAGAACGCTTCACTCCCTAGTTCTCTGACACGGCGTGGAAGTGTCAGACTGGTTAGGCTGGAGCATCGCTTGAACGCTCTTTCCCCAATCCTCGCCACACTGTCTGGAATCTTCACGTTTGCAAGTTTCGTACAGCCTTCGAACGTAGAATCTTCGATGCTCGTTACGTTGCTCCCAAGCGTCACGTTTCTGAGACTGTTGCAGCATGCGAACGCTTTTTTCCCGATATTCGTAACGCTGTCCGGTATCGTTGCGTCCGTGAGACTTGTACAGCACGCGAACGCGCCTTTCCCTATGCTTGTCAAGTTTGACCCAAACGTCACGCTTGTGAGATTGGAGCAGCCATAAAACGCCCAATCCTCTATGTTCGTTACGCTGTTAGGTATCGTAACGCTTGTGAGGCGATGGCATCCGATGAACGCTTCTTCCCCGATGCTCGTCACGTTGGTTCCAATCGTCACGTGAGTGAGGTTGGTGCACTCGCGGAATGCCCAGTTTCCAATGCCAGTAACCGGGCGGCCGCCAATCGAAGCCGGGATTACCATTTCCCCGATGCCTTCGCTTTGCCCCACAATCTTGACGGAATCGCCAAATGTCCTGTGCCGCAGAACATTGCAATTGGCGGGAGTCGCAAGGCCCAACGCAACGTTTTCATCAACTATCATGTTCGAGAGGTTGGTGCATGCTCTGAATACCGATTGCCCGATGCCGCGGACTCCCGTCAAATCCAGTTCTGCGGGCGGCGAATCAGTCACGCCGACAACCCATCCGCCCAGCATTTTCACTCCAGGTATCGTTGTCGTGTCGTAAAGCGACTCGTTGCAATTTTTGAACGCTTCTTCCCCGATGCTTTTCACGTTAGGTCCTATCGTTATGTGAGAGAGGTTGGTGCAGTCACTGAACGCCCAGTCACATATGCGCGTTACCTTGTCGGGCATTTTTACGCTCGTGAGGCTGGAACAGTGCCAGAACGTTCCTTGTGGTATGTCAGTCATGCCGTCAGGTATGGTCACGTTCGTAAGGCTGGTACAGTCCATGAATGCATACAACCCGATGTGTGTCACTTTGGACCCAATCGTCACGCTCGTTAGATTGGAGCAGCCATTGAATGCGTCGAACTCGATGCTTGTTACGCTGTCCGGTATCGTCACACACGTGAGATTGGTGCAATACGAGAACGCTTTGCATCCGATGCTCGTGACGTTGGTTCCTATCGTCACGCTCGTGAGGCCGGAGCAGGACTTGAACAATCCGTTTACGATGCTTGTGACGTTGCTTCCGATTGTCACGTGGGTAAGATTCGTGCGGGACTCGAACATTCGGTCTACTGTGCTCGTGACACAGCTTCCGATTGTCGCACTTGTGATGTTGGTGCAGCCAGAGAAGGTGCATCCCATGACGCCACGGACGCCCGAAAGGTCCAGTTTGGCAGGCAACGAACCCGTTATGCCGACGACCCAGCCGTCCAGCAGCTTTACGCCGACCATTGAAGTTGTGTCGTAAAGCGAGTCGTTGCAGTCCGCAAACGCCCCGACTCCAATGCTCGTTACGCTGTCCGGTATCTTCACGCTCGCTATGCGCGGACACCCTGCGAACGCATTATCTCCGATGCTCGTAACACTGCTCCCAAACGTCACGTTGGTAAGGCTGGAGCATCCGAGAAACGCCTTGGCTCCTATGTACGTCACGCTGTCCGGAATCCTCACGCTCGTGAGGCCGGTGCATTGCCCGAACGTATCATGTCCGATTTTTCTGGCGCTATTCGAAATCGTCACGTTCGTGAGATTGGAGCAGCCATAGAACGCCCAATCCCCGATGCGCGTGACGCTATCGGGTATCGTCACGCTCGTGAGGCCGGTGCATTGCCTGAAAGCGGCACTAAAGATCTCTTTGACGCTGCCCGAAATCGTCACGCTGGTGATATCGGTGCGGTTTTGGAATACCCTATACAAGATTTTCGTCACTGGATAACCGCCAAGCTTTTCGGGGATGATCACATCGCCGCCAGAACCGGTGTAACCATTGATCTCTGCGCACTTGTGGCCTGGGTATGCTACATATTTAAAGCCATTTTCCTCCGCTCCGCGGAGCGACAAGACGCACATGGACGCGGCGAGCGCCGCGCAAACTGCGGAAAGACACTTAATATGCTTCATTGGATGATGTTTCTTGTTCCCTGCCGGACATTATATCAAATTTCCGGCATGTATGTATTTCAACGGCTTTGTCGGCGGGCGGCAAGCTACGTTTGAATCGCCGTTTCCACAGGTGTACGCCTGAGAGCTTCGCACGTGTACACCTAAACGCCGCTTAGGTGTACACCTGTCAGGCGCTTGGGTGTACACCCGTCAGCCGGCGTTTCCTTTGGATCTAAGGTCTCTGCGCGAGAAACCTATGGGATGCCGTTTTGCCGTTTCATTGGGGAGGGTCACCTGACCTTTGGCCGAAATGTAGCCTGACCCTTGGACCGAAGGTCACTTGACCCTTGGGCAAAAGGTAGCGCTACCCTTGGCTCGAAGGTAGCGTGACCCTTGCTGCGCTGGCCATGGGGCGTTTTGGTTTCTTCATGGGGCGCATGGCCTTTTGCCATGGGGCGTTTCGCTTTTGTCCATGGGGCGTTTCCCCATCGTCCATGGGGTGCGGTTGTCCGTACAATGGAAGTCAAACCCTCGTACAATGGAAGTCGCATCCCTCCGCAGTGAGGAACGTCCGCCCCCGCAGAGCAGGGGCATGTGTTCCGGACAATCCTCGGATAAGCCATCCAGAACTCCTCGAACATGGTTGGTGCTTCTGTTGATCGCTTTTGTTATATGCTTTTGTTAGGGTCTCTCTGTGAGACTTTGCAAGTCTCTTTGTGAGACTACCTAAGTCTCTCTGTGTGACTAGCTAAGTCTATATTATAGACTGTGCTGCCTTCCGCTTCTCGTCTTTTATACCGGTATACCGGAAAAATCAATTTTGCCGGGCCTCTGGGAAAATTGGAACTTTTCAGGCCGAAAAACGGCTCTATAAGTTATGGAAACCGAGGGGGCTTTTCAATTTTCCCTATTTTTACCGTTTTTCCACGGGGTCTCGTGGAAAATTGATTTTCCCGTTTTCCACTTTTCCACGCGCATTATTAATATGCGCTGGAATGGAAAATGCGGGAAAAACGGAAGCGGGGACGAGAATTATGAATTATGAGTTATGAGTTGAGAGTTGTGAGTGGCACAAAAGGGGCCCCGTTCTTCTTCCTGCACGATCTACACGTTCTACACGGCCATTATAATAAGCGCGCGGGGACGGGCTTCTTCCGTCTTAGACAGGATTGACAAGATTGACAGGATTTAGGGAATAACGCGTACGGGGGAAAGTATAATTTTAACCGTGTAGATCGTGTAGAACGTGTAGAAATTTTCGTTTCCTTTTCGTTTCCTTGTCTAATGCGTTTGTGATACAATTCCCCCCGTTCCTTGTAGATATAATGGGAACAATTCTTTTCAAGCCTAACCAGGCTTTCGGAGAGGGATTGTTCTTTGACAAGCGAGAGAGTGAAGAAAGACGACTTGCAAACATGCCAACACGCGCGCTTGCGTTTTGAGGCGCATCGCGCGCG
>JAEEZC010000383.1 GCA_016288465.1 Verrucomicrobiota bacterium | reverse complement strand
CCCCAAGCCGCCGAAGAAGTCCGTGACAATCGACCTCTGGGACGGACGGCAGATTTCCGCGACCTGGGAGGACAAGGTCATTCTCGACAACGAGATGCTGGATGTGAAGGAGTTCCTGGTCCGCTTTGCGAATGCAATCCGCCGTTTCACCAAGGACGAGAATGGACTCCGCGGCAAATGGCAGGAGATGGAGGAGCGGGGTAATCTGCTTGAGGAGCTGGCTGTCTTGGGCTTTACCGAGGAGAAACTGCGTGAGATACAGCAGAAGACCGAGCGGCAAGAGTACGATGTCCTTGATATCACGCTCGATCTCGTGTATGCCGTTGCGCCGATCAAGCGGGCGATGAGGGCTGAACGCCTTACGGAGAAGCTGGCCTTGCTCACTCCGCAGCAGCGGGCGCTTGCCGAGGTGATTCTGCGCAACTATGTGAATGATGGCGTCTGGACGCTCTCGATGAAGGGCTTCAGCGATCTTCTGAAGCAACGCTACGGTTCCATCTCCGAAGCTCTGTCGAAGCTGTCCTTCCCGACGCTCGACCACGCGTTGAACTATTATTCTGACATCCAGCACTGGCTCTACGCCGCGTAGGGGCCAGAGCTCGCATGCGGGGACAAGGCTACCGCATTCGCGGCAGAAATGGTAAAATACGCATTGCATGGCAACTGAAGAGAAGAGGATTGTATTCCTGGACTATCTGCGCGTCGTAGCCTGCTTCATGGTTATGGCGATACATTCGGCGGAGCCGTTCTATCTCGGCGGCGAGGCGCCGAACGTGACGGCGATCGCAAGCAGATGGGACATGCTGTGGATCACGCTGACGGAATGCGTCTGCCGCGTTGCGGTTCCGCTTTTCGTGATGGCTTCGTCCTATCTTCTGTTTCCGGTGCGGCGCACGACAGGCGAGTTCCTCCGGCGGCGGCTTCTGCGGGTCGCCGTGCCGTTCGCGGTATGGTCGGTAGCATACGTCGCGGCGGCGGGCGGCAGGCTCGGCCAGCTCATGTTCAACTTTCCGGATGAAGGCGGGCACCTCTGGTTCGTCCCGATGCTGCTTGGGCTCTATCTTCTCATGCCGCTTCTTTCTCCCTGGGCGGAGAAGGCGTCCGAGCGCGAGCTGCGCGGATGGATAGCGCTGTGGCTCTTCACGACGACGTTTCCGTTCCTTCGCCGGGCATGGGAGAGCCAGTTCGGCGCGCCGCCGTTCGGCTCGGTGCCGTACCTCTACGGAGAATGCCCGTGGAACATGTTCGGCGCATCCCACTACGTAAGCGGATTCGCAGGGTACATGCTGGTCGGGCTGTGGTTCCGCAAGTTTTCGCACGAGCTCAGCTGGCGGCGCACGCTTGCAGTCGCGGCGCCGGTTTGGCTGGCGGGTGCGGCGGCGGTAGGGATTCCGTTCTTCATGTACACCGACTCGTTTCCTTTCGCCGGTCCGTATTCGCATGCGGTCAGGATGGAGATGAGCATCGAATACTGTTCGTTGGGAGTTGCGCTGACGACGATAGGCGCGTTCCTGGTCCTGCGCAAGCTCGGCCGCGGCGGATCCTTCCACAGCCGGATCGTCCGCCCCGTTTCCGAGGCGAGCTACGGAATGTATCTAATGCACATGTTCATACTCGCGCCGGCTTCCGCGGCGCTGATGCCGCGCCTCCCGACGCCGGCGGCGATATTGGCGACTGCCGCGGTGACGTTCGCGCTCTCCGCCGTCGCCGCGTTGCTCGTCCGGAAGATTCCGGTCGCGGGCAGATGGATATGCTGACGTTTCATCATATAGCGAAAGGACAAGCACAATGAAAAAGAACCTTGGCAAAAAGAACTGGATTTATCCGATGCCGGTGCTGATGATCGGCACGTATGGCGAAGACGGAACGCCTGACGTGATGGCCGCAGCCTGGGGCGGGATAACGCTCGAGGACGAGATCACCATCTGCATCGACACCTCGCACAAGACGTGGGCGAACATAGCGGCGCGGAAGGCGTTCACCGTCGCGTTCGGCACGGCGGACAGGGTGGCGGCCTGCGACTATCTGGGACTGGCGACCGGCAACCGCACGCCCGACAAGGTCGCGAAGAGCGGGCTTACCGTCGCAAAGAGCGAATTCGTCGACGCGCCCGTGATCAACGAGCTGCCGCTTGTCCTGGAATGCAAGCTGGTTTCCATGAACGACGAGAACTGCAACGTCGTCGGCAAGATAGTCAACTGCGCGGCCGAGGAGTCCGCAATGACGGACGGCAAGCCCGACGCCGGCAAGATGAAGCCGATCTGCTTTGACACGTGCGGACATGTCTATCGCATCATGGGAGAAGTGGTTGCCGACGCATTCTCCGTCGGCAAAAGCCTGGCCTGACGCCGCCGCATGAAAGATCGAAACCCGCTACAACAGGAGAAAGCACGATGAAAGTTCTGCTAGTTAACGGCAGCCCGCGTGAGAGAGGTAACACGGCCCGGGCGCTCAAGGAAGTCGCAGACGCGCTCAAGGCGGAAGGGATCGAGAGCGAGATCGCCTGGATCGGCGTGAAGCCGGTCAGGGGATGCGTGGCATGCGGACAGTGCAAGCAGAAGTCCCTGGGCCGTTGCGCCTTCGACGACGACGTTGCCAACCGCATAGCCGAGAAGCTGCCCGAGGCCGACGGCATAGTGCTAGGTTCGCCTACGTACTACGGGCAGCCTTCGGGAGCGCTTCTCGCGATATGGCAGCGCATATGCTTCTCGGCCGGCGCGCACATAAAGGAGAAGCCGGCGGCATGCGTCGCAGTCTGCCGTCGCGGCGGTTCGACTGCCGCCTTCCAGTGCATGAACATGCCTTTCGAGATGCTGAACGCGCCGCTCGCAACGTCGCAGTACTGGAACGTCGCCTTCGGACGCGCGGAAGGGGAATGCGCCGCGGACGAGGAGGGGATGCAGACGATGCGCACGCTTGCGCGCAACATGGCCTGGCTGATCAAGAACCTGAGAGGACCGAACTCGGTGCCACCGTCCAGTCAGGAGCAGTGGCGTCCGACGAGCTTCATCCGATAGCCCCAGGGCGCATGAACGCTGGCAGGGTCATAGCCGCGGGAGAGTGAGCAGTGCAGGAAAGGGGAAGTGAGTAGAAAATGCGAATGCTGCTGATAATAGCGAGTCTTCTTGCCGGGGCGTCCGTCGCGGCGCCCGTCAAGGTGATCTTCGACACCGACATGATCAGCGACTTCGACGACGTCGGCGCGCTCGCATGCCTCCATGCCATGGCCGACGCCGGAGAGTGCGAGATACTGGCGACGCTCAGTTCGACGCGCGGGAATGCGTCCGTCGGCGCGATCGAGGTGATCAACAGCTATTACGGGAGGCCGGAGATTCCCGTAGGCGCGCCCAAGGGAATCGGCGTCTTCGGAGAGGGGCCCAAGGCGACGAGGAAGGTCGATCCCGACGCTCCTCTCGGGTCGCACACAGGCGGACACTACAAGTACCGCAAGCTTCTGGTTGACTACAAGGGCTGGTACAGGTATGCGGACGCCGATGACTCGCCCGACGCCAACTCGGTCTACCGCAAGGCCCTCGCAGCCCAGCCGGACGGCAGCGTCGTCATCTGCTCCGTCGGCTTCATGACGAACATGCGGCGCCTTCTCGAAACGCCGCCGGACGACATCTCGCCGCTCGACGGAACTGCCCTTGTCGCAAAGAAGGTGAGGCTGTGGGTCGCGATGGCGTGCATGTATCCTTCGGGCAGGGAGTACAATTCAATGTTCGACGCCGAGTCGTCGCGCATCGCTCTTGAGAGATGGCCTACGCCTGTCGCGTTCTCGGACTTCTCCTACGGGCGGGACTGCTTTGCGGGACGCGCCGTCGCCGAGCAGGCCGGACCACGTAATCCGGTCAAGGACGTCTTCGCCGGCAACATCCCGAGTCGCGAGACGATTGCCGAAGACTCGGCGAAGTGGCTGCGCTGCGGCTTCGGCATGGGCGGCAGGAGCGCGTGGGACGAGACGTCGGTTCTTCTCGCCGTGCGCGGCGTGGAGCCGTACTTCAACGCGGAGCGCGGCGCCTACCGCATGGTCGGCTCCGACGGCGAGGACGAATGGGCGCCCGACGAGAAGGGACCGCATCTTCGCATAACGGAGAAGATGCCCAAGGGCGAAGTCGGGCGCGTAATCGACGAGCTGATGCTCCGCAAGCCGCAGACCGCGAAGGCCTGTCCTCAGGCTCGCTGAGCCTGAGGCGCTATCTCAGCCTCTTGTGCGGAGGGTCGCCGCGCCCGTTCCAGTTTATCGTCTCGCCGGCGGCGGCTATGCGCCGTTCCAGGCAAGTCCGGCAGACTGAGGCGTTCTCGTCGAGGCAGGGCTTGCCCGCGTAGAGCTGGTAGTCCGCGCGGCGGCTCTTCTCGGTGACGTTCGGCATGATCACGTTCGCACCGGCGAGAAGGCCCTTTTCCCGTCCTTCATGGTCTAGCGCCTGAAGGGCGGTGGCCGCGGCAATGTTGACGTCGTGCAGATGAAGGCGCGTCACTGCAATCATGCGCAGGCCAAGCTCAAGGCGCTTCTTCGCGTCCTCGGGCGTCCAGCGGACGCCTTTGCCGAGCGGCGTGTCGGGATGCGGAATGTACGGGCCCATTCCGATCATGTCCACGTCTTCGGCGGCGAAGAACTCGATGTCGGACGCGAGATCGTCGATCGTCTGCCCTGGCAGTCCGGCCATGACGCCGGTTCCGACTAGATAGCCGCATCTTCTGAGCGCGCGCAGGCATTCCCGCCTCGTCTCCCACGAATGGTCGGCGGGATGGAGCTTCTCGTAGAGGGCGGGGCTTGAGGTCTCGATGCGCAGAAGGTACCTGTGGGCGCCGGCTTCGCGCCAGCGTCTGTAGGTCTCTTCGGTCTGCTCGCCGAGGCTCAGCGTGACGCCCAGCTCGTCTCCTGCAATGGCGTGAATTCTGCGAAGCACGTCTTCGACGAAGGCGACGCTTGCCTCGTCCGCAAGCTCTCCTGACTGCAGGACGAGACTTCCGTATCCCGCCTTGAACGTCCATTCGGCCTCGCGCAGAATCTCGTCCGCGTCAAGCCTGTATCGGCGCACTTTGCCGTTGCTTCGCCTGATGCCGCAGTAGTAGCAGTCCTTCCGGCAGATGTTGCCGAACTCCACAAGTCCGCGAAACGAGACGGTTCTGCCGACTTCGCGGGCCTTCACTTCGTAGGCGGCTCCGAAAAGCGCTTTCGCATCGGGCCAGGCCAGAAGTTCGGCCAGTTCCCGATGCGTAAGCGCCAGTGGCTTCGACGCAGCCTTTTGCAGCAGCGTCTCCACTTACTCGAAGAGCCAGGTGGAGAGGTAGCGCTCTCCAGTGTCGGGAAGGAGCGCGACAATCGTCTTGCCCGCGAACTCGGAGCGCTTGGAGAGCTCGAGCGCGGCCCAGAGCGAGGCACCGGACGAGATGCCGACGAGCAGGCCGTCCTGCGCGGCTGCGGCGCGGGCCGTCGCGCCGGCATTGTCGGCGGAGACCTTGAACACCTCGGTGAGAATCGACGTGTCCAGCACCTTCGGAACGAATCCCGCGCCGATGCCCTGGATCTTGTGGGGGCCGGGCTGTCCGCCTGAGAGAACAGGCGAGGTGTCGGGCTCGACCGCGAAGATCTTCACGTTGGGGTTCTTCTCCTTGAGGAACTTGCCGGTGCCGGTGATCGTGCCGCCGGTGCCGACGCCCGCGACAAACGCCGCCACTTCGCCGTCGGTTTCGTTCCAGACTTCGGGGCCGGTGGTGCGATAGTGGAATTCGGGGTTGGCGGGGTTCTCGAACTGCTGCAGGAT
>JAEEZC010000382.1 GCA_016288465.1 Verrucomicrobiota bacterium | reverse complement strand
CGTTGGAAACGGCGAGGTTCTTGAGCGCCGCGTCCGACGACATCAGCGAGAAGACGCGATATCCGCCGTCGCCGTCGAATATCGTCCGGTCCGCGCCCGCGCCGCAAATCGTGATCGCGTTCGAAAGGACGTGGCCGGAGCCGACATACGTCCCCTCCGCGACCTGGATGGTGACGGCAGCCGCCATGCCGCCGCCGACCGCGGCGTCCGCAGCCGCGATTGCGGCTCCGATCGTCGCAAACGGCGAAGCCTGCGAACCGTCGCCCGCGTCGTCGCCGGTCGTGGCCACATAGAAGTCCGCGTCACCCTTTGCCGCGGAAATCCCAGCCAGGACGAGCCCGGCCACGAAGGCCAAGCGGATAAGCCTCATCGCGGAGAACCAGCCCTGGCGCGTCTTGTCCATTTCATGCGAGGCGAACTGCACGATTCTTGCTGACACAACATGCTCAACTACAGGTTTCATGGCGAGAACACCTTTCTTTCACCTAGAGGTTGTTTGAAGTTGGCTAAATTCTACCATAAATATACCCACCCACAACAGTAGCCAACTGGCTATCCGAGGGACGGTCCGCGCTCCCGCAACCCGCATAGCCAGCTGGCTACTTGCCATGTTGAGGGATGCTTTTGTATAATTCTGCACATGACAGCCGTTCTCACACTTCTTGCCGCGTCACTCGTGCGCCTCGGCGACCTCGCGAAAATCGTCGAGGCGGACGCGTGCGAGGGCAACCGGGATTTCTGCGTAACGGGAACGGTGTCGTACATCCTCCCCTTCCAGGAGAAATTCTACCACGTCCTTGTAGAGGACGGCGACATAGGCGTCGACATCACGGGATCTATCGATTCCGGGCCGGCGCCGGCCCCAGGCGACCGCATAAGGCTCGACGGCGCCATCGTGCCGCGCGGGGCGGGAAGCGTCCAGCCTGAGTTCAGGGTGTTCGAGATACTCGGGCACGGCGATGCGCCAGCTCCCGTGAGCGGGCCTGCGGACGAGATAATGAGCGGACGGCACGACTTCCGCCGCGCATATCTCGTGGGCGAGCTGCGCGACGTAGAGCCAAGCGGGACGGATCCATGCTGGAACTTCCTATCCATAATCAGCAACGAACGCCAGTACTATGCGCCCATCCCCGTGCGCGGCGCGTCCCTCGCCGAGCTCGAAGCTCTCATCGGCTCCACCGTGAAGCTCGACGGATTCCCCGACTCGCACACCTGCTCCTTCAGATTCCTCGACGAGCGGCGCTTCCACGTGTCCGACCTGAACAGGATCGAAGTCCTGGACAGTCTGGGAACCGACCCTTTCGCGAAGGCGCCGTCCGTCTCGTCGCTGCGCCGCCTGCCGCCCGAAATTCTGCCGCGGCTCGGACGGCACAGGGCCAAGGGGTGGATCGTTACGGTCTGGCAGTCGCGCAACGCCCTTCTGCTGATGCAGGACGGCCGGCACGCCATCGTCTCGTTCACCAGCCCGCCGGACATTCCGCGCGGACAGTCCGCCGAAGTCATCGGCTACCCTTCCACGGACGGCTTCACCCTTCGCCTTACCCGCGCAATGGCGCGCCCTGCCGACTCCAGGCCCCGCGAAGAGCCCCCTCCGGTCTCTTTTTCCGAAGAGGAATTTGCCAGTCTGCTCTCTGCCGAGTCGCTGGCGAAACACAGCCTCCAGGGAAGCCGCATGCAGATCTGCGGCACATTCGCCGAGTTCGGCGAAGGGCAACGCGGACGCGGGACGCTCCCCCTTGCAGTCGCGGACCGGCTTCTCGACGTCGACTTCTCGGCTGCGCCCGAAGCGTGCGTTGACATCGTCCCGGGCTGCCGCGTGCGCGTGACGGGAACCTGCGTGCTCGCCTCCGAGAACTGGGCCTCTCTTTCCGTCGGCGCGCAGCTGAGCGGGATACGTCTCGTCGTGGACCGTCCGAGCGACGCCACGATTCTCGCGCGCCCGTCGTGGTGGACGCCGACGCGCCTCTCGGCGGTGGTGGCGATCCTCCTTCTCGTCATCATGGCGATCCTCGCCTGGAACAGGTCTCTGAAGAACCTCACGGAGAAGCGCGGGCGGGAACTCTTTCGCGAGCGTTCGGCAAGTGCGCTCGCCGAGCTAAAGACGGCCGAGCGGACGCGTCTGGCCGCAGACATCCACGACTCGATCTCCCAGATGCTGACCGGAACGGCGATGCAGCTCGACGCCGGCGACGCGGACGCCGCGAAGCGCATCCTCGCGTCGTGCAGGCGCGAACTGCGCGCCTGTCTCTGGGACTTGCGCAGCCACGCGCTAGACGCCGACAACTTCGCTGCCGCCGTGCGCGAGACGCTGGCGCCGCACATCGACGGCCATGCCACCGCGATAGACATGGACATCCCGTCGGCAAAGATGTCCGAGGCCCTGCGCCACGCCGCGCTCTGCATAATCCGCGAAGCCACCGTCAACGCAATCCGGCACGGACACGCCGAGACGATAGAGATCATGGGCAAGCTCGAGGGGCGGCGGCTCGCCTTCACCGTGGCGGACGACGGCAAGGGGTTCAACCCCGCCGACTATCGCGGATCGGCCAACGGGCACTTCGGCCTGCTCGGTATGAAGGAGAGGGCCAAGTCGTTCAACGGTTCCCTGGAGATCCAGAGCACGCCGGGCAAAGGCTCGCTGGTTTCGGTTGTTTTGGAAGAGAAGACGACATGACAAGCAAGAAGACAACTCGCATACTGTTCGCGGACGACCACCAAATCGTAAGAGAGGGACTCTCGCGGCTCATCGACCGCGAAGACGGCCTCCAGATAGTCGCCGAGGCAGAAAACGGACTTGAAGCCGTCCGCCTCGCGCGCGAACTCTCGCCCGACCTGATCATCCTCGACCTCAGAATGCCGATGATGGACGGCGCGGCAGCCGCCACAGAGATACTTCGCAACGACCCCAACGCGAAGATACTGCTTCTGACGTCGTTCGCCACGGCGGCGGAAGTCAAGGTCGCGATCGACGCAGGCGTGCTCGGAGCGATCGTCAAGGACAGCTCCAGCGAAATGCTGATCGAGGCGATACGCGCGACGGCAAGCGGGAAGAAGCACATCTCGTCGGAAATCGCCGGCATCATCGCGGAGAAAAGGCTGGCGCCAACTCTTTCGTCCCGCCAGAAGGACATCCTACGCCTCGTCGCGAAGGGGTTCAACAACGACGAAATTGCCGAGCGCGTCGGAATCACGCGCCACGGCGTCAAGGCGCATCTCGCCATCGCATTCGAGCGTCTTGGCGCCTCCTCCCGCGCCGAGGCCGCATCCATCGCCCTCTCGCTCGAACTTATCTGACGGGCTTCCCTGTGTTTTGAGGATTGCCCCTTCTACTTCCCGACAGTCACATCCTCTGCGATCCAGCTGATGTTATTGAGCTGGTTGGTGGGCAAAGAAGATAGCCTATCGACTTCTTTCTGCACTATTGCACGTGTTCGCCAGTTCTCAGTTGTAGCCGCGACATGCCGCAAGGCTGACAGCCGCTGAACACTGTTAGAATAGGCAGGCAAGAATTTCGCGAGCTCGCGATCCTGCCACGCAATATCTCGAGTTGTGTTCCAGACCGAGAAATATATAAAACTTGCGACACGGTTAGTGGCGGCAGACTTTAACTCGTCAGACATAGTATTTAATGTCTCGAACATATCGTAAACCACATCGAACCCAACATTGCAATAAACATTTGTCCGAACGCACAAAGAGCGCATGTACGCCATAATCTCTGGCTCAAGGTTAGTACGTCTGAACATTGACGGAATTGTGATGCCTTTAAGCTTACCTGTATCATCCTTATCATTAAACTGTCTGAAAAAGTTGGTTACAACCGGCAAAGGGATCTCAGAAAGTTGTTTTGCCGCCAT
>JAEEZC010000381.1 GCA_016288465.1 Verrucomicrobiota bacterium | reverse complement strand
TGCGTCCGTCGGCGAAGACGAGCGGATCGGGGATCGTGTAGTCCTTGCCGAGGACGCCGGCCTTCGACTCGTCGTAGTTGACGGCCGAAGGCTTTGCCTCGCCCAGGGACGCATGCGCGGCCAGCACGGACGCAACAAGTGTCAATGCAAATTTCATGCCTTCAAAATTCTTTTTAGTTCTCATGGTGATATTATACTGAAAACATTAAGGCAATGGAGAAATCATGGCAAGTTCCTTGTCCGCGAAGTCGCATGGTTTTAGTCTTTCCTGACCTCGTTCGACTTTCGCCACCCGGCTGTCGGCGGAGACATAAAGAAGCGCCTGACCGTCTCGACGGCCTTTTTTGGGCGGCCCTGCGCGTCGAAGATTCCGGCGATGCTGAACCCAGCCATCTGCTTGGCAGGCAGCATGTTGCTGTTGCGGTGATAGGTGCGGTTGTCCTTCATCTGCCAGATCGCGTAGCCGACGATTTCCGGATTGTCCCAGATCGCCTCAAGGACATCCGTCAGGTATTCGTCCTGAAACTCCTCGCTCATCACGCCCGCCGCCGGGTCGTGAAGCCCGTATATCGCACCGCATCCGCATTCTGACACCATGATCGGCTTGTCGGGGTATAGATCACGGAAATGCTTCGCAATCACGTTGAAACCCGCCGACCCGTTGCTCTTCGGATCGAGATTCCTCACCCGCTCGGCCAGTTCCTCCGGCAGACCCGGCTTGTTCGGAATCGTCCCAGGATACGTGTTGAACGCCACTACATCCGTGTTTTCATGGCAAACATCGGAACGCCAATGGTTGCAGGCGAACGTGACAAGCCGCCCCGAATCCTCGGCCTTGACTGCATCAATCAAACCGTCAACAAGCGTCTTGCATTCCTGCCTGCCGCTAGCACATTCGTTGAGAAAGCCGAACAGGATGACGGACGGATGGTTGAAACTCGCGCGCACCATCTCCCGCGTCTCGTGAATCTGCGCGGCACGGAAGACCTCGTCAGAAAGTTCGTCGATCTTGTCGTACTGCCGCGTGTACGCCTGCCCGTTGCCCCACCCAAGCGACTCCTCCCACACAAGAATGCCCATCTCGTCGCAAAGGTCGAGAAAGCGCTGCGACTGCTGGTAGTGCGCACCGCGCACGAAGTTGGCGTTCAGGGCCTTCACGAGATGAAGGTCCCGCAACATCTGCGCCTCGCTGGTCGCCGCGCCGAACTCTCCGTTCTGCTCATGACGATTGACACCCTTGAGGAAAATCGGTTCGCCATTGAGCCATATTCTCCTGTCTCGCGCCTCGATTGTCCGAATGCCGAAACGTGTTGAAAGGTTGAAAGGTTGAAAAGTTGAAAGGCTGACGGCAACCGTGTGCAGGTTTGGGGAAGCGGGAGACCACAACCTGAAATTCGGCACGTGTACCGTTGCACGCCCGGCGGCGAACGACGCCTTGACCTCGTTTTTCCCGTCGAAGAGGAGCGTCGCGTCAAAATCTCGCGCCTTGAAGTTTACCGCCTCGATTTCGATCTTCCCGGTCTTGTAGTCTCGCGTGCGGACAAACAACTTTCGGTTGTCGAACGAAAGCGACATGCCATGATAGAAGCCGCCGAAAAAGTAGAAGTCGTAGTACGGCCTTGCAAGCCGCATCGTCTCCCAGTCGAAGCGGTTGTCGAGCGCGGCGAATAAGATATGCTCGCCCGCAGCAAGAGGCCCCGTCTCGATTTCAAGCCTTGCGTATGGATACGGATGCACGCCAAGCGGCCTGCCGTCGATGCGGAAGTCCCCGCGAAGACCCATGCCATCGACGACAAGCCAGGCGTTCTCCACCGGCTCAGCAAGCGAGAAACTTCGCCGATAGAGTCCGGTGCCGCGCTTCAGGAACCACTGCGGCATCGTGTCCCAACAACCGGGCACCACCATCGTGTCGGTTGCCGAAAAAGCCGGCTCGGCGACCTCCTCGATGCTCTTGCCCTCCTCAAACCGGAACGCCCACGAACCATTGAGGTCAACAGCGGCAGACGCCAAAGCGGACGTCACCGCCGCGACCAACACAAACGACAGAACAGATCTTGGAGACATTTTACTTTCCTTTCTCTTGTTGTTTGTCCCAGCGAAACAGCGAATACAGTCCCGGCACGAACGCAATGCCAAACAGAATGGACGCGACCATGCCGGAGAAAGTTGCGACACCGATAGCGCGGCGGCTTTCCGCGCCCGCTCCGCTTGCAAACACCATCGGCAGCATGCCGAGGATGAATGTGAGCGCCGTCATGAGAACAGCCCTGAAGCGTTCGCGTGCGCCGACGACCGCCGCCTCGGGAACGGACACGCCTTCTGCCCGCACACGCTCAGCGAACTCGACAATCAGTATCGCGCTCTTAGAGGCGAGTCCCACAAGCAGCACAAGCCCCAGCTGCGCATAGACGCTGAACGAAAGCCCCGCGATTCGGAGTCCGACGAGAGCACCGCATGCCGCCACGCTCACGCTCGCCATCACGGGAACCGGCACGATCCAGCTTTCGTACTGCGCGACGAGAAACAGATACCCGAACACGATGGCGAGCGCAAGAAGCGGAACCACCATCCCCTTGCTCCGGTTTTCATGAAAAGACATGTTCGTCCAGTCGTAGCCATAGTCGGGAGGCAGTTCCGCATCGAGGATTTTTCCGACTTCGGACATCCCCTCTCCCGTGGAGACGCCTGGAGCGAGCATCACGTTTATGCCTGCAAAAACATATTGATTATAGCGGTAGATCGTCCTCGGCCCGCACTCAAACCCAACCGTCGCGACACTTCCGATCGGCACCATCGCCCCAGTCTCCGAACGGACGCGAAGATCGAGAATGTCCGCCGGGGACGACCGATCAGACCAGTCCGCCTGTATGGTCACGCGGTTGACCTGCGTCCCGAGATTCACGTCATTGACATAGAGCGAACCGAGTTCGCTCTGCAAGGCGGAAAACACAGCAGAGAGCGGGACCTTCAACTGCTCGCATTTCACGCGGTCGATGGTTACACGCGCGTGGGGCGTGCGCGCGTTGTAGCCACAGACCGCATCTGCAACGAGTGGCGACTCTTTTAGTCTGGCAGTGATCTTCACAAGCTCCTTGTCGAGACGCACGGGATCGAGATCGCCACGCGACTGGACGCCGACGGTAATTCCGCCCACGGTGCTGATTCCCGGAACGGCAGCCGGCACGAACGAGCGCATTACAGCCGATGGAAGCTTGAGCACCTCCGCCGCGATCCGGTTCTTGATCGAAATGTGATCGAGCCCGCTCCCCTTCCGGTCCTTCCAGTCGTCAAGCGAGACGACCATCATCGACTGGTTCTCGCCGGTTCCGCCGACGAAACTGTTGCCGGCAATCGACAGCACGGACTTGACGCCCGCCAGTTCCTTGATCTTCTCCGCCGCCTCGTTGCAGGCGGCCATTGTCGCGGGAAGCGTCGTCCCCTCCGGCAGGTTGCAGTCGCACTTCACCACGCCCTGGTCTTCATCGGGGATGAACGACTTCGGCATCGACTTCATCTGCGCGACAGCCGCAAGAACCGCGACGCAAAGGGCGAGCGAGACTACGAGCGGCCGCGCCGCAAGCGCCGCCGCAGCCCGGAGCCCGCCTCCGCGCAGCCCCATGACGGCGGCGTTGAACGTGCGGAACGCGACGCCTGGCCGGGCGGCCCGCTTTCGCAGGATCGTCGCGCAAAGGGCGGGCGAAAGTGTGAGGGCGCAAACCGTGGAGAACACTACCGCCGTTGCGAGCGTGACGGAGAACTGCTTGTAAATCTGCCCCGCGATGCCGCCGACGAATCCGATCGGAAGGAAAATGCCGAGAAGGACGAGCGTCGTCGCCACGACCGCGCCCGTCACGTCGTGCATCGCCTTGATCGCCGCCTCCTTCGCGTTGAGCCCCTCCTCGTCCATCAGGTGCTGGACGCGCTCCACGACGACGATGGAATCGTCCACCACCGTCCCGATGGCAAGCACGAGTCCGAAGAGCGTTAGGATGTTGAGCGAATAGCCAAGCGCCGCCATCACCGTGAATGTCGCCATGAGCGCGACGGGGATCGTCGCAAGCGGCACGAGCGCCGCGCGTACGTCCTGCAGAAACACCCAGCACACAAAACCGACAAGAAGGAACGTCAAAAACAGCGTCACGCCGATTTCACGCATGCATGTTCGTACATACTCCGTCACGTCGTAGGGTATGAGCCATTCGAGATCCGACGGGAACCTCCTCGCAAGCTTCGCCATCGTCTGCCGAACGCGATCCATCGTGCGGATCGCATTTGCCCCCGGTATCTGGTTGATGTCGATCGACACGGCCGGCATGCCATCAAACGAGCCGTCGTAAAGAAACTGCCGCTGCCCCACCTCCAGCCGCGCGACGTCCCTTAACCTCACAATGGCGCCGTCCGCTCCGGTACGCACGACAATTTCGCCGAACTCTTCCGTTGTGCGGAGCCTACCTTTTGAAACGAGTGTAAAGGCGCGCACGTCGGGGTTTCCCGTCGGGGACGCGCCGACCTGGCCGATGGACGCCTGGATGTTCTGGCTGCGAATTGCGTCAGTGACGTCCTGCGCCGTCATCCCGCAGGCGGCAAGCCGCTTGGCGTCGAGCCACACGCGCATCGCCGCCATCGGGCCTCGCACCGTCGCGTCGCCCACGCCTTCAACCCGGAGAAGCGCGGGCTGGACAATCTGGTTCACGTAGTCTGAGATCTCGAAGCGGCTCATCTTGCCGCCAGGCGACCTGAGACAGATGAACCCCAGCTGATCCTCGCTTGTGCACCTGACGCGGAGCCCCGTGTTCTTGACCTCCACGGGCAGCCGCGAAAGCGCCTGCTGCACGCGGTTCTGCACCTTCATCTGCGCCGCGTCCCGGTCAGTGCCGACCTCGAACGTGACACCGACCGAATAGGAGCCGGAGTTGTCGCACGAACTGCTCATGAAGAGCATTCCCTCCACGCCGTTCAGCTCCTCTTCAAGCGGCCCCGCCACGGTCGCCATGACCTCGCGCGCGTTCGCGCCTGGATAGGAACAGGACACGAGAATGCGCGGCGGCGTGATTTCCGGATACTGTGCAACGGGGAGCGACAGGAACGATACGCCGCCTGCAATCGCCAACGCAAGCGCGACGACAACGGCGAAACGCGGACGCTCCACGAAAAACCGGGAAACGGGCTTCAACGCGTCGATGGCGTCCCTGACGTGGAGTTTCACCGCTTCGACTCCTCCACCACGACGGGTTTCATGCCGCGCGCCATCTTGTGGATGCCCCGCCAGACAATGCGCTCGCCCTCGGCAAGGCCTTTCCTTACAAGAACACGTCCCCCGTACGCGTCCGAACAGTCAACGATGCGCCGCTCGACCGTGCCGTCCTTGCCGATAACCCACGCAATCCATCCATCCTCTGCGAACTCGACGGCCGATTCGGGAACGACCGCCCCGGACGTAGGATCGGCAGAATCGACAAGCACCCGGACGTAGGCGTTCGGGACAAGCGAACAGTTCGGGTTGGGGAATGCAATCCTGAGCGACATCGTAGCCGTGGCGGCATCCATCTCGTTGTCGTCGAACTCCCATTCGCCCACTTCCGCATAGAGGGAATCGTCAGGGAGGCGGAGACGGAGACGCTTTCCGGCAAGCATGTCGCCACCCTGCTGCAATGACGTCTCCCGCCATGCGGAAAACTCCCGGTCGGGAACGGTGAACGCAACGCGTACAGGATCGGTTCTGACGATGCGTGCAAGCGCGCCGCCGGAAGGCGAGACCCAGTCGCCGGCGTGGCGCAGCGCCTTTCCGACGCGCCCCGCGAACGGGGCGACTACCTTGGATCGGCTGACGTCAATCGACGCAAGGGCGAGGTTCGCCTCCGCGCGCGAAAGTCCAGCCTTCGCGCTCTGGAGCGCGGCACGAGCCGCCGCCGCTCCCGTTTCGGCGGCATCCATCTCCGTCTGCGTGATTCCACGCCCATCCACCGCCTTGAGTCGGCGAAGATAGCGCTCGGACTTCTCAAGCTCTGCCTCCGCCTGAACGATGCCGGCTTTCGCCTGCGCGACCTCGGCCCTACGCAGTTTCTCCGTCGCAGCATATCGGACTGGATCAATCTCAAAGAGGACATCTCCCGCCTTTACGGCGGCCCCCTCCTTGAAGGCAACGCGTGTGACATATCCCTCGACCTGCGGCAGGATCGTCGCATCCTCCACCGACTCAACATGGCCGATGTATTCCCTGATGGGATTGAACACATCCTTGCCTACACGATACGCCGTTACCCGCGGCGATTCCTGCACACCGGACACATCCTTCATAGACTTGAATCCCACGAGGTCGCGCAGAAGCCAACCAGCGCCGCCTGCCAACAAAAGAAGCAGCGATGTTCCCAAAAACCTTTTCATTCAACGCGATCTTACCTGAACGTAATTATGAGGCCATACGGCTCTGTGCGCATGAAAGACGATACAGGCAGAACACCGTCGGAGAAGCGGAATTCGTCTATATAACCGGTGATGGAGGCACCCGCACCGATGGCCAAAGCCGTTCCCTTCGGTGGATAGTAGAAAACGCCCTCGACGGTGATGGGATCTCCGACCGGCTCGTAGTCGATGTATGCAGTCAGCATCGTGTTCGTACCTTCGACAAGCCGCGAGGTGAGCGCATAGTGGTGCCAACGCCCGTCAGTCGGAACCTTTTTCCCAGACGCACCGGAGAAATCCGGGCTGACATCATTGAATGTTCCATCGGACCTCTCCATGTAGGCATGCGCCGACAGATGACGGGTGTCGCGATTGAAGCCGAGTGCCCATGTCGATGATGTGTTCCAAAGGGACGGATCGCGGTTGAGCCGGACAAAATGCGGGTCATAGCCCGATGTCTCGATCTTGGCAAAAAACTCAATCGTGAACTCTGGACGCTCCAGAAGCGAGTTGCTCGGGAACCGCACCTGACTGCCATCCATCCGTACGCAACCCATGTCGGGTTTCGCCACAGACTTGGACAGCCCGTCAAGCCATATCTTGGAGAATTTCTTCGATTCTGTTATCTGCGCATCCGCCCCCCCGGAAAGTGCCGCCGCCGTTCCGGCCTTCTCCACCTGCGTAAAAGGCTTTACGGAGAAATCAGCGTCGAAATCGACATGTGCCAAAGTCGCAGCCGGCGATGGCACTTCGTGCGCGATGAGAAACTCGTGCGGCTTCAGCGCGCGTCTAACGATTCGCGGCGAATCCTGCCATCCGATGAAGTGCTGGCTGTCGGCATCAACCTGCCTCCCGAAGTAGAACACCGTACTGCCGTCGCTGTCTTCGTAGATTCGAGTCGTCTTGCTCCCTACGGGGACATAATCGACATAATACGTAAAATTGCTCGGTCCATAGTCGTACACAACGGCGACATGATGCCACTTGCCGTCCATAAGCCGCATGCTGTCGAGTGCTATCTCGCTCGTCGCGGAATCATAGCCGGTCTTCTTGTTGTACGCTCGTGCGCGTGTGCCTCCAGCCGGTGACACAAAGACCTTGAGCTGCCCCCACATGATAGTCAGACCACTACCGTTTGGATCGATCTTGTTCGTATCGCCCTTGAAGAACATCTCCGCCGTGAAACTGCCCGTGTAGATTGAGCGCGTCGGGTCGAAAACGCAGATCGACGTCGCCTTGTTCGACGTGTTCGTCACGGAGTACATCGACCCGCCGTTAGCATTCGCCGGTGCCAAAACGTTCTGACGCAACTGACCCGTAGAACCGGGGATGTCCGTCGAACCCTGCGGCACAGAGTTCGTGAAGTCGAGATAGTCGAACTTCGCGGAAAGCGCCCCGGCGTTCGTGGCGGCGTTGATGTCCATGGCCATGATCGGCATCGCCCCTTCGTCGAAGTCGAGCGGATGATAGAACACCGTATCCGGATCCATGCCTTCGACGACCGGCTTCACGCGAAGAAACTGAGACGGATCAAGCGCGCAGTCCGAAATTCGTACTTCGTCAATCTCGCCCGGAAACGTGCGGTTTGAAACACCGGGATCGCACCCGATGGTAAATTTGCTTGCGCCCGTCTCGAGACGTTTCCCTGAAAATGCCAGTTCTTTGACCAATGCATAGTCAAGGTGCAGTCTTGCGGATCCGTTCGCATCGAATGTGAACGCCGCATGATGCCACACACCGCGAGTGACCTTCCCCGCTCCACCATAGAAGTCCTGGGCGGTTGTAGCACTAGAGCCGTCCATGTTGCAATAACGGAATCGCTGCCAGAGACCTTTGCTGTTGATCTCGATTCCCCAGCGGTTGTTGTATGCGGCGCTTCCATATTTATCCACAAGGCACGCCGTAAAGCCCTCCGGCACGTCCTTGTTCAGACGGAAGATCACCTCGACTGTGACATTTGTAAGGTTGTTGAGCGCACCGGCATTATCTGCGGCGACCGAGTAGCACGAGCCGGGAGCCACCGTGGCGTTTGACGCAAGATTCGTCCGTGCGCCGAAGTGCATGGCCCGGTTGTTCTCATGATATTTCCCGGTGAGAGGATCCCATATCTGCAGCTTTGACCCGAACGACGTCGCCCCGACCGGCATGACACCGTCGCTGCCTCCAATGGTAGTGCCTGAGAATGTGTTCACAGTACCTTCAAGTGTTCCCGGCGCGGCAAAGTTCTTGATCACGGTGGAGGTCGTGGCATCGACTCCGGGATCAAGCTCACTAAACCTGTACCAGGCAACCACTTCCGCAAGCGCACTGCCAGAACAGACAGCGGCGCAGACTGCGAGCGCCAGCTTGCGCACGCATCCTATAACGGATATTGTCAGTTTCATTTTTCTGTTTTCCTTTCTGTTGATTGAACAATCTCATACAGCATCCGGGCACCGTGCGGGCCGTCCACCGATGCGGTGAACGAGAGCTTACCATCCACCACTTCCGAAGGCACCGTACCCATGCGTCTGCCGCTCGTTTCAAGCTCATAGACCGCATACTCGAACGGCTCGGCAAGCACAAGCTCGACCTTCGCTGTCCCGTTTCGCACAAGCGCCCCCTTTCCGTAGCCGAGAAGGATTGTCCGTTCTGGGTCGGCGAACTTCGTACCCTCGCCCTGCACGTCCGTAAGGTGCGAGAGAAGTATGCGACGCGAAGTCACGACGGGGGCATCATCAAGAGAACTCGCCCATACCGTCGCCGCCGCGCCGCCGAGCGTGGCCGTGAGCGGACCGGAGGCGATTGTTCCGGACGGCGCAAATCCGCCGCACGTGCGCGGCGTGTATATCGTGAACGCGCCCTTCTCGCGGTCGAGGCGCAGCGCGGCGGGGGCTGCGACGGACTGTACCCAGTTCGTGACGTCGGCGTCTTCCGCCTTTTCGCGCGGAATGACGCGAAGACCGCCCGCACCCTCCGGCGCAAGACACGAACTTACGCGCATGTTCCAGACCGCACTCGTCCACGAAGGCGCGGCGTTGTAGGCGTAGCTGTTTGTCGTCATCATGCTCTCCGGCGTAATCAGAAGCGAAACGCCATGATCCTCCGCGAACGGCGCGATGTCGCCGCGCAGGAAGAGGCAGATGCTCGCCCGGTCGCTCGCCTGGGAGAGAGGATCTGTGGAGAGGTCGAAATATCCCGGGGACTGAGCCGGATTCTCAAGAACGCTTCCGCGTCCATGCGCGTATGCGAAGCGCCAGAGTCCGTCCCAGTCCTGCAGCGCGGCCAGCGCACCCGTCAGGATGCCTCCCATGCCGCGATACATGCCCGGGCCGGAGAAGTTCCACTCCGTCACCGTGAACGGCTTGTCAGCCATACGCGTAAAGCTTATGCCGGATGGCGGCAGATTGCGTACGAGAACGGGATTGCGGTTGTCGCAGCGGCTTGGCAGACGCCAGCTTTCTTCGAGAAATCTCGGGTGGTCAACGTAGAAGTGGTCGTCGATGTAGTCGTATTCGTCCGTCGCTTTCTGAAGCGGCGCGAAGTGCGGCCAGCAGTTGTTGTTCGTGAACAGCGCCCGGCTGCCGAGATCACGCAAGACCGCCTTCATGCGGACGGAAAACTTCGCCTCGATTTCGCCCATGAAAAGCGCAACCACAGGCGAGCGGGCCGATTTCGGCGGCTCGTCGGGGTCCGCATCGGGATAGAACGACGGATCGGCGGCACGCTTCGCCATAAGCCATTTCCTCCAAGCGGCGCGGACACGCTCGTCGTTTACCGTCCCGCGATGCCAGCCGGAGAAGATGCCACCCTCGTTGACGAGCGAAATGAGCGGGAGCGCCGGTTCGTCCTTGTAGGCGCGCCCCGTATAGGGATTGACGTGTGTGAGGAAATTGCGCGCGTACGCGCACCAGTTCTCAAAGGCAGGGTCGTACACGGCGCAGAGAGCCTTGAACAAGGGCATGCCGACCTTGCCGTCGCGGTCAACCCCGATGTGCCGCCATGTGATGACCCGCGAACGGGAGACAAAGAGATCGGTCGTAAGGTAGAGCCCCTCCCGGATCGCCGCCGCGACAAGATAGTCGAAGCGGTCTAGATTCTCCTTGTTGAACGTCAGGCCATCCATGCTGCCCTCGACAAGACCGGCGTCGTGGTGGTGCAGACGAATCGCGTTGTAGCCGAGGCGTTTCAATCGCGTCACCAGCATATCCGCCTCGTCGTGCGTCAGGAAGTTGGCGGTGTTGCAGAGGTTCACGCCATAAAGCCGGACGGGCTTGCCCTGTCGTCCCTCGAACTCGAAGTGTCCGCCGACGCTGTGCATCCATCCGTACTTGCCCGCAGGCGCGTCGGCAAAGCCCATGTGCGAAAAATCGAGCGCACTCCCCGCCTCAATATCCTTGCGGTAGTTCAGCGGAATCCATTCCGTCCCGCGAGAGATGACAGTCGGCTTGGCGGACTTCACGACAAGCGGAACGTTTGCCGAGACTGTAAACTCATACTTCATCGTCTCGCCTTTCTTCCAAGTCTTCTGCGAGAGCGTGCCGAGGCGAAGCGAATACGACTCGCCCCAACGCCAGTTGTCCTGTATGGCGATGCCCACTTCATCGTCGGACCGGAACGTCAGCATGCACCCGTCGCCACCAAGCGACACGGAGATATCCTGTCCCTTCTCGCTCATAACCTGAATGCCGTCGTTGGCGGGCCGGGCGAAGACGCCGGAATGGCTGGGCGTTTTCCACGGTTTCCCTGCGACGGGACCGGACGGCTGCGACAGTGTGCATCCAAGCGAAACAAGCTCGACATCCTCAATGGGCGTGAACGAGTAGGATATCCTAACCCTACCTTCCGGCAACTGTTCAACCATGGCGACGGCATCCATGAGCACATGCCCGCCGCAAGCAAGCGTGAACGGCGCAACGCCAGGGTTCTTAATCTCCCAGCCTCCCTTTGCCGAAAGTCCCTTCCACCCGGGAAGCGCGGCGAGCATGCGGAACGTACAGTCATTTTTCTCGCCGAAACGAACATCTCCAGACGGCGCAAGCGTAACATCAAGCACGTCCGCGCATGCAGCGGTCGCACCGCCAACGGCTACGGAAAGAATCATAGTCAAAAAGATACCTTTTGCTTTCATGCGTAGTATTCTACCACAGGTTTGAAATGCAAACATCGATTATGCGCAAAATATTTTACGGTGATTTTACGCAAGCGGAAACGACAAACACCGTCGCGTTGGTCGGCGAACCGCTATAGGTTGCCAAAACATGACGGTCGCCATAAACGGCGGCGTTGACATTCCCTGCGTCGTGCGGCCTCACCTCGTTACCCTCCGCCAGCGTCTCTGGCTCCGGCCACTCGGTCGGGTGGACGAAGATGTAGTCCGCCTTTGCAGTACGGCGCTTCAGCTTCTTCGCGCCTCGCTGATAATAGTAGTTGTGGATGAACCCGTTTTTGGCGTCGTAGACAAGGCTTGGTGTGGATATGAGGACGTCCTTTATGTTCGTTCGTTTTCGCCGCCACGTCCTGCCGTTGTCCTCGGAAGTCAACTGGAACTGCGCGTCGCTCACCTCGGTGCGCGCGATTGCGAGAATACGTGCGCCGCCAAGATACACGGCGCTCTGCTCCGTCGGCCAGTCTGCATAGGAGAGATTGCTCTCAATCGTGCGCTGCGTCCATGTGCGGCCGTTGTCTGCGCTCGTCAGAGTGCCCCACGAATGACCATCCTTCTCGTTATTGTATGCGCCCGCAAACCACAGGGACATCAAACCTACGCCCGGAACGCTGAACACGTCCGTCACCTGCATCGGCATCGGAGAGAACTCCGGCGAAGCAATCTTCTCGAATGTCTTGCCGTCCGTCGTGCGGTAAAGGTCGTGCCCTTTCGTCTTGCCCCAGCGGCGCACCCACAGCAGCATCGCGCCGTCGTTGTCCATGCCCTTGCCTGTCGTCACCTCTCCGACCGACGGATCGTTGGCGATGCACACCTCTTCGCCCCATGTCTTGCCGCCGTCGATGAAAGCCTTCGCGTAAACGCCACGCCGCCCTTCCTCTATCGTATGCTCCGATCCCCTGCTGTATGCGCATACGATCCGACCACCCACGACTTGTATCATCGGCCACGAATTGTAGCCAGGCGCGTCCTGCACCACGGAGACGACGACATCGCCGCCGCGCACCTTGACCGGCAAGCTGCCCGCCAATGCAGCTGCCGCAATAACAGCAATCGTCATTTATTCCTCTTCTTCTCGCAGACACCACTTCCGTCCGTTGATTCGCGTATGACAAGCGGGGCGGCGAGCAGAATCCTCTGGTGCGGCGAATTCGGTTCGGCGATGCGACGCATGAGCGCGTCCAATGCGGCCTTGGAGAGATCCTCGCACGGCTGGTGGATCGTCGTGAGCGCTGGCGTCATGGCGGAGGCCAGCCCCACGTCGTCGAAACCTGCCAGCATGATGTCGCCGGGAACGCGCTTGCCGAGGCCCTTCAGAACACGCGCGACCTTGACCGCCAGCGCATCGTATCCGCAGATAACGGCGGCGGTCTTGCGCGCCCGCAGCTTCCGTCCGATGGCCTCCGCGTCGTCAGGCTCGCAAAGAAGACGATCCGCCGTGCCGCCCAGATCGGCGGCGGCCGAGCGCACGCCCAGCCAGCGAAGTTCGTTGCTGTGTGGCCCGAACGGACGTGTGCAGTACACGATCCGACCTTTCGGACAGAGCTCGAGGACATGCCGCGCCAGGCGATATCCAGCCTCGAAATTGTCTATTTCCACCGTGTCGCAAACACTTCTCCCGGGAACTGGCACAATGTCGCCGTCCACCAGCACGACAGGTATGCCCTTGCGGGTGAAAGTCTCGACGATGTTCGCGCTGACCGCATCGGCATCCGGCAGAAAGCCGACGGGCTGGAAAATGACGCCCTCCACACCATGGTCCGCGAACTTGTCCGCAAGTTCCCTGTCCTGATTTGCACGGGACTTTGCATCGCCTTTTTCGATCTGCCCCAGCATCAGAACATGTCCGTTGACCTGGCACAGGCGCGAAATCTCCTGGCATACGATCGGGAACATCTCGGAGTAGGACATCACGATAAGGCCGATGCCGCACTGCCTGCGACGGAATTCGCGCGAGACGAAAGTCCCCTTCCCTTTGCGGCGCACGGCGATTCCCTCCCAGGCCAGCTGCTCCATTGCGCGGACCGCAGTCTTGCGCGTGCATCCGAACTTCCGGGATATCTGCGTCTCGCTGGGCAGGCGGCTGCGGTATGTGCCGTCAAGTATGCCGCTGCGCAGCGCAGCGACAATTTGTCCGTGTATAGATTTGTGCTGATTCATCTGTCGGATTGTCATTGTCCGACGACATTATAGCACAACCTTTCCGAGGGTCGGCAACATGAGTACCCAACTTTTAATCCCCGCGCGTGAAGCTTGTCCCAGCTGCCGCTATCGCCTGCGCGGCGAAACAACAACACCCATCCCGTTCGCCCGGCGCCAGGCGGTTATAGACATGCCGGTGCGGCGGCGGAAACATTCGCGCAGCGCCGCCGCAGACCTGAAGCCGCAAATTTCCGGCAGGGCCGAAATATCGACGTTCTGGTGCTTCAGTTCAACGAGCAGTCGGGCATGGCGTTTGTCCTCAAGCGCCCTGGCGATCGTCTCGCCGGTTTCCTGATGGAAGCGGAGCTCCGCAAGACGTCGGGAGCATCCCATCGCTTTGACAACGTCCGCGACGGTAATCGGAGAGGCATATTCCGCAGCGATGAACGCAAGCGCATTCTCGACGCGTGAGTCCACGGGCCTAACGTATGGAGTACGGGTGGAGGCACGGCGCACCACGCCAACGGCGCCATACAGATATTCCTTCTTCGGCTTTCCACCCCGCATCTGCACGTCAAGGGCTTCGAACGCCAGGCGCCCTCCCAGTTCCCAATCCGGACGTATGCTCGAAAGGGCGACAGGCGAGCGCATGCAGATGAGTTCATCATCGTCCACACCAACCAGACGGAAATCTTGGGGGCACCGCCACCCCAGAGACTCGGCAGCCATCAAGACCACATCCGCGACCCAATCGCTGACGGCAAAGATCGAAACCGGCCGCTTCAGCTCCACTAATTTCTTTTGGATGTCTTCAAGTGCGAGATAAGGATTGTCGAGCCACATGTCGAAATGCGCGTGTCGGCACACGCAACCGGCTTTTCTTATGCGGGCGGCGAAAGCCTTTTCGCGTATATTTGACCAGCAGTACTTGCGGTCCGCAAGCCCAAACACGGCGAATTCTGTTTCCTCCCCCAGAAGCGCATCGGCCGCCGCAAGGCCAAAACTGTTATTGTCGTGGCGGACGACCGGCGCGGCGCAGGTTCTTCTTGGGCAATCTACGAGCACCACGGGAAAACCCGGAGGCAGAATACTCTCAATGGCCAATATATCGGTGGAGACGATGCCGACGGGCTTCACAATCTCGAATATCCTGGCAACACGCTCCGGCTCGTCCTTCGCGTCTGACGGCGACAGCCACACGAAACGCCACCCCCTGCGACGTCCTTCGCGCAGCAGGGAGAGCGTCAACGCGTTGTAGCTCGCATTGCGGCGGTAGGAATATACAAGAATTCTTTTCATTCGCGACAACCACAGATTGCAATGCACGAGCCAACGGCGTTGAAGAACTTTTCCATTGCCCGTATCATATCTTGGATACAGTATACCCGCCAAGCGTAGAGGGTATGCCCCAAACACCGCTCAGCGCTTCTTCGTCAGACTCCACTTTGCGCACTTTAACAACCTCGGCCAAACCATTGTTGACTACGTATTCCCACTTGACGCCATTCACTGTTTCCGTGTTCGTGTCGACAACAAGCGGCATTGCGACGGCAACCGCCAAGACGCCGACAAAACCCTTTGCCATAAGGCTCTGAATCACGACCCAATCCTCCTTAGTTTTGCATGCTGGATTAATGAGTTTACCCAGGGCTGTGCACATTGATACGGTGCCGACGGATCCGATGGCAGCGCCAGTCCTGCTCCATAAGCCTTGTCTTCCACATGCCAAACATTATAGCAAAAGACCGTCTACTTCTATCAGAAGTTCTTCCCCTTTTGGTTTCCGTCAACTTTGGAGATGTCTCAGCACAGGTTGGTGCGCGGTATGTTCGCTCGTCCCAGATTTTGGAACCGATGCGGGGCGAAATCGACTCTACAAGAGGCTCAGCGCTGACAGTCTCCGCAACGGCGAAAATGCGTTTCCCGGCCTCGGAGCGGAGCGGGGCGGTCGCCACGCATGTTGTGGCGAGAGCGATCGACGCGGCTGTTTTGAGGCCCTGTCTCATGCCTTGTATTATACCATTTCCAGCCCTTGTCGTGGCGGTTTTCTCCGCTTCCCGCGCCTCGCGCTCGCGCTCAAGCCTGCGCTGCTTTCGCTTGCGCAGGGTAACAAGTACGCGCATGAATCCCTCTATCACAGTCTGTTCTCGTCGGCGAGAAGTGGCAACTAAGCGCAATAGAAACTCGCGTGCGAGTTCCGGGAAGGGCTAGAGGGCGTCTGACGAAGAGCGCGGAGCTCTCATGCTCGCAAGACACAAGCCGATTGGCGGCAATTCAACGCGAACCCGATCTGCGGACGGCACGGACACGCCACAGCCAAGTTCAATTGACGCAGCTCCCGTCACGCCGGAGAGCGAGACATCGGCCGAAAGCGGCTCTCTCGTCGTGTTCACCGCAAGCAGATACAGCCTGTCGCCACGCCGCCATGTGCGGACGGCAAGCTCGGGAGGCGCTCCGACGGCTTCCTGCGCAGGCTCGACGGACAGAAAGACGTCCTCAAACCGCTTGACCTCGCGAATCACCTCGACAACGTCGCCCCACAAACCGTCGCGCGTGGCCTTGTCGGCGAACTTGAACATTCCGTGGAAAGAGTAGAAGACGATTCCCTTGGCGCCTTCGGCAATGGCCTGCCACGTCATCGACCGCAGCTCGTCGACTGTCGGCAGGCGCTCCTTGTCGCGCTTTTGCGGACGATACCACGACCAGTCGAACGCCTGCGGCACCATCCAGAGCGGCTTCGTGCCGAAAAGCGCGGCTCTTCCGCCGCGCGCGTGCTCGGCGACAAGTCCGATCGGCTTCTGCGCGATCGGGTACGGGTCAAGGCCCATTACGTCGCATGTCGGCAGGAAGTCCCGCAGGTCGTCGAGCCGGTCCATGACGGCCCATGCCGGATGCTGAGAATCGGTCTCCCGCAACGCCTTGTAGAGCGACACGTACGAGGGAAGGTCGGCAAGCGGCGCTTCGTCGTTCACATACCACGCGAGAAGCGCCGGATGGTCCTTGAGCGCCTCTATCCACTTCTTCGGGCCGCGGTTCCTGAGCGACTTGACGTTCGCAAAGGACTTCAGCCCCCTCGCCTCGCAGAGATCGAGCTGCTTTCTAGTCGGCAGATTGTAGGGCATCAGGCAGTTGAACGGCGCGTTCGTGTAGACGTCAAGGCGCTCGGCGGTGATCGTGTCCCAGTACATCCCGAGAGGAAAGAACGGCCTCCCGTCCACCACAAGCCGCTGTTGGGCGTCGATATGCACGGCGCGCGGCGGAAGTTCCTCCACGCGAGTGAAGTCTAGCGACGATTCGCCGAGCACGCCGCCCGCCGCGTCGTAAAGCGCAAAGGCGACCTTGTGCGTCCCCATCGCAAGATCCCGGACAGGAACCGTCACCGCCGCCTCGTCGTCCTTGAGCGTCGCCGCGGGAAGGACCGCCCTCGCGCCGTCCGCGCCAATGAAAGAGAACTCCGCCTTCATGCCCTTCGGCCATCCGCCGTCCGGAGCGTTGAGCGCGGCGTGGAAGGCGACGTCTCCATCCGCCGCAAGGTCGCGGTAGACGTCGGAGAAGACGCCGGCGACCGCCGAGCGGACGTATGGCTGCACGAAGACATTGTCGAACCGCACCCGCCCTACGCACTTCTTGCCGCCGAAGAGCATCAGCCTGAACGTCGCCGCGTCCGCCGGAATGCGAGGGGTGACGGCCTCGATGCGCTTCCAGTCAGACTCCGCCTCCCCTGCGTGCGCCGTATATGAGCCGCCAAGCCACTTGCCGCTGCCGTCCTGCCACTCGACGCAGACGAACGCACCGGACTTCTGACCGCGTGGCGCCTTCTGGCTGTCGACCTTGACGTGCGCCCCGAACCGATACGACTTGCCCGCTTCGAGAGCAACGCCCTGGCTGACGCAGACGTAGAGCTTCGGGCTGTCGCTCTCCCAGACGAGTCCGCCGGAGCCGTTCAAGCCCTCGCCCTTCGCGGCGCGGAACCCTTCCTTAGGCACACTCCAGCCGACCGGCGCGCCGTCCGCGCCGAACTCCTCGAACGCGGCGTTCGCGACGTGCACCTGCGCCCCCTGAGTCAGAACCGCCGCGAAGAACATTCCTGCCATGCACGTCATACGCCCCTCCTTGAAGACTAGATCTCAACCGGAACGAGCCTGGCGCCGAAGCGCTGGCCCGCGCCGCCGTCCTTTGGCGCATGACGGACGCTCCGCCCCGCCATCAGAACTCCGTCAAGCTCCAGCATTCCTTCCGCAGTGCCGACTTCCACTCTCCGTTCGCAGGGCACAATGGCCGATGTCTTGCCGGACTCATTCGCGCTCGCAAGAGCGTCTCCGTCGACAACCAAAGTGCACGAGCCGTGCGGCTGGTCCTTGTCGTCCGGGCAGCCGTAGCAGCCAAGGAGCATCTTTCCCTTTCTCTGGAATATCGTCTGGGCGCCGCGATTGGTCCAGCCGCTGTCTATCATCTGGCAGCGCATGAACCTGAAATCAGGCGTGTAGCGGAACACCATGTTGTAGCGGCAGTGCCTCGGCGAGGACGAGGCGATCCAGAAGCTGCCCGCGTAGAACTCGATTCCGTTGTTGCTCCACGCGGTCTGCGGCGTCGGATGCCTCTTCAGCAGCTGAAGCGAGGCGTTGTCGAACTCCCACACTTCGTCCCCCACGCGGCAGCCGTCCATCTCTCCCATGGCCATGCCGACGAAGACTCTTCCGCCATGGCAGCAGAGGTCGCCCATGTGTCCGTCCACCCGGTTTATCTCGTACTTGGAGACGAACTTCCCGTCCAGGCCCGTCTTCACAAGCACCGACGTCAAAGTCCAGAAGATACTCTTGCCGTCGGTCGCAACGCCCTGCAGACGAAGCGGATACTCCCCTTCGCACCGGATCTCGGGCTTAGCGCCCTTCGCCGCCGCAGATGCCGCGGGAAGTGCGCAAAGCGCCGCGACCGCGGCAGAGGACTTCATAAAATCCAGCCTCGTCATCGTCCGCCTCTCGACTGGTGCGTGACCATGTTGAAGTGCCTGACGCTCTCCTTCAGGCCGGCCATGTTGTCCTCGAAGTTCTTCGCGTACTCTATCGCAAGCACGCCGTCGTATCCCTTTTCCGCAAGGGCCCTGCATATCCTTCCGATGTCCAAGGCTCCCCTTGGCAAGGTAGTCGCCAGATACTGCGCCGGATCGGCATTCGACTCCACGTTGTCGAGATGCACGTCGAAGATTCGCGACCCGTACCGCCTGACCGAATCGGCAGGCTCCCTAAACGAGCGGTATTCATGCGCAAGGTCAAGGCAGATGCCCATTCTCGGATCAAGGTCGCATATCCGCTTCCATACGGATTCCGCAGTCGGGAAGAGATTCTCAAGCGCAGGGCCGTGGTTGTGGATGGCGAAGCGCATGTCGTACTTCCGGCACAAATCCGATATGAACTCGCAAAGCTCCCGCGACTCGAGCCTGTCCGGTCCCCATCCGTCCTCTTTGCCGGGAGCCACCTTGTATGGAACGCCCACCACAAGCCCTACGCCGATGCGCCGCGCGAATTCGAACGCCGCAACGGCCGTCTCCCTGTCTTTCATGTAGACGGGGCCGATCGCGTAGGGCACGACGTCGTGGGCGCGGCACTTTGCGAGGAACGCCCCGACCTCTTCGTCCGTAGCCGAGAAAGGCAGGTGGAAGTCCTTTACGCACAGATAGCGCACCCCCAGCTCCTGCATCCTGCCGAGCATGGCATCCACGTCGCGCACCGCCTTGAACGTATAGCCGGCCATCCCGAGGCGCAGCCGGCCAAGCGCGTCGTCCGCGTCCTGAATCGCTCCGAGCGCACGTCTCTCGGCGAGAAGCGCCGGCGAATCATAGCACGGCACGTCGATGTACACCGTGCCCGATTCGCTCGACAGGACGTTTTCCGGGGGAATGGCGTACACCCTGCCCGTAAGCAGATCGACCCACACGGGCTCCTTCATCGGCGGGGACTTCGTGCGGAACACCGTCGGGAAGGTGTCGCACCTGTCCGAGGCCCGCGGATACCGCGTGCGTCCGTCAGCGATGTTGATCCCTGGAGCCTCCTTCGTCTTCCTGAAGTCCCCCTGCACCTCGGCATATTGCCAGAATGCAATCAGCGGCGCGCCGTCCCTCTCGTACTCGCGCCAGAAGATGGAGGAGTCTCTGTTCTCGAACTTCGGGGCTGCGACCTGCCTGACCGCAGAGTCGAACACGCTCACGCAGTTCTGCACGGCGTAGTACGCGCGCTTCACGCCGATCACGCGATTGGCGTCGTCCGCCCGCAGAAGCCCCTTCGGATTGTACGCCACCCTGCCGTCGCTTCTGTAGTGGAGGTCGCATATCGTAAAGACGGACGTCGGAATGCCACAAGCGAAGTCGGTCAGCATCCGTCTCAGGTTCGTCTTGGCCTGTGTTATCTCGGTGAACGGGACGCCGCCGAACGAGAACCAGTCCACCATTTCGCTTGTCGCGCCTGATTCGCCCTGACGCAGAACGCCGTCCGGATTGTACTTCCTCACGAGCGCCTTGCGGTCGAGCAGAACGTCGATCTCGCTCTCGGGGCTGCAGGCGTAGCGGTGGAAGATGAACCACGTGAACAGCTTCGCGTCCTCGCCCATCTCGTTGAGGCAGAGCCCGATGTCCCTGGCCCAGTCGCCGCCCAGTACGAGACCGGCGATGCGGGCGTCCGGGCAGACGCGCCTTATCACCTTCGCGGTATGGACGTTGTGCTCGGCGATCAGCTTCGGAGTGTTTGCGGGAACGTTGTTTGACTCGTTCCACATCTCGTAGTCGAGCACGCGGCCCCTGAAGTGCACGACCAGCGCCTCGACCCACCTGTCCCACGCCTCCAGCGCCTCGCCGGACGGAAAGGTGCTGTCCATCAGCTCGGCGGAGCCTCCGTTTGCATAGAGCGGATTCCCGTAGCACGTCTCAAGCATCGGGTCGAGGCCATGCGCAATCGCCCAGTCCACGATGTCGTCCAGCCACCTGAAGTCGTACTTGCCGCGTTCGCGTTCGCACTTCGCCCAGCCGGCCTGCAGGCGAATCTTCCTGATTCCGAGCGCCGGCAGGAAGTCGCGGTACTCCTCGAAGGACGCGAAGTCCCTGTCGAGGCACTCGCACCCGATAGTCCACATCGAGTCGCCGACTTCGGACGCAGTGCGCGGCGCAAGCGTGCCGATGCGCGGCAGATCGACGACTAGCGGCGCCTTGACCCTGTCGGGATCGGTCCTGACCTTCACGCGGGCTTCCGCCGCGGCAGGCAGGGTCTCCGCCAGCACAGCCGCAAGCCAGGCGGCCATCATGCACGTTCTCTTCACTGTGTCCATATTCCGTGAAGTAGCTCAGACCAGCATGAACGGCTGGGAGAATAGCGTTTCGCCGCATCCGTCGGCAGCATACGCCTTGACGCGCGCAAAGACCTCGACATGCGGGCCAATCCTCCGTCCGTCCGCCTGCGGCACGTTCCATGCAAGCGTCGTCCCCTTCTCCTCGTGGACGACGCCGCGGGCGGTCCTGACCTCGAACCGCGCCGGCTTGTCCGTCGACGCCTTCAGCGTCTTGCCGTCAAAGGAGATCTCGGTGAACGCGAGTTCGCCAAGCCCGTGCGCGGCGCCGTAGAAGTCGCCGTTGCGGTAGGCGCGAAGGCACGCGGCCTGCGTCCGCTCGGGCACAACCAGCACGCAGACCCCGAAGTCGGGGCTGCGCACATTGTGGTCCGGCACGAAGAACCCGAAGCACTGGCGTCCCGTCGAGAGTATCCAGTCCCACCAGTGCTCGCTGTTGTAGCCGCCGCTCTCCAGCGCCTCCACGCCGAGGACGCGCGGGTCCCAGTCGAGTATCTCCAGGATGAGCCTGCGGTCGAGGTTAGACCACGTAGGATGGTTTATCGTGACGCCGCCGCCGTCAGGCACGACCAGCTTCTCAATCATCCTGTCTATCGCGGTGCCCCAGAACTCGCCGCTGCCAGGGCAATAGCCGTGGGCGGTGAGGTTCCAGCGGTTGTGAAGGCCGGGCGTCCCCGAGACATACGCACTGCCCGGCGCGCACATGTGCAGCGATCCGACGCTTCGGCCGTCGGCGAGAAGGAACTTGCAGTGCTCCGCGTTGGGCGCCTCGAGCATGTCGTCGGGGAAGTCGCCGTCCTTGAACGTGGGACGCAGCTTCTTCGTCGGCAACGGCAGCAGGCTGCGGTCCTTCTCGGAGAGTTCGGACGCCCATTTCGAGATGATCTCGTTCCAGTCGAACGGCCCTTCGGTGCATTTTCCGTTTACGACGACCGGCCAGTCCGCGACTGCGCGGACGTGTTCGTTGACGGCCTCGCGCCACGGGCACATCGGCTTGCTCGGGTAGTAGTTCGAGACCGTGAGGAATCCGATGCGCCTTTCGCGCACTGCCTCGCGAAGGACGCGCTCCTGGTGCATGTGCGTGGTGCCGTTGATCTGCAGGGCGCTGGACCAGTCAATGCCGGTGTACGGTCTGCGGTTGCGCGGAGGCACCTTCGTCCGGTCCAGGTGTGGCGGCGGGACTTCATCGCCGGCTCCCGCAAACGCGGAGGCTCCAAGTCCGCCGGCGAACGCCAGCACTGCGCAGCCGGCCGAACTCCCGATGAAGTCCCTTCTGCCACAACGCACTTCACTCGTCATAAAGCTTGCCCCCTGATTTTGTTGAACGACACGGAAACGGCCGAATCACCTGACGCAGACAACAAAACCGTTGCCGGTCTTAACCTCCTTCAGCACCGCGCAGCCGGGGCTCTCCGCGTCCGGCGTGAACACGAACCTGAACTCCGTGTCCGCGTCGGGCATATTCAGGATGACCTTGTGTCCGCCAGCAGCCGAACGCACGCCCCTGCTTTCGCCACCGACGAACGCCTCAAGCGATCCGCCAGACAGCTCGAACGCAAATACGTACTTGCCGCATTCCGAGACAGTACCGCCAACTGCGCCGGACGGGATGAGCAGCCCACCCGCCGCATTCGTCGTCACGGACGGCGACACGTTAGCCAGCGT
>JAEEZC010000380.1 GCA_016288465.1 Verrucomicrobiota bacterium | reverse complement strand
GAGGCATCATCTTTCGGCGTTGCGCACTGAGAAGGGCCTCTCAGCCGTTGTGGTCAACGCCGAAAACTGCGCGGCCGGGTCCGGCATTACCGCCGCGCTCGCGAAGGAGATATTCGAGGCTGGGGCTGATGCGATAACGCTAGGGGACCATACTTGGGGTCAGAAGGAGTTCGCAGGCCAGATCGGCTCGATTGACAGGCTTGTGCGCCCGGCCAATTTCCCGCAGGAATGTCCGGGAGTCGGCTGGCGTGTCGTCACCATGCCGACTTGCAGGTTCGCAGTGCTGAATCTGCTTGGACGGGTGTTTATGAATCCTGCGGACTGCCCGTTCAAGGCCGCGGACCGCGCGCTTGCCGAGATGCCCAAGGACGTTCCGGTTCTTGTAGATTTCCATGCTGAGGCGACGAGCGAGAAGATTACCCTCGGGCACTATCTTGATGGGCGCGTTGCGGCCGTTGTCGGGACGCATACTCACGTACAGACCTCCGACACGATGATTTTGCCGAAGGGGACGGCCTATCTCTCTGACCTTGGCATGACCGGGCCCTACGTATCGTCCATTGGCCGCGATTTGAAGGCTGTGACGAGGCGGTTCGTGACAGGAATGCCGTCCCGATTCGAGGTCGCCGAGGGGCCTTGCACGCTTGAGGGCGCTATAATCGACGTCGATCCAGTCTCACGATTGGCGAGTTCAATCGAGCTTTTGCGCATACGTGAGTAGTTCGCAGCGGAGTGCACGTTTTTTTGGTATAATATCCGGCACTCAGGAGGGATGGCAGAGTGGTTGAATGCACCGGTCTTGAAAACCGGCGGGCCGCAAGGTCTCGGGGGTTCGAATCCCTCTCCCTCCGCCCAGGGCTCGCTACGGGCGGGGCAGCTCGCCCGACCCGCACTTCGCGGATACTACCCGACATGATTTTGACGCTCGTGCATGGCACTCGCCTGTTACCCTCTGTCGTCAAAATCACGTCGGTTCCTGCGAAGTGTCTCTCGTGCGACTCCCCGCCCTCCACTCGCCGTCAACAGAAAAGAGCACTGAAATCGGCTTAAAGGCCAAGAGATTGCCGGTACCTGCGATGGTCCCGCTCTTGTCCCTTGCATCCTTTATATCCCTGTTATCCCTTAAATCCCTTTGTCACCTGCCGTAGCTCAAACCCTACCAAGGAAACGCCGAAAACCTACGTTGGAAATTTTCGTTTCCTACGGAGGGAATTTCAACCGAAGCGCGACGTTTCTCAACTGACAAAAGAATTGTGCCAAAGGTTCGCCCAGATTCGTGTAGCGCCGAAGGCGCTTCGCGGCTGCTGGCGCATCCCTTCGGGACTCGGGCGTTGCCCTCGGCTACCTCGGCTTCGCCTCGCTTAGTGCCTTCCGTGGTCAAAACCAACAACCAACTACCAACAAACCAACTACCAATCACCAACTCAAAACTCAAAAACTCCCAACTTCCCTCCTCCTTCTTCGCGGCAGTTTTGGTATACTACGCGCCATGCTTGATTTGAAGAAACTAGGGGGCGAGTATGCGGCGCTGTCGTATCTCGTCACGTGCGCCAAGAGGGCGAGGGAGGTGCTGCGCAGGGCGATGGTGTCCGAGCAGACCTTCTCCGACGCCGCATGCCGCGCCGCGTTCCTCGCCCTGATGCACGAGAAGATCTCCGACGCCGCGCTCCTGCTCGCCGTCGCGAAGCGCGAAATCCCCGAAATCGAACCCGACGACGCGGCCGACGAGTTCCTCGGCCTCTCCGCCAACTCCGCCGCGCTCGAGCACGACGCCGTCGCCCTGTCGCAGACCTTCATAATGCGCGAGAACTCCGCCGCGCTGCGCCAGCTTCTCATGCGCGGCGTCTCGGGCGACCCGGAGTTCCTGCTCGAAAGCCAGCGCCGCGCAATCGAGGAGGCGCAGGCCAAAATCGCCGCGCTCCGCTCGAAGTTCAGCCTCAACCCCGCCTTCGACGTGCCGGAGTCCGCCGCGCACGAGCCGGTGGACGAGTCGCTCCTCCACGTCCCGGGCTTCGTGGACGCGCTGACGGACTACTCGATGCGCACGGCCCAGCGTCCGAACCGCACGCTTTCGTTCGCGGGCGCCCTTGCGATGCTCGCCCATCTCGCGGCCCGCAAGTTCGTCGGCCCCAACGACTCGCGCCCCAACATCTACCTCGTCGCGCTCGCTGACTCGGGCGTTGGCAAGGAGTGGCCGCGCAAGGTGAACCGCCGCGTGGCGCTCGCCGAGGGCGTCCAGTTCTCGGTTCAGGGCGACATATCGTCCGGACAGGGCCTTGAGGACGCTCTTCTGCGCACTCCGGCGCTTCTGATGCAGATGGACGAGTTCGACACGCTTCTCAACGTGATGAAGGACGAGAAGGCGAGCAAGGTCGCGACCGAGGCGATGTGGAAGGTGATGCTCTCGCTCTTCTCCAGCTCCGGCTCGACCTACACGACGCGCCTGAAGGCGGTTTCCGCGCGCGGCGGCGGAGGCGGCGAGGTTGTCTACAATCCGTCGCTTTCCATCTTCGCGACGGCGATTCCGGCGAAGTTCTACGCCTCGCTGTGCGAACGCGCCCTCGACAACGGATTCCTCGCGCGCTGCCTAGTCATGGAGGCGGGCGAGCGCGGCGAGTACAATCCCGACTCAGGCATGACGGGCGAGGAGCTTCCGGCGCCGCTTGCGCGGATGCTGCGCAACCTCTCGAACCTCGGGCGCCGCTCGTGCGACAACGTCGAGATCGACCCGCGCGACGTCACGACCGTCCAGCACGGCGAAGGCGCGGCGGACGAGATGCTGCGCGTCAACCGCGAGGCGGACGCGCTGTACAAGAAGGCGAAGCGCGAGCAGGACGGCATGGCGATGTCGGTGTGGAACCGCTCGCTCGAGCTTGTCGGCAAGCTTGCGCTCCTCTATGCGATAAGCGAAGGGGCCGAGGCGACGTACGGCTTCGCCATATCGCGCGAGGCGGTCGTGTGGGCGTGGAGGCTCGTGAAGTCGCTCCAGCTGCGCATGCTCGCAATGGTCGCCGACAACACGTCCGCGAACCCGATGGACGAAAAGCTCCAGAAGGCCCTCCGCTTCATCCGCAAGGCCGGAAGGAAGGGGATCGCAAGAGCGGTGCTCTTGAAAAAAGCACATCTGTCGTCCAGAGAGATAGACGAAGTCGAATCTACTCTGCTCGACCGCGACGAAATCACGGTTAGTGTGCTTCCTCGCAGCACTAACGGCAAGGTAGCAAAACTCTACATAGCAATAAAGTGATAGAAAGGGGAAAGACACTTTATGATGAGATGGCACGAACTTAGCGAAGTCGCCCAAGAGACCCAAAACGGCGAGGCGTTGACCTTCTGCGAAGCAGAGTTGAACAGATCGGATGAGTTCTGGGATGAGCTGGAGCAGGATTACTATTGCCCTTTTGAGAAAACGCGAGACGAGCGATCTGATGAGGAGAGGAAAGAGGATCGGGACGGGATAAAAGCACGTCTACTCAACTACATCGGGAAATTTTCCCGGGCTATTGAAGGCGAAATGCCTTTCGATCTTCCGTGTCGAGATTATGACGAGGACAACTGGAACAACATAAGGTTCATCCTCGCGTTCGACACGTCTTTCGGTTATTTCCCCGAGAACGAGGATTCAAGCTTGTCTGACGACGAAGAGAGGGACTATCTCGACGATGAGACGACATTTCGCTTCGATGTGGTAAAGTCATGCGACGCCCTTGCCCTCAGAGGCGCCGCACTTGCAAAGCGCATCGGCTCCAGTACCTACCGTCTTTGGACAGACGCACTAATCAAGCTAGGAGACAATAAAGAGGAAGTTCAATGCAAGGCGGCAGAAGACATCGTCAATGCACTGTGCGAACTTTGGGCTGATTTGCGAACTTGGATTTACATGAAAGAGGCTGATAACTTGCCAAAAAGCACGTCGGACGCGAAAAAAGCTAAGAAATAGAAAGCCGGAAACCCAAGTTCCCCAACTTCCCATCACTTTTGCAAAAAATTGCGACCGAAAAATCGTGGGAACTTGGGGAACTTGGATTTTAGTGTCTTCGATAATATGTTAAAATAATATATATTATTC
>JAEEZC010000379.1 GCA_016288465.1 Verrucomicrobiota bacterium | reverse complement strand
GGCGGAGCTTAGGGACGTCGGCATGGTCGCCTACCTCTACCAGTACGCGGCCACGCCCGGGCGCGGCAACGTCTACATCACCGGCCCCGACTTCGAGAATCCCGACGACGACTGCGGCTGGATACTCTACTCGTATTTCCCCGACGAAGGGAAGGTGTACCTTCTCAATCTCGACTACGAGAACGAGCGCAAGTGCGTCCTGCAACAGTTCGGCGACAAGGACTTCATAACGCTCAAGGGCGGCGAGTTCCGCATCGTCGAATCGGTCCGGCTCGACGCGGACGAGAAGCTGAACGTGGAGTAGGAGACGCCAAGTGAATCTGCGGAGGTTGCCATGACGAGAAACGCGATCTTTAAGATACTGTCTGCAGCTGTCGCGGCGATGGCCTTAAGCGCTGGTGCCGGCGAAGTCCTGACCGGAGATGCTGCTGTTGCGCGGTTTCCGGCGGGACTTCGGTCGATGGGTCTCGGCACCGCCAAGTGGATGCAGCTCACTAACGGCGTCGAATACTATTATGGAAGGTTCTCGAACCTTCTTGGTACAAAGAACGACCTGCACATGTTGCGCATCGACTATGCGCATTCCCCGGTCCGCATGAAGTTTGTGGACCACACGCAGCAGTCCGAGAAGCGCTGGACGACGTCCAGGACTGCTGCGGCCGAGAACGCGCTGTTCGCCATAAACATGACAATGGAGGACTCTAATGGCGGACCTCAGGGATATGCGAAGGCAGACGGAGTGGCAATACCGAGCCGTCAGGAGATGTCGCCGGACGGATTCGCCTTCAACGACGACAAGTCGTTCAAGTTCGACAAAAAGTGGCTTGACGTGAACCCCGAGACCGGCAAGCCCAAGGCTGACGCCTGGGATAACATCATCACGCTGGAGGCATATACGCTTCACAACGGCGTAAAGACGTGGTCTACGGACAGTTTCCCTCGCGCCAACTATCCTTTTTTCGGATCAACTGCAGATGGAATCCTGTGGGTCTGCGTAGTCGACGGACGTCGCGAGGGCGTCTCGGACGGCCTCAGCTACTACGAGATCGCCATGCTACAGTTTGAGCTAGGTTGCGTCGAGGGCGTCTGCTGCGACGGCGGCGGGTCGACGACCATGGCGATTCGCAAGGATCTGATGACTGCCTCGGACATCTGCGATACGCAGAAGACGTCGGCTGATTCATCTGACTACTATACGATGAACTACCTTTCGGGACGGCAGAAGGACATTCCGTTTTTTGGAACAATCACGATTGAGCCAGTCGGGACCGAACGCAAGGTCATCAACCAGCTTGTCTTCGTAGAGGCTCCCTATGATGATGGAGAGCCTATTGCCGGAAACGAGAAGATCGTCAAGGACGGAGACACGATTGTCTTCATGGGCGACTCGATAACATGGTATGGTGCCCGCAATCGCTATGGCTATGTAAATCTCGTCATGTCGGGCCTTGCCGCCAACAATATCAACGCTACTGGTTGCGGGGTCGGTGTAAAAGGGGATTCTTCAACGGATATGCTGAGCCGATTCGAAAAGGACGTCATCCCACTGAATCCGGACGTCGTCACAATATCCGCAGGCGTCAACGACGTCTGGTTCGGCAAGGCCACCTACGATCAGTTCCTACTGAACGAGACCGAGATGGTCGAGAAGACGCGGAGCGCCGGTGCGAAGCCTGTCGTTCTGTCGCCGACCACGGCTGCAGGCGAAGAGGACAATGCCGATCTCCGCAAATTCGCCAGCGGAGCCCGTGAGATTGCGGCTGCCGAGGGAATTGCATATGCTGACACCTTCAATGCCATTCGCGGCTATATCGACGACATCGACAATCCGCGGACTTCGGCAGGGAACAGCTACATGGGTGGGCCGTACAGTGCAACCTGCGATGGTGTGCACATGGCGCCAGTCGGCGATCGCGAGATGGCACGGGCGGTTTTGAAGTCGTTTGGCCTCGACGCCACCGAGATGGCAAATGCCGAGGCGGCGTGGAATGCGGACGAGAGCCTGATTCCCGTCTCGCCCAGCGTGAATCTCACGGCTGCTGAGTATGCCGCTGTCCAGTCCGCAGCTGCGACGCAGGGTGTCGCTCTCGACGCGTTTGCACAACAGGTCTTTCTTCAGGGGATCGAGTCCTTGACGTCAGATGTCGCGGTCGAATCAGAGGCTGCTGGAGCAGATGCGGTGTTTTCGCTTTCAGATGCGACAGTGTCGTTTTCTGGATATGACAAACTGCTGAACTATGCGAAGGCCGCCGGCTGCAGTCTCGAGGATGCGAAGAAGGCCGCGCTTCTTCGAGGCGTACGCCACTGCGCATCCTATGCCGCGCTTGAGCCCACGGCACCAGTGGTAGAGGATGTCGTAATGCAGCCTGCGGCGACGACGGCCACGCTTGTCGGCAACATCGTTTCGGTGGGAGCTTGCGCGTCATCCTGCGATGTTCTGCTCGCATATGGAACGGATGCTTCCAGTCTCGGAGCGGAAGTTTGCGTTCTTGCCGGACAGCGCAACTCTTTTGTGCATCAGATCAGGGGGCTTGCGACTGGAACGACCTATCACTACAAGGTGTCGGTGGCGAACAATGCACCAGGTGCTCTTCGGGTCACAAAGATCGGCAACTTCACTACGTCGTCGGCAGGGAACGCCGCCATTCAGCCGTCTGGCGTAGACGACACAGCCGTCATTCAGTCGGCAATTGACGCGGTGGCTCCTCTGCAGGGAGTGGTTTCTCTCGACGGTGGCACATTCCTGCTGTCGTCGACTCTCAACGTTACCGGCGGAGTGGCTCTGGTCGGACGCTCCAGATCCGAAACGACCTTGAAGCAGACTGCCATGGGAAGCGTCGTAAAGCTAGACAACGGCTCGTCTCTCAGGAGCGTGACGGTTACAGGTGGCAGAACTTCCGGCAACTACAGCGCTGGCGGCGGAGCTTATGTCAATAACGGAACAATATCGGACTGCCGCATTGTCAAGAACATCGCAGGCGCCAAGGGCAATGTCAGCCATGGTGGCGGAGTGTACATTCTGCAGGGAACGGTCGACCATTCCGTAATCGAGCGCAATCAGATCGCATTGGCCGGCAGCGGAGGATGCGGTGCAGGCGTCGGCACCCGCGATCTGGTTTCCAGATCCGAAGGTGCGACAATCGATACGTGCCTGATACGGGACAACGTCGTTCGAAATGGCTGCGGAGGTGGAGTCGGGATAGATTTCGCGGGATGCAACAACAAGCGCACGATTCGCAACACTACAATCGTGAACAACCGTGCCAGCGCCGAAGGCGGCGGACTGCATCTGGCGGTAAACTACGGCTCGAAGACCGGATTCGCCATCGTGAACTGCATCGTTGCCGGCAACTCATCGTCGGCTTCCGATGTTTCGAACCACGATAATGTATCGGCGGCGAACTCGTCTAACAATCTTTTCGGTGTTGGTTCGGTCGCCTTCGGCACGGACTGCATAATAGGAGTTCCGGCCTTTGTAGACGCTCCTAATGGCGATTTCCACCCCGTCTCCGGTACGGCCGCAGTCGGTGCTGGCAAGTGGTACGATGGCATCGTTGCAGATCTGGACGGTTGCGAGCGCGGAAATCCGCCGAATGTCGGCTGCTATGAATCCTGCGGCGTGCAGTCTACCTGCCTTGGCGAGGCGGAGGCACGGCCAGGAACGGACTACAATGGCAGTTCCGTTTCCGTTGCGGTTTCGGGCATTCCTGATGGCGCAACAGTTTCCGCCAAGGTTTCCGTCAATGGCGTCGACTATGTCGGCGTTGTTGATGCCGGTGTCGCTTATTTCGATGTTCCCGCTGTTGTCGTCACGGCAGGGAACGTGTATGCAGGAACCATTACGCTGACTGTCGACGGCGTTGACTATACGAAGGATGTCTCGCTTGTGCAGGGCAGTCAGGTGTTCGATGAGAAAGAGGGCTGGATACGCGAGTCTGCGGCTATGCTCGGAACGACTGGCGCATGGTCCGGCGCCAAGGTGGCTGTCGCGGACGGCAGGATAAGCGTCTCCAACGCGGTGTTTTCCGCTACTGCGCCTTCTCGGACCGACTCCATTGTCACAATTTCATCCACGCTCACGTTCGGAGGTGCGAACGACGACGCGTTCAGTCCACTGGATATAGCAGGCGTAAAGGTTGTGAAGGTTGCCGATTCATATCGATATGCCTTTCTCACCGATGGAGGGGTTGTGACAAACCTTGACGCCGTAGCCAAAGTCTCCTGCGACACCGAGGTGCAGACCATGATCGACCCCATTGCAGGTGAAGTGGAATACATCGTCGGCGGCACGAAATTCGGCCCGTTCCCTTGCGTCAGGGGTGTTTCACGAGTCTCTGCCGTCAGCTATAGTGGCGAATGCGATATCGCCTCGCTCACGGGCGCGTACCGCTTTGACGGTATCGACACGAATCTGGCCGCATCAGGAGGCATAGAGTACGCGACGGTTGCGGAGGCGGTCGCGTCTGGCAGTGGGCAGGTCGAGCTTCTCTGGGACACGTCGTGGAGTCCGGCTTCGGCTGGCGCCTATACCATCGTCAGGAACGGATTTGCCCTCACGCTCGGTGGCAGCCTTGCCTGCCAGGTCACTGACAACGGCGATGGCACGATTACCGTGACGGTGGCAGGCGGCGCCGCGCCAGAATCGCCGAGGGCGACATCCGTCACATTCGCGGGCTCATCGCTAAAGGTGGGTGTTTCAGAAGTGAAGGCTGGCTGCTGGTACGCGCTTGAGAAGACCTCAGACCTGTCGAAGCCGTTTGCCGTCGACGAGAGCACTTGGGTCTCAGGCGCTTCTCTTCTTGCGGGGACGTCGGAGCTGTCCATCGTCCTTGACGGTTCCGAACCTAACGGCTTCTATCGAGTTGTCGTCTCCACAGTCGCTCCATGAGAGGTGTGATATGCACGTAGGCAATGTAGCCCTGTCTGTTACCGCCGGTCTTGCGATTGGCCTGCTCCGCATCGCCTCCGCACAGGCGCTCGTTCCCGGATACCTCACAGATCCTACGTCTGTTCGCGGCGTGGTCGACAAGAACGAGAGCTACCAGCCGCCGGAGAGATTCAAGTATCCATACATCTCGACATACTACGTGCAGCCAACCGTCACGCCTGACGATGAAGTCAAGATCGTGTTCTTTCTTACTGATTTCGATTCCTCGAAGATACGCCACCTCGACGACTCGCATCGTTTCACTGCCTTCCTGGAGTTTCGTCAGGCTGGCGGCGAGTCTAAGGTTCTGTCTCTTTCCGGCCTGAGAAGCGGAGATTCTGAACTCAACCTCGGCAGGCTTCCCGTCGGTCAATACGAGATGCGCATATGGGCGAAGGATGATAAAGGGCGCGAGTCTCATCGCGTGATACACGATTTTCGCGTCCGCTCCTCCGATGACCTCGCAATCCCGGCCGAGAGGGTGTACATGATGACCGAGGCAGACCTTGTGGCGTACGGAATACGGAACGACGGCGATTTCGAGAAGATCGTCTACGTCTGCTCCAACGAGACTGTGGTCGTCAAGGAGAAGAGGGGAGATGCCCCTGGGTATACAGTCACCGTTCCCAGAGACCCGAAAACCGGAAAGCTTCCGTGGCAGGCATGGAAGAAGGCGAAGATCGTGTATGACGCCGGCTACGACAAGGCCGCTGTAGAGAGAATGTCCGAGGCCAATGTAGCTGGCCTTCAGCGGCTGATTGACGAGAAGGCGGCGGCCGGCTTTCGAAAGGTCGTGCTGCAGCGTGGAACCTACCGTCTGTCCCACAAGAAGTCGTTGTTCGTTCCAAGCGGCCTGACGCTCAATCTCGGAGGCGCGGTCCTCAAGCAGAACGGCTTCGCGGGCGACCGGTCGTGCATGGTTCGTCTTCTGAGCGTGACTGACGCACATCTTGTCGGCGGCACCATTGAAGGCGACTACTGGGAACACAATTACCTTGGCTCCAAGAACAACTCTGAGTGGCCGTCTGGCTTCGAGATCGGCGGCAGCTCGCAGTACTGCTCTGTCGAGGATGTCAAGGTCGTTGGCGTCACCGGATATGGCGGCCAGAACGGAATCAGTGCAGACGCACCTGGAGGATGGAGCTATTTCCTTGAGCGGCTCCCCGCCTTCGTGCCAGGCGGCCTTGACCGTAACAGTGGCGAGGTAGATGCGTCGGACACGTATCGGTTCACAACGGAGTTCAAGGACCTTAAGAAGATACTCGACGCAGGCCATCGCCGACTTCAGATCTCAAGATATCTCGGATATCAGGGCGTCGCGACGCGGTCCTGGCAGATGACGGCCGCGTGGTACGACTCGTCGCAGAAGTTCCTTTCCGCCGAGACGTGCTGGCAGTACCGCGAGATGTGGATACCCGAAGGCGCCGCGTTCCTGCGCGTTTCGGTCGAGGCCGAGAGCGCCGATGCCGCTGACAAGTCAGGCCTGTCGCTTACCGCGTTCCGTCTTCCCGTAAACTGCACCGTGGCGCGCTGCACCTTCGACAACTGCCGCTGCGTTGGCTACGCCGCCTCGGCGATGAAGAACATGCTGTTCAAGGAGAACTTCTTCACTCGATCTGGCGAGAGTGCGGCCTGCTGCGCCTTCGATGCGGAGGACGGATGGGACCAGATGCAGGATGTCTATTTCACCGGGAACGTGTTTCGCGACAATCCGCGCAACAACTCGATTCTGACTTGCGCCGGGCATAACTTCATTCTGGAGAAGAACGATTCTGACATCTACCTTTGGGGGCGGGCTCACTCGCCTTGCGTGCGCGGCAACACCATCGGTCAAGGAACATACCGCTGCGATTCGCGTCTCCGCTCCGGATACACCCGCTTTGACGCCAACAGCTACGCCAAGGGAGTAGTTTTCGGACTCAATGAATCGAAATGCCGGACTGACGACTGGGACTACGTGCTCTCGGGTCGGACGTTCGATGGCGGCGAGAACGCATTTACAGTGGACGTAGGCTCGGCAGGCCGCCTTGTGAACTGCACTTTCAGGAACATGCCGGTCAGCATAGCCAATGCACGTGCCTGCACTCTCGAGAACTGCACAGACGCCAGCACTTACCTGCCATTCCCCGGCGGACGCTGGTCCGAGGTCGTTGTGAAAAACTCGTCCTTCAGCCGGTTCTACCAGACGAATCTATGGGTCGGTTGCCGCTTCGAGAATTCAACGCTCGGCAAGCTAATAGGCGGTTCGGTGACGGCGGAAGACTGTTCCTTCACAGGTGGTTCCATCTTCGGCATAGAAGGGGCTTGTATTCGAATGTCCGGATGCACGCTTGACGGCTTGCTCGTTCAGGGCAACTGGTGGGATAAGCCGGCGGAAGCTCTGTTCCGCAACTGCTCTATCCGAATGCGCGACAGTTCGCCGCTGCTGAAGCTCGGCGCCTACACTGTCGGCCTGGTCGAGTTCGACGGTTGCGACGTCTCCGGCGTCGGAAGTCTCGTTGACGTCCACGACCTTCGGCCGATTCGTCTTCCCGCTAACGTGTCTCCGGACGACAATCCAGACCTCAGACCCGGCTCCATCTTGTTGCACGGCATGAAAGTGACCGCTGGCATCTCTCCGATCGTCTCGCACGCCGCCGCTCCGAAAGGCGAGGTTTCGCCGAAGAAGATTTCGATAATTGATCAGGACAACTGCTGGCCTGAGGGAGTCGTCGTCGCGACTGAGCTCCCCTCGGCTTGGACGTTAAAGTGATTTCACTGCAAATAAGGAGAAACGAATCATGGACTGCCCGAAAAGCCTTTTCGCCGCCTCGCTTGCCCTCGTGACCGCCTTTGCCGCGTATGGAGGCGTGCAACTCGTATGGACAGGCGACAAGCTCGTTTTCTGACGTCGGGGACTATACGTGAGTATAGCCGTTTTCGCATACTTTCGCGTGATTGCGGTTTTCCCCTTCATAGGTTAGAATATTACCAGACAAATGAAAGGACAGCCACGATGTCAAAACGCCATATTCTGTTCGCAACTCTGGGCCTTTCCGCCGCGCTGTTCGCGGAGGCCGTCGACCTCTCGTCGTACAAGTGGGCCGTCGTCGGCGACTCGCTCTCCGATCCGGGCCACCCGCAGCCGAACAACGCCGTCGTCAAGTACTACCACTATATCGCCCGCGACACCGGCATACAGGTCGTCTACACGAATGCCGTCGGCGGAACTGGCTACAAGAAGACGAGCGGAGGCTCGCAGTGCTTCTACAAGCGGCTGGAGACCCGCCCGATTCCGTCCGACGTCGACGTCGTCACGATCTTCGGGTCGATTAACGACTGGTCAACTGTCACTGGTGGAGCTGTCGGCTCTCCGACGGACAGCATCACGTCGAGCGATTCTCTGACGGCCCACATGAACGCGGCGATTGACCTTGTGAAGAGCCAGGCGCCGAATGCGAAGCTCATCCTTGTAAGCGGCATCTACTACGGAAACATCAACGGCACGTTCCAGTCGCATCCGAGGGACGCCTTGAGGGCCGTCGCAGAGACGCGCGGAATCGAGTTCCACGACTGGCTGACTGCGGACGCCTCAGATCCGCTCGACTTCCACAACATCGCCGAGACACCCTGGAATGCGGACTCGTTTGCGAGCCATTACACGATCGACTGGGGGAATACGGTTTCGCAGCATCAGGCGACTTTCGGACACCCGAACAATCTCTATAACGAAGTCTGGCTCGCACCGAAGTTCCAGGAGATCCTGGCCGCGGCGCTGAAGGGCGGCGAGAAGCTGGTGAAGACCGGAGACAAGCTCGTCTTTATGGGCGACTCGATCACTGAGTTCGGCAAGAGCCGCACGCATGGCTACGTGAATCTCGTCGTGAAGGGACTCGAGGCGAACGGCATCTTTCCTGACTGGGAGGGCGTCGGCGTCCAGGGCCATACGGCCGAAAACATGCTCAATCGCTTTGATCGCGATGTCGTCGCGAAGAATCCGGACATTGTGACGATTTCCGCCGGCGTGAACGACATCTACAAGGGTGTCGCCTATGCGACGTTCTGCCAGAAAGAGCGCGAGATGGTCGCGAAGGCGAAGAATGCCGGCGCCAAGGTCGTCATGCTTTCGCCGACCACCGCCGGATACGGCGAGACCGACAAGGACGAACTCAGAAAGTTCGTGGGCGGCGTGAAGGAGATCGTCGCAGACGAAGGACTGACCTACGCCTCGACGTACGAGCATTTCCGTGCGTGGATGAACGATGTCGACAAGCCGGTCCTGGCGCGTATGTCCAACGCCGATCTCCGCATAACCTGCGACACGGTGCACATGTCTCCCGCGGGAGACCGGCAGATGGCGCGGGCCGTGCTCAAGGCGTTCGGTCTTGACATGAACGAGCTGTCCGCGGCAGAGGCGGCGTGGAACGCGGACGACACTCTTGTTCCGCTGATCGTGCCCCCGTCCTCCACGGCCACCATCACGGTCAATCTCACTGCAGCTGAGGCGCAGGCCGTAGCCGGACTTTCGATCAAGCAGATACTCGACCGCGGCATTCCTTCGCTCGCGGCGAATCCTAAGCACGAGACAGAAGGGGACGGGGCTTCGACCGCTATGACGGTCACTCCTACATCATGCAACTTCTCCTACAAGGCCTACGACCAGCTCGTCGCCGCAGCAGCCAAACTTGGAGTTCGCGTCGACGAGGCGGTCAGATGCGCGATCCTACGCGGCGTGCGCGACGCCTCGACGCTCGCTTCCGGCGCGCCGGTCGTTAAGGTCAACGGCGTTCATTGCGGTGCTACGCGTGCTACGTTCGACGCGACTATCATGTCCGTCGGCTCGACCGCCGGCTCCTGCGACGTGCTTCTCCGCCTCGGAACCGCGGCCAACGCGCTGGGTGCGGCGGAGCGCATCGTCGTCGGCGAGATCGACTCGTTCGACTACCTCAAGACAGGCCTGCAGCCGAACACGACCTACCACTACGAGCTGACGTTCGTGAACAACGCGGCGATGCCCGCGAACGCCGTCGTCAGCGGTACTTTCACGACTCTGCCGCTCGGCGCAATCGAGCCTTCCGGCGGCGATGACGCGGCGGCTATCCAGGCCGCGATCGACGCGGCCGCTCCTGTCCACGGAATGGTGGCTCTGAGCGGCGGCGTCTTCACTCTTGGCGCCGAGCTGATGGTCACTGGCGGCGTCACTCTAGTCGGACAGGGCATGGCCGAGACGACGCTCCGGCAGACCGCGCCGCACCGAGTCTTGTCGCTGAAGAACGGTGCGCGCGTCGAGGGGCTTGCGATTACGGGCGGCCAGACGACCAGCAAATGGACGCACGGCGCGGGCGCACATGTCACGGACGGCGCGATCTCACACTGCAGCATCCATCACAACTCTGCGAAGGGGAACAATGTCTACGGCGTCGGGGTGTACTTCGAGAACGGTTCGATCGACCATTCCGTCATAGCCTACAACACCGGCACGGATACCGGAGCTGGCGGCGGCATCGGACACTACAATACTCAGGGGACGATTCTCGTCGACACGTGTCTCGTCTACGGCAACGTCCGCACTAGCGGACGCGGCGGCGGAGTGTGCTTCGTCATGAGCAAGCCGAACGTCACTATCCGCAACACGACGATCGTCGGGAATTCGGCCGGAATTACAGGCGGAGGAATCGCCGACGAGACCTACAATCACAATATAAAGCTCTTGAACAGCATCGTCTCGGGCAACGCGGCGGAATCTGTCGACGCGAACATCGCAGGCACTCTTGCGTCCGACTCCTCGAACAACATCCTTGGCGGCGCGCCGAGGTTTGCCGACGCTGCGAACAACGACTACCACCTTGCCGCGGGCTCGCCGGCGATCGGCGCAGGTGCTGCCTATTCCGGCATCGGCACGGATCTGGACGGCGCCATGTTCTCCGAGCCTCCTTCGGTCGGGTGCTATGAGTTCAACGGAACGAATCCTCATCCCGTGGTCCCGAAACCTCGCGTGATGCTTACCATTGACTGACAGGAGTTGACATGAACGCAAGAACGCTCCTTCCGATTCTCGGCATTTTCGCGGCGTTTGCAGCCGACGGAGAGGCCCTGGTCAAGAATGGCGACAAGATCGTCTTCATGGGCGATTCGATTACCCATTACGGTGCAGAACGCTCGCACGGTTACGTGAACCTTACGGTGCAGGGCCTGGCGGCGAACGGGATCAACGTCCAGTGGATTGGCCGCGGCGTTCCCGGCGAGAAGGCGTCCCAGATGCGCGCGCGCTTTCAGCGTGACGTCGTCGACTGCGCTCCGTCAGTCGTTACGATCTGCGCTGGCGTGAATGACGTCGCCCTTGCCAGCCAGACCCCTGCGAGCGGGCCAGAAGACGTAGAGGCGATGATCCTGATGGCGAAGGCGGCCGGTATCACGCCTGTCGTCATGACGCCTACGTTCGCCGAGTTCAGCACCGAGAACAGCGAGGTGACGAGCGCCTACGCGGCGACGCTGCGCGGCTATGCATCGACCCATGCCGTTCCACTCTGCGACACATGGCAGGCCATCACCGACTGGAGGAACAGCTCCGCCACGCCCTATCTTGAATACCAGCTCCACTACAAGGCGACGATCGACGGCGTGCACATGGCACCCGCAGGCGACCGTGTCATGGCGAGGACGCTTCTTCGCGCGCTGGGGCTGGGAGATGGGCAGATGGCGGCGGCAGAGGCGGTCTGGAATGCGAACGAGAAGGTGTACGCTATCCATCCCGCAGTCAAGATAACTGGCGACCAGCTCGCCACGTTCAAGCAGGCTGCCGCCAATGCCGGTATGGGCGGCGGGGAGTTTTCCAAGGTCGTCTTCAGGCGCGGCCTTGCGTCTCTTGCCGCGAATCCGACGGTCGAGCAGGGCGCATCTGGTGCCGGCGCCGAAACGTTCTCGGCCGGCTTCTCCATCAACATGGCCGACTACGACGCGCTTCTTTCGACGTCCCTCGCCTCAGCATACGTTCCCGCCGACAAGAACAGGGGACATGTTGACGCGACGATCGGCATGGCGATGTTGCGCGGCATTCGCGAGTGCGAGCCTGGCGACCCTGTCGTGATCGTGCCGCATGACGTCCAGACCGATCGCTTTTCCTGTTCGATAACGTTCACGGCCTCTGGCTACACGGGAGAGTCGACGCTGACGGATTTCCCGGTCGCCGTCCGTCTTTCGGCCAATTCGCCCGAAGGGTTCTTCTATGCTGACATGGCAGACCCGTCGACTGGAAGCGAACTGCGCTTCGCAGACTCTTCGGGCAAGTCCCTTGACTACGATGTGGAGCAATGGAACACGAACGGCGTTTCGCTCGTCTGGGTGAAGATTCCCGCGCTTTCGAATGCTGCCGCGTTCACGATGTACTATGGCGGGACTCCGACTGACGAGGTCAAGACGATTCGCACGTGGTCGGCGGACTACGTCGGCGTCTGGCACATGGATGAGCCCGACGACGACGTTGCGGACGCGGCAGGAAACGGGCTCGCTGCCTCGCCTAACGGCAGCGGATCCGCGTATTCCGTCGCTGGCGAAGGCGTTTTCGGCAAGGGGAGGTTCAACACATCCGTGAGAAACAAGGGGACGGGCCGTTCGATGCTCTGCGTGAGCGACTCCTATCTTCTGGACCTCGGCTGCGACTTCACGATGTCGGGCTGGGTGAAGATGACCGACACCGTCGATGGCGGCGGCCTTGCTCGAATAGCGGTCCGAAGCGCCGACGGCGGCACGCCCGAATGGGAGCTTGCGCTTGCCGACGCGACAACGATCCAGGCCTGCGGCAATGGCGGCCCGACGCTCTCGGGCGCAATCCCGACGGCCATGGGCAGCTGGCGGCATGTCGCAGCCGTCTACAACGGAACTTCGCTTGTCGTCTACGTCGACGGCGCGGCCGTTCTGAACGGCGCCATTGCCGCGGCGAAGGACAGCAACAACAAGCTCTGCTTCGGCACGAAGGGCGGACTCTACAACGGACATTTCACGGGGCTCTTCGATGAGTTCAGACTCCGCGATGTCGTCTGCTCCGCCGACTGGGTCAAGGCCGAATGCGACCAGGCGTCGTCCGCCTTCCTCTCTGCGTCCGGAGTTTCGCGTATTTCGGGCGGCAGCGTGCCGTCCAGGCGCCCGAGGACCATTTTCGCAATCGACTGACGATTTCAACTGCAAACAAACAAAAGGAAACCTACTATGATGGCAAAACAAATTGCATTGGCAGTCCTGGCGGCGACCGCTATCTCGGCTAAAGGCGATATAGCCCCAAGCGGCGACAGCTCCGGCGCCACCGATGTCGGCGCGATCCAGTCTGCGATAGACGCGGCCGGAAGCGGCGGCTCGGTCGTTCTTGGGGCTGGCACGTTCTACATCAACACGCAGCTGATGGTTACGAACGGAGTCACCCTGTCTGGCCAGGGCTGGGACGGCACGATAATCAGGCAGGTTGCCTCGCCTGGCGCCAGTTCGCGCGTGGTGACCGTCTCGGGCGGCGCGACGGTCAGGCGCGTCACGCTTACCGGCGGTCGGGTCACTGGAGGCAACCACCAGTTC
>JAEEZC010000378.1 GCA_016288465.1 Verrucomicrobiota bacterium | reverse complement strand
CGGGCTCGAGATCGACTTTTCGGCTGAACGCGGCGCGATAAAGCCGCTCCACGGCGTGAACAACGCGCCTGTCCGCGTGAACGGAAAGCAGGGACAGGACGAGTTCAAGACCGCCGGCATACCGTTCGTGCGCACGCACGACACGGCCTACGCCTTCGGCGGGACGCACTATGTCGACATTCCGAACGTGTTCCCTCACTTCGACGCCGACGAGAACGACCCCAAGAACTACGACTTCGCCTATACCGATGCTTACCTGAAGCCGATAGTCGCGGCAGGGTGCAAGCTCTTCTATCGACTCGGCGTCACGATCGAGAACAACTGGAGAGTCAAGGCGTACAACATATTCCCGCCGAAGGACTACGCCAAGTGGGCGCGGATCTGCGAACACGTGATCCGCCACTACAACGAAGGCTGGGCTGACGGCTTCCACTGGAACATCGAATACTGGGAGATATGGAACGAGCCTGAGAATCCGGCCATGTGGCAGGGGACGAAGGAGCAGTTCTTCGAGCTCTACCGCGTGGCGGCCAACCATCTCAAGACGACGTTCCCGCAGTTAAAGGTCGGCGGCTACGCAGGTTGCGGATTCTACACGATCGACGACGCCAAGAGGCGCGCTGAGAGCGCGTTCTACAGGAGCTTCGTGGAGTGGTTCGAGGATTTCTGCCGCTACGTGACCGCGCCCGAAACGAAGGCGCCGCTGGACTTCTTCTCGTGGCATCTCTACGTTTCGCAGGACTGGCCGGTGGACAGGATTGCGACCCATGCGGCGTATGTGCGCAAGACGCTCGACGCGGCCGGGCTTGTTGGGACGGAAAACATCTTCAACGAGTGGAACGTCTTCCGCGGCGACAGGAAAGAGCAGTTCGAGCTGTGCGAGACGCACGTCGGCGCGGCGAACGTGGCGGCGGCGTTCTGCGTCATGCAGGGCTCGTCCATCGACAAGGCGATGTACTACGATGCGTGCCCTACGCGCGTCTATTGCGGACTCTTCACGTTCCCCGGCCATCGCACCACGCCTTGCTACGAGGCGTTCCGCGCATGGAACGAGCTCGCGAAGCTCGGCGCGGCGGCCGAGGCGAAGTGCGACGCCAAGGGACTGTACGCGGCCGCCGCGAAGAATGGCGGGCGTCGCGCGTTTCTGGTCGCCAACGTCGGCGAGGCCGGCGTTTCGGCTGACGTCAAGGCGGGTGATGGCGTCTACAGGCTGTATCGCGTCGATGTCGAGCACGCCAAGCTCTCGGACTGCGGCGAATGGCGCGGCGGCACGATCCGCATTCCCGCCAACGGATTCGTTCTCGCCCTCTCGGGATTCCTGCTCGAAGACGCCTCGCCCGTGAACGGTGCGCCGTCTTCGCCAGCCAACGGATTGTGACATGACGGAGACACTATGAAATCGAACAGCATATCGCGCGCCATTGTGGCGTTGGCAGCATCGTTCTCCGCCTTCGGGCTATTCGCGCTGGAGCCGGGCCGCCCCGATCCGCGCACGCGCACGTTCCTGCCGCCCGCGCGGGTTGTGTGGACGTCCGGCGACGCCGTTTACGGCAGCAGGTCGGTCGTTAAGGACGCAGACACTCTGCTGAAGCCGCGCTACGGGCAGATCCCCGAGGAGCGCTGGAGGGCGAACTGCGGATGCACGATGGAGAACAACGGCGAGCCGGCTTCGGTGCTGCTCGATTTCGGACGCGAACTGCACGGCGGCATCCAGATCGGAGGCATGTGCCCGAGAGGCATGAAGATGCGCGTGCGGTTCGGCGAGAGCGTTTGCGAGGCGATGTCCGAAATCGGACAGAAGTACGCCGGCAACGACCATGCGATACGCGACGCCGTGCATGACATTCCGTTCATGGGCCTCGTCGAGATCGGCAACACGGGATTCCGGTTCGTGCGGCTCGATCTCGTCACCACCGGAAAGGTCAACCTCGAGTGCGTTCGGGCGGTGTCGCTGATGCGGCCGATGCCGCGTCTCGGCGAATTCAAGTGTTCCGACGACCGCCTGAACCGGATATGGGAGACGGCTGTGCGCACAGTCCATCTCTGCTGTCAGGATTTCCTGTGGGACGGCATCAAGCGCGACAGGCTCGTGTGGCTCGGCGACGTACATCCAGAAGCCCGGGCGATTCTCTCCGTCTTCGGCGCGGCGGATGTCTTGTCCGATTCCATAGACTATGCGATTGCCACCACTCCGACGGACGGATGGATGAACGCAATGCCCAACTACACGCTTTGGTTTCTCCGCGTCGTGTGCGAGTGGTATCGCTACACCGGAGACGCGGCATGGGTCCGGGAACGCGGCGAATATCTCAAGGCGACCGTAGCGCACGTTCTCGAGAACATTCGGGGCGACAAGGCGGCGTTCGGGGGCGGACCGGAGGCCAAGGCGTTCCTGGACTGGCCCACGCAGCACAACAGGCCCGCCGTCCTGGCCGGAACGCGCGCGCTTCTTGCCCTCACGCTCGATGACGCGGCCGAACTGATGGACGCGGCAGGCGACGCGAATCTCGCCGCGAAGTGCCGCGAAGAGGCCGCGAGGGCGCGCACTGAAAAGCCCGATCCGGCAGGTGCGAAGTCCGCCGCCGCGCTTCTCGCGCTCGGAGGCCTCAGGGATGCGAAGGACATGTTCCGCGAGGTTCTCGGCAGGAACGGCCACGACGGAGTCTCGACCTTCTACGGCTACTACATTCTTGAGGCGATGAGCGCGGCAGGGGAGAACTCCCGTGCGCTCGACACCGTGCGCGACTACTGGGGCGGAATGCTCGACATGGGCGCGACAAGTTTCTGGGAGGATTTCAGCCTGTCGTGGACCAACAACGT
>JAEEZC010000377.1 GCA_016288465.1 Verrucomicrobiota bacterium | reverse complement strand
CGTAGGGGGCGACAGTCGCACGAGAGACACTTCGCGGAACCGACATGATTTTGACGACCCACGGTAACAGGCGAGTGCTATGCACGAGCGTCAAAAACATGTCGGGTAGTATCCGCCGAAGTGCGGGTCGGGCGAGCTGTCGCCCCCGTAGCGAGATTTGTACGTATGTTTTCGCCGCTGCCTCCGCGGCAAATTGGCAACAGCTGTCCCCGCAGGCTTTATTGACTTCGGACTTCCGACTTCGGACTGAAGAAAGTTCCGAAGTCTGATGTCCGAAGTCTGAAGTCTTATGCTGCAATTGGAGAAAGGGGGCCTTGTCCCCGTCGAGTTGCTTACAAGCTTACCTTGCCAAAACCCGCGCGAAACGCAACGAAACTGCACTTTCCAAGCTATCGGAAAATGTTGATAACTCGCCTAGCAGGGTCGCACAGTGCGACGGGTACCCGTCGCACAGCGCGACCCCTACCCGTCGCACAGTGCGACACTATCATATATAGAACATCCATAGAACATCCCGGTGATCATAACCCGCCGCCGGAAGCGTCGGGCGTGGAAGCACCGGGTAGATTTAAGCTCGATTTGTGCATACCCATTGAAGAGTTAGGGGCGGAATGACGGTAGGGGCCGAACTCCGGTCGGCCCGCAGGCACTGCATACTTCAAATGCCGCGGCGAACTGGGCGTGGGTTATTGCGAACGGCAACAGACGGGATTATGGTATAATATGCGGAACCGGTGCAATCCGGCAACATTCTAAGGAGTCTCAAATGTCGCTTAACATAGTTACGGAAATAGACAGACGCATCAAGGTAAGGAACGTGCTCATGAGTGTGAGCGACAAGACGGGGCTTGACTCGTTCGTTCCCGCTCTGGTCAAGGCCTGCCCTGGCGTGAAGATCTACTCTACAGGCGGAACCTACGCGAAGGTCCGCGAGCTTCTCGGCGATGCGGCCGACGGCACGCTCGTCGCGGTCTCGGACTACACCGGCCAGCCCGAAATGCAGGGCGGCCTCGTCAAGACCCTCGACTTCAAGATCTACCTCGGGCTCCTCTCCGAGACCTACAACGCCGCGCACCAGTCCGACCTCGCGCGCCTCGACGCCAAGCCGATCGACATGGTGGTCGTCAACCTCTATCCGTTCACGCAGACCGTCGCCAAGGAGGGCGTGACGCCCGAGATGGCGCGCACGAACATCGACATCGGCGGTCCGTGCATGGTCAGGGCCTCCGCAAAGAACTACCTGCGCGTCGCCTCGGTGACAGACCCCCTCGACTACGCCGGCATCGTCAACGAGCTCGCCGCGCATGACGGCACCCTCGGCCTCGACACGCGCTTCAGGCTCATGAAGAAGGCCTTCGCGCACACCGCGGCCTACGACACCGCGATATCCGGCTTCTTCGCCTCCCGCACATGGGAAGAGGTGGACGCCACCTACCGTCAGCACTGACGACATGGTACTAGCCGGCATCGCCGCGGCTGCCGCGGTTCTGTTGGCCGCCGTCGCGGTCTGGCTGTTCTTTTCGGTCCGCGCCTCGCTGGCGCGCTTCGGCACCGACAGCGCCGAGGCGCTCAGGCGCGGCGGCAGCGAGCTGGCCGACATAGGCGCCGGCAGGCTTAGGCAGGTCATCGAGCCACTGGAGCGCCAGATCGAGGCCTGCCGCGAGTCGGTGCGCGCGGCGGAGCGCCGCAACGCCGAGATCGAGACGGCGATGAAGACCCACATGGAGGGCCTGGCCGTCGCCGCGCGAAGGTTCGACACCACGGCGACCGCCTTCGTGTCGGCTGTGGACGGCGGCAGCAAGGTCCAGGGCGACTGGGGCGAGCGGATCCTCTGGTCCGTGCTTGAGGCCTGCGGCCTTGTCGAAGGCGTGCACTACCTCGCCCAGTCCGGCAGCGACGGCAAGATACCCGACTGCCAGATTCTCGACGCGTCGACGCGGAAGATACTGGTCGTGGACGCCAAGAGCTCGTGGAAGTCGTATCGGGAGATGTGCGGCGCCGTCGACGCCCGGGCGCGCGACGCGGCTCTCGCGGAGCATGTGCGCAGCGTGCGCACGCAGATAGACGCCCTCGCCAGGAAGGAGTACCACAGGTCCGCGCCTCCGCGCGAAGGGTACGAGTACGTTCCGCTTTCGGCGATGTTCGTGCCGAGCGACGCCGCGCTCTGGACGGCCGTGAAGAGCGATCCCGACATCCCGAACTACGCTTTTTCGAAAGGCGTCGCCCTTGTCACGCCGACCTCGCTCTTCGGCTTTCTCAAGCTGGTGATGGCGGGATGGGCGAAGTACGACGTGAACCGCAACGCCGACAGGATCATGGAGGAGGCGAAGAAGCTCGTGCAGCGCATCGACGCGCTTCTCGCCTCCATCGAGGACGTCGGCAGGAATCTCGACAGGGCCAGGGAGTCGCAGCAGTCCGCGCTGAGGCTCGCCAACACCGAGGGCTCGGGACAGTGTGTGCTCGGTCCGGCCCGCAGGATACTGGACTACGGAGTCAAGCTCGACAAGGCGCTCAGGTCGGCGTCAATGGAAAGGGGCTGCGGCAATGGCGGAGAATAGGAAGAAGAGAAGAAGGCCCAACGTCCTTCCGAGGCTGTTCGTGGCCATAGTCCTTGGCATGGTCATTGGACTCTGCGCGCCTGACTGCGTCATCCGCGCGACTAACTGCTGGCGGGACATCTATTGGCAGTTCATCCGTTTCTTTGTGCCGTTCATCATAATCGGACTGGTCACGCCGGCGATAGCCGACACCGGGCGCGACGCCGGAAGGGTGTTGCTGCTGACGCTCGGTATAGCCTACGCCTCGACCTTGCTTTCGGGCTTTTTCGCGTACTTCATGTCACAGACCGTCTTCCCCCTGGTCATGGAGCCCGGCGCGCTGAGCAAGATCGACCCGAAGTTCCTGCCCGCCTATTTCAAGATGCCGATTCCTCCGCTGATGGACGTTACGACGGCTCTGTTCACGGCGTTCATGCTCGGTCTTGGCATTGTGTCCGTCCGTGCCGAAGTGCTTGCGCGCGCGGCGTCCGAGCTACGCGACGTCGTCACCCTCACGATAGCCCAGGTCTTCGTGCCGCTTCTGCCCACCTACATCTGCGCGGTCATCGCCGACCTCACCGCCAGCGGCAAGTTCGCCGCGGTCGGCGGCGGATGCGTCAAGATAATGCTTCTCGCGATGGTTGTCACGACGACGATAGTCGTTGTGCAGTACATAATCGCCGGCGCCGTCGCGCATCGCAATCCGTTCAAGGCACTGTGGACGATGCTGCCGGCCTATTTGATAGGCTGGGGCTGTTGCTCCTCCGCCGCGACGATACCGTACACGCTGCGCCAGACTAGGCGCAACGGTGTCTCCTATGAAACCGCCGATCTAGTGATACCGCTTTGCTCCAACGTGCATCTCGCAGGTTCGATGGCCAATATGGTGGTCTACGCGGCGGGCATGCTCGTCCTCGCGGGCGAAACCGCCGGCTTCGGCTCGTATGTCGAGTACATCCTCATGATCAGCGTCATAGCAGTCGCCTCGCCCGGAGTTCCCGGCGGCGTCGTCCTTGCGTCTGCGGCGGTGGCCGAGACCGCGCTCGGGTTCACGCCGGAGCGCTATGCGATACTGGTCGCAGTATACATGGCGCTGGACGGCATGGGCACGGCATGCAACCTGACTGGCGACGGTGCGATAGCGATGATAGTGGACAAGCTTCGCCGCCGCCCGGCCGATTCCGAAGAGAGCTAGCCTTCGCCTGCCGCCAGCAGGAGGCGCGCTGCAATCGGATGGAAGGCGAAGAGCTCCCGATTGCAGTCGAGGAGGCGCTTTCTGTCTCCTTCCAGGCACATTCTCTATTTGAGTGGGTCTGAGCTGGCTGTGGTTTGGGGCTGAAAAGCGGGTCGCGGGCGAGTTCGGGGCGGTTTGCGCAAATGATTGGCGTTCGCAATGAACGCCTTGAAATGTTGTAATTGATTGATTGCGCCTGCATGTGGTACAATT
>JAEEZC010000049.1 GCA_016288465.1 Verrucomicrobiota bacterium | reverse complement strand
GGTCCTCCTGCGGAAGTCCCGCGAGGCGGTACCACTCGAGGCGGCGCTCGACCCAGTACTTGTGCCAGACCTCCCAGCCCCAGTCGTCCTGCACGGAACCGTTCAGGTCGGGGTTGTCGGCAAGCGTGACGACGTGGCCGTGCAGTATCTCCACCGCTTCGTCCGGACGGATGAAGAACTCCAGCTCCATCTGCTCGAACTCGCGGGAGCGGAAGGTGTAGTTGCGGGGCGTGACCTCGTTGCGGAAGCTCTTGCCCATCTGCGCAATGCCGTACGGCACGCTCATGCGGGAGGTCGCGGTGACGTTCTGGAACTGCGCGAAGATCGCCTGAGCCGTCTCGGGGCGGAGGTACGCCACGTTCGACGGGTCGTCGATCGGGCCCACGACAGTCTTGAACATGAGGTTGAAGGGCTTGGGCTCCGTCATCTCGCCGCCGCAGTAGGGGCACGAAAGCGCATAGGCCGGGTTGATCCCCGCCGCCTTCTTGCCAAGCTCTTCGCGGATGTCGCCGATCTGGTCGGCGCGCATCAGCTTCTTGCACTGCTTGCACATGGTCATCGGGTCGGCAAACGTGTCCAGATGGCCGGACGCCTTCCAGATTTTCGGGTGCATGATGATCGTGGCGTCTAGGCCTGCGACATCCTCGCGACCGCGCACGGTGAACTGCCACCACGCCTGCTTGACGTTCGCCTTGAGCTCGCAACCGAGAGGACCGTAGTCCCAGAAGCCAGGCATTCCGCCGTATATCTCCGAAGAATGGTAAATGAACCCGCGGCGCTTGCACAGCGCGCTGAGTGCGTCCAATGACGACTTGTTGTCTTCTGCCATAATGTGTGAATTATACCATATTCTCTGACGTTCGGCTTAACGATGCGCAGAAAGTGTCTCTAAAGCGCGTTTTTTTGCAGTTTCGTATATCCGGTTCAGCTCGTCAAGGCACTTTTTCTCCCCGCGCCAGAACGGAACGGGGCCAAGTCTCTTCAGTACGGGCGACTCAATCTTCATCGTAAAGCTCCTCCATTTCTATCCCACGAAGCTCCAGCAGCGTGGACGGTCTGCGGGCGACTTCCTCGCCCAGGACAAGCAGCACCGCGCTCGAATGCTTGCACGGGTTTGCGTAGTCGGGACAGCTGCACGACGTGGTCATGTCGTATCTTCGCGGCGCGCCGGGCGCCGTCTCGCCGCCGTCGATCCTTCCGCCAGGGAAGAGGTCGTAGCCCTCGGCCCTGAAGATAGCCTCTACCTCGGTCGGCAGATCGTCCGCCAGAAGCCGCGCGACGAACATCGGCTCGGAGCGCAGGGCCGACACTATGCGGCTGCGGGCCTCGCCCTCCGGCGCGCGGAACACTATCTTCACGCCGTACGGTTCGGGGCGCGTCCCCTGAACGCGCGCACGCACCTCGTTGCCCTCGATCTCCATCGACACCACCTGCCCGCTGACTGCGTAGTTGCGCCCGCGTCCCAGGCGCGCCCTCAGACCCATGCCCTCGAGAATGGCGCGCCAGCGTCTCGTCCACCAGCAGCGCCCGACGCCGGAGCGCGGCTCCTGCGCCCTGATTCCCGCGGCGTAGCGCGGCACGCGTATCGGATATCTCTTCTTGCTCACGCGAGATTCACCGCCTTCCAGAACGTCTCGCCGTCGCCGATTATGCTTCCGAGAGTCGCCTTCGCGCCAAGCATCTCGTCGACATGCTCCTCAACAGTGCCCTCGGATATCATCAGGTGCACGAACACGTCCTTCTCCTGCCCTATTCTGTGCGCGCGGTCCGTGGCCTGGCTCTCCACCGCCGGATTCCACCACCTGTCGTAGTGCACCACGTGCGTCGCCTTCGTTAGGTTGAGTCCGTAGCCGCCGGCCTTGAGGGAAAGGATGAACGCGCTTGGGCCGCCGCGGTTGAAGGCCCGTATCTGCTCCTCGCGCCCGTTGGCGGAAAGCCCTCCGTGCAGAAACGGGAACTCCCTGCCGAACCGCCGCGCGAGCGCCGACCGCAGCCACGCGCCGACCTTGGCGTACTGCGTGAACACAAGGGCGGACTCGCCGCTATCGAATATCGCCTCCAGCAGGTCCTCAAGCCGCATGAGCTTGCCGCCGTCCGCGACGCCGGCCGACTCGGCCGACCCCGACACGAAGCCGTCGCAGACCAGCTTCAGCTCCGTCAGCAGCGCCAGCACGTCGCCCTGCGTGTGCTCGGTCGCCCTGAACGCGGCTAGCGCCGCCTCGTACGCGCGGCGCTCCTCGGGCGAAAGCGTGCAGTACTCACGTATCTCGCGCTTGCCGCCGATCTCCGCGGCAATGGCGTCGTCTGTCTTCAGCCGCCTCAGCACGAACGGCTCGAGGGCGTGCCGCAGCCGTCTCACGGCCTCGGTGTCGACGCCGTACGCTATCGGCGACTCGAAGCGCTCGCGGAACGACTTCATGTCCCCCAGGAACCCCGGATTCAGAAAGTCCTCTATCGACCATATGTCGCGCACGGAGTTCTCGATCGGAGAGCCCGTCAGCGCGACGCGCAGCTTCGGCGACAGCGCCTTCACGGCCCTTGCCACCTGCGTCTCGGGGTTCTTGACGACCTGCGCCTCGTCCAGCACAAGCGCGCTCCAGGCCACTCCCGAGAAGGACTGGTAGTCCTTGACAATCAGGCTGTAGCTCGTAAGCACCACGTCGGCCCCGGCCACAGCCTTCATGAAACCGTAGCCCGTCATGCGTCCCTCGCCATGATGGACGTAGATGCGGACCGACGGCGCGAAACGCGCGAACTCGTGCCGCCAGTTGGCAAGAAGCGTGAGAGGCGCCACGACGAGCGCGGGTCCTTCCGCCCTTCCATCGGCGCGGGACGCGAGCAGCCACGCAATCGTCTGCACGGTCTTGCCGAGGCCCATGTCGTCCGCAAGCAGCGCTCCGAAGCCGTGGCTCGTCAGAAAGCCAAGCCACGCGGCGCCGTGAGCCTGGTATGGACGAAGCCTGCCGCGGAATCCGTCGGGCTCGGCCGCCGGCTCGGCACCGCCAGGCATCGCGCATCTGCCGCGAAGCTCGTTCACAAGCCCGCGCAGCCAGCCGCGCGCCTTGAGCTCCTCGATCTCCAGGCCGCCGACGTGTCCGATGCCCATGGCGAAGGCCAGTACGTTCGGCTTCTTCCCCGCGCCCTTCTCAAGCGCGCGCAAGGCGGCCTTCAGAACGCCGCGGTCCACCTCGATCCAGCGGTCTCTGAAGAAGACGAGAGTGGAGCCCTGGTCAAGGAGGAACTGTATCTCCGCCGCGGACACCTTCTGCCCGGCGACCTTGACGGAGAGCTTCACCGCGCATTGCGGAACGCCCTCGTCCTGCGGAGCGGCCGGCGGATCGTCCGCCTCGGCGGTCGCCGTCACCGGCACCCTGTCGGGAAGGCCGCCTACCGAATATCCGGCGTCGCAAAGCGCGGCAGCGCCGCGGCGGACGAAGTCCTCCGCCTCCGTCTTGGAAACGGGCACCGAGAGCGTCCCCTCGGACGACGAGCGAAGACCGCGAACCGGCTCCCACACATAAGGCGCCTGGCCAAGGGCCTTGAGCCCCCTTCTGCCGCGCGGAGCCATGCACCGGATCTCGAATGCGCCGCCCGCGCCGGAAGGCTGCGACGAGACCAGCTCGAAGCGTATCGCGCGGCGCGCGGCGACGTCAGTCTCGGCGGCTCCGGCCCACTCCGCAAGCTCGGCCGCGAAGGCGCGGCACTCCTTGTCGTCCCATCTGACAAGCCCGGTCCGAGACCTGAGCGCCATTATCCAGGCGTCGTGCAGGGTCTCGTGCTTCTGGTCCTCGGCGTCCTCGGTAAGTCGCGTGACGGCCGCCTCGCGCACATACTCGTCAACCCAGCTGTCCACCGCCTGAGAAGACGAACCGTCCCCGCTCCGCGCGTCCATGGCGCGCCAGCGGGCATGCCAGCCGTCGTCCTCCCTCTCAAGGCACGGGAAGAACTTTCCGGCGGCGACAAGGTTCAGCGCCTCACGCTGTCTCGGACTGAGCTTCATGCCGATTCACGACGCCGCGCCGCGCCAGCGGACGCTAGCTCGCGTCCTCGTGCTTTTCGCCATCGCCCTCTTCGACGGCGACTTCGCCAAGCGTCTTCGTGCCGGAAAGAAGCGCGACGACCTGCTGCTGGACCTCCGCGAGGTTCTCCAGCCTCAGGCGCGGGTCGAGTATGACGAACGTGTCGCCCTGCTTGCGGTCTTCGTAGACGCGGCGGATCGTCCCGTCCTCCAGCTCCTTGGAGTCTCTCTCGACGAGTATCTTCGACCGCTCCAGCATGACCGCCAGCACGTACACGACGTTCTTCATCGTAGGGTCGTCCATGGTGACGAGCTGGCGCAGAAGCTCTCCGGCGTCCTCCTTCTTCAGAGGCTCGTGCTTCGTCTCCTTGACGGGCGCGAAGTAGACGCCGTCCCACTGCGAGAACGGCGTCCAGTCGCGCGGCATGGTCTTCCAGCACTCGGGATGGCAGTCGAGCCGCTCGTACCCGTTGGGCACCTCCTTGAGCGCGCTCACCATCGGCGTCTTGTCCGTCAGCGGCCTGCCGCAGACCGAGCAGACGTGTCCGCGGCTCTTGATGTTCCATTCCTGGCTCATGTCGCTACCGCTACAGCCTCTTCAGCACTTCGCGGATCGAACGCTCGCGCGCCTCGACCGACTCGCAGAGGCGGAACTGGACGCGCGCGCGGTTGAGGTTCTGCTCGGGCTGCGTTGTCTTGAAGTAGACGTTGCCGTTGAGGTAGTCCTGGAAGAACCTGAGGCCGAGCTCGAACGGCAGAAGCCTGATCGAGTCGTACAGGTACGCACGGTCCGCGTCGGTGAGGAAGGCCCCCGCCTCGCGCATGTATCCCTTGCAGAAGGCCGTGCAGAGGTCTTCGTCGAACACCACCTTCGCGAGGTTGGTCTCCTCCTCGCCGACGGGATTGCAGATCGACCTGAGCGCGTCGCCGAAGTCGAGGTGGATGAGGCCGGGCGAGACGGTGTCGAGGTCGATCATCGCCGTTCCCTTGCCGGTCACGTCGTCGATCATGATGTTGTTGACCTTCGGGTCGCCGTGGAACATGCGCTTGACGAGCTCGCCGCGCTTCTCGGCCTGCTCAAGGCAGAGCGCGAGGTCGCGGCGCTCCTCGATGAACTTGGCGAGGCGCTTCGCCTCCATGGACGCGCCGAGCAGCTCCCTGGCGCCGTCGGTCTCGAGAGTCCTGTCGTAGTTGGCGAGATAGCCGCTCGTGATGTGGAAGCCGGGCAGGGGATCCTGGATCGTCGAGGGGTCCATGTCGCTGATGAGGTAGTGGAAGTGGCCGAGCGTCGCGCCGCACTCCATTGCGTGCTCGGGTCCCTGCGCGATGTCGAACGCGTGCGCCGACATGATGCGCGTGATGACGCGCCACACCTCGCCGTTCTCGTCCTTCACGTAGTCGGTCGAATCCTTCGCCTTGATGATGCGCGGCATCTGCCACACGCGGTCGTCGCTGCCCTTCGCCGCGTCGGCCTCGAGCTTCTCGTGGCAGTGCTTGGTGATCTCGTGCATGTTCGCCATGATCACCTCGGGCCGCGGGAAGACCTTCTGGTTGACGCGCTGGAGTATCACCTGCGTCTCGGTGAACGTGTTGCGGTATATCGCGAGAAACGTGTCGTTGATGTTGCCGTTGCCGAAAGGCTGGAGCGACACGAGGCGCCCTTTGATGTTGAAGCGGTTGATGAGGATGCTCAGTTCCATGTGGTTATTTCTCCTTGGCTGACTTCTTGATCTTGATTACTCCTGGCTTGCTCGACGCAGACTTCGCCGCCTTCGCAGGCGCGGACGGCTTTGCGGGCGCGGCCGCCTTCGCAGGCGGCTTGGCGGCGGCCTTCAGGGCCTTGTCCACGGCCGCGTCGATGGCCTCCGGGTCGCGCCCGCCGTACACGACGGAGCCCTTCGAGTCCACGACGTAGATGAACGGTATGCCGCCGTCGTAGCCGACGTCGCCGTCCCAGTCCGCCTCCTTGTAGACGGAGAACGAGAACTGCTCGACGAATTCCGACACCTTGTCGGCTTCGTAGCCGTGGCCGATGTGCGAGGCGACCACAACAAGGCCCTTGTCGGCGTACTTGCGCCAGATCTCCTCGGTGTGAGGCATCATCCTTCTGCAGGGGCCGCACCATATCGCCCATCTGTCGACGAGGACGACCTTGCCCGCCAGGCTCTCGGCTGTGCGCTCGGGCCCGGCTATGTGATTTGCGGGCTCGAAGCCGCGCCATCCCGCGACCGCGGACGCGGCCGAAAGCGCGGCGACGAGCAGTGTTGTCGTTGCATACAGGGTTTTCATGCGCACATTATACCATTTTTCCTCCCTGCCGTGCCTCAACAAACGACAAACATCCGCTTTCGGCGCGCCGCGCCCCAGCCGCTCAGAGCACGATGGCGCCCTTTTCGGCCGTGACGTGCACCGTGGCCCCGGGCAGATACTCGCCCGCGACGATCTTCTTCGCGATCGGGTTCTCCAGATCGCGCTGGATCGCGCGCTTCACCGGCCGCGCGCCGAACGCCGGGTCGTAGCCCTCCTTCGCCAGCACGTCGAGCGCCTTGTCGTCCACGTCGAGCTTCAGCTCCTGGTCCGCAAGCCTCTTCGCGAAGTCCTTGAGCTGCAGCTTCACGATCTCGCGTATCTGCGCCTCGGAAAGCGAATCGAACTCCAGTATCTCGTCGAGCCTGTTGAGGAACTCGGGACGGAATATGTTCGCAAGCTCCGCCTTCGGCGCATTGGACGTCATTATGACGACAGTGTTCTTGAACGACACCGTGCGCCCGTGGCTGTCCGTGAGGCGCCCGTCGTCAAGCACCTGAAGGAGCATGTTGAAGACGTCGGGATGCGCCTTCTCGATCTCGTCGAGCAGAACAACCGAGAACTGCTTGCGGCGCACGGCCTCGGTGAGCTGTCCGCCCTCCTCGAAGCCGACGTATCCGGGCGGCGCGCCGACAAGACGCGAGACCGCGAACTTCTCCATGTACTCCGACATGTCGAGGCGCACCATCGCGTTCTCGTCGTCGAAGAGCTCCTGCGCGAGCGCCTTAGCAAGCTCCGTCTTGCCCACGCCGGTGGGCCCGAGGAACAGGAACGCTCCGACGGGACGCTGGCGGTTCTTGATCCCGGCGCGCGAGCGTATCACAGCGTCGGACACTGCGTCCACCGCCCTGTCCTGGCCGATTACCCGCTTGTGCAGCGTGTCGGCGAGCCGCACCAGCTTCTCGCGCTCGCCTTCCACGAGCTTCGTCACAGGAATGCCGCTCCAGCGCGACACCACCTCCGCTATCTCGTCCGCGGCGACCTCCTCGCGAAGAAGCGCGGAGCCCTTGCCCTTCGCAAGCTCCTCCTCGTGCGCGGCAAGCTTCTTCTCCAGCTCGGGTATGACGCCGTACTGCAGTCGCGCCGCCTCGTTCAGGTCGCCCTCCGACACCGCGCGCTCGTGGCGCGACCTGGCGCTCTCGAGGTCGGAGCGCACCTTGCGCACCTCCTCGAGCGCGGCCTTCTCGCGCTTCCACTGCACCGTCATCGCGTCGCTCTTCGTCTTCAGCTCCTTCAGCTCCGCCTGCAGCTCGGCCAGCCTCGCCTTCGAGTTGCCGTCCTTCTCCTTCTTCAGCGCGATCTCCTCGATCTCGAGACGGCGCACATGGCGGGTAATCTCGTCCAGCTCCTGCGGACACGAATCCATCTCCGTGCGGATTCGCGCGCACGCCTCGTCCAGGAGGTCGATCGCCTTGTCCGGCAGGAAGCGGTCCTGTATGTACCTCGCCGACAGCACGACCGCCGAGACCAGGGCCTCGTCGCGGATGTGGACGTTGTGGTACTTCTCGAAGCGCTCCTTTATGCCGCGCAAAATGGAGATCGCGTCCTCCTCGCTAGGCGGCTCCACCATGACCGGCTGGAAGCGCCTCTCAAGCGCCGCATCCTTCTCCATGTACTTGCGGTACTCGTCGAGAGTCGTCGCGCCGACGCAGTGAAGCTCGCCGCGCGCAAGCATCGGCTTGAGCATGTTGCCGGCGTCGGACGAGCCTTCCGTCTTCCCCGCGCCGACTATCGTGTGTATCTCGTCGATGAAGAGCACGATCTTGCCCTCCGACTCCTTGACCTTCTTCAGAACGGCCTTTAGCCGCTCCTCGAACTGGCCTCTGTAGCTCGCGCCCGCCATGAGAGCCGTCATGTCGAGGGAGAACACCATGCGGTCGCGCAGGCCCTCCGGCACGTCCCCTCGCACAATTCTCTGCGCAAGGCCCTCGACGATCGCGGTCTTGCCGACGCCAGGCTCGCCTATTAGGACGGGGTTGTTCTTCGTCTTTCGCGAAAGTATGCGCACCACGTCGCGAATCTCGGTGTCGCGGCCGATCACAGGGTCAAGCTTGCCGGCCCGCGCAAGCGCGGTCAGGTCGCTGCCGTACTTCTCAAGGCAGTTCTGCGTATCCTCGGCTGGATCAAAGCTTGCGTTCATTTTCATTTCTCCTTTCGGACTGTTTTCAGCGTCCGACACATCCACTGCAAGCTGCGTGCCAAACGCTCCTCAACGCCAAACCGCGACATATTGTCCCAAAGTGCGCCATCAAATATAGGGGAATGGAGAGCGGGGAATGGTGAACGGGACAGGATTGCCGCCGAGAGCCTTTGCTGTCCACAAGAACGACCATCTCCTCAAGCGTCTCGGAGTCTACATGCCAAACGCTTAAGTTCGCCCTGAAATTCGAACATATCCGGCATCACAATTGCATCATCGCGGCACAAAAAGGCAACTGCCGAATGGGCAACTTGGGATAGCAATCGATAGCGCGCACCGCCGCCGCGACAGCGGACGACAAGAAGCGCGGCACAACGATTATTAACGCGTTTTCTCCCTTTCCAGTTGTGTTTTGAGCGTTTACTGCCCGTGTATGCGACGTTTGCTAACGGTGTACGCGGCGTTTGCTAGGCGTGTACGCGGCGTTTGCTAGGCGTGTACGGGGGAGTTTTGACGTCATTACACCATAGAAGTGACGTCACTTCAATGGTATATTGACGTCACTTCACCACTGAAGTGACGTCAAAACTCCTCCGTACACAG
>JAEEZC010000376.1 GCA_016288465.1 Verrucomicrobiota bacterium | reverse complement strand
GCCGTCAGAAGTGTAAGTCCTAGGATTCCGCATTTCATAGTGTCACACGCCATTTCACTGTCTGGTCGGGGAATAGCTCGTCTCCGCATCCTTGTCCACCAACGACCTGAATTTCTCGTATCCCTTCGACTCGCCGCCGGCGTGCTGGACGAAGAACACGCGCGCAACGCCGCCCGCACGATAGGCGCAGCCCCAAGTCGACCAGGCCCCGCCATGAGACATCATCTGTCCGTCCTCCGACAGCCTCGCTCCAAAGGAGTATCTCTCATCGACGCCTTCAGGCGTCTGCTTCTCAAACCAAAGCGCCACCGTCTCCTCCTTCAGGACGCGCTTTCCATTAAGGCCAACGCCGCCGTTCGCGACCATCGCGAAGAACTTGATCATGTCCATCGGGCTTCCGAACAGTCCGCCGCCGGCCTCGGGATAGCGACTGTGCAGCGAATACGGATACTGGAACTGATCGACTACGGTCTCCTTCGCCGGCTTGTCGTCAGTCAGCACATAGCCCTTGGCCATGCGCGCGCACTGCTCTTCGGTCGGGAAGAATGTCGCATCGCGCATTTCAAGCGGATCCAGGATGCGTTCCTTCAGCAGAGCCTCCCACGGCTGCCCCGCAACGACCTCGACGCAGGCAACCACAATGTCGATTCCCCAGTTCGAGTACTGGTACTTCTCGCCTGGAGCCGCCGCCATGCCGCTCTTTGCGCCGATTCGGGAGAGCAGCTGCACCGGGCGCCTGTCGATGGGCATCTCGGGAAAGAACTTCAGCCCCGACGTGTGCGACATGCACTGCCGCAAAGTCGGGACCTTGTCACCGCGCCATTCGGGCAGATAGCTGGAGATCGGCTCGTCCAGCGCCAGCTTGCCCTCTTCCACATACGAAAGCACAAGTGCGCAGGCAATGGCCTTCGTGTTCGACGCGAGCCAGCCGACCGTATCCGCCGTCATCGGCCTCTTCGCCGCGACATCCGCATAGCCTAGGCACTGCGTCGTGAGCTTGCCCCCGACGCAGCCGATCACGACTGCGCCGGGCACCCTCCCCGGACCGTCACCAATGTAGTCCTCGTACGTGCCCGCGGCACCCGCGAATTGACACGCCACGACGGCAGCCATAAGCAATGCGTTTTTCATCCTTCGCTCTCCATGCATTCCTATCGGAGAACAACGCGGAATCCGTTCGGCGAAAACTTCGATTCCGCCGCTCCGATGTCGATGTCAACCACGCCCTTGCTCGAGACGTTTTTCACTCTCGGATTGCCGAAGAAGTCCGTCGCATTCATAAGACGGGCCTCATAGCCAACAACGCTGCCCTGGCTCCTGCCCGGCGTGCGCTTGGCGAGATGAAGCGGATGCCTCGCGTCGAATACGGGACGGGCCTCGATGCAAGACACACTCCCCTCCGGCGCCGCGCTCGACGAGAGGCAGTACGAGAACGACGCTCCGTTGCCAAAGTAGTTCGTCTCGACGCCGTCCCCGTTCAGATTGCGGTCGATGATGCAATTGCGGACGACCGCATTGGCGTGCGCCGCCTGAACGCCGCCGCCATCGGACCCGCTCCCCATGCGATTGTCGAGCACCGTGCAATTGAGTACGACGACGGATCCTTTGAGATAGAGGCCGGAAGCATGGGCTCCTTCAGCGTCATACGCCATGCCGACGTTGTTCGTGATCACGCAGTTCTCGATTCGTCCAGCCGTCGCATGAATGCCGCCGCTTGTGTTCTGGCCGATAGGATTGCCAGCCATCATCGTATTGCCATCGATCAGACACCGTGTCACCAATGCGCCACTCCCGGTCATTTTTACGGCCCCATGCACACGCCAATTGCCATTGTTTGAGCAGTCCGTCACACGGCAGTCCGCCATCGTGCCGCCATCGTTGCCGATCAGTACACCAACTGGCTCAGACTTCCAGCTTTCGGACATTCGTCCGTGGGAAATCGTCGCGTCCTTCAGCATGGCGCCCTGGCCGTTGATGCGGACGACTGGGTAGAAAGGCTGCTCCGCGCGGAGCGTAGTCATGTCGCGTCCGGCGCCCCGGACCGTGACGCCCTTCGGGATTGCCACTGTCTCGAAGACTTTGTGCGTACCCTCGTCCAAAACAACCACCATTCCTTCGGACGCGGCCTGCAGCGCCTCGTTCAGATTTGTCGCTGCGGTGCGCAGGTCGCCGTATGGATATGCGCAATTCGGATTCGCCGCGGAAGTTACGTAGACGGCTTTCTGCACGACTACAAATGTCGCGGGTTCGGCGTCGGCGTACATTTGGAGCTGCTCGCTCGACGCCCTGAGTCCTACCTCGAACGTGCACTCCGATGACAGTTCCAGCACGAGCTCTGCTCCGGTCGCTGCCACAGGCATGGCAACGCCATTCTGCTTAACAGTCCACGAGTAGACAACATCGCCTGCGCCGTCAAAACCAAACAACGAGGCCGTCAACGTCGCGGTATCGCCAACAAAATACGAATCCTTGCTATTCATGATCGAGCACGCGATCATGGACGGATCGAACTCGGCACAGCCTATATCGACTTCGTTCCCCAAAACACGGTCGAGGCCGTAGAAGTCGAACGCGCCCGAAAGGGAGTACCCGAGAACGGACTCGGCCTTGTTCGTATCGCCGGCGTCACGGGCCGACGAGCCGGACTGAAGGCGGAAGTCGCCTCTTCCGACGGAGACGAAGAGCGGATCGTCTGTCTGCGCGTTCGTGCCATAGGTCTCTGTCGTGCACAGGCAGTTGAAGAAGGTCGCGTTCCGACCTGCTTCGTCGCTGAAGCTGAAATGGAGATCCGCGCCGCTCGGCGCGGCGTTGCCCGCAATGATTGTATTGACGACAACAGGACCGTAGAAGTTGCTGCCGGACCAGGTGTAGTCCGGTTCGTCCGCAAGGCCGCCGCCCCGCGTGGTTGCCGTATTGCCGACGATCGTGCAGTTGACGACCTTCACGGGTGCCCAGGGGCCAGGTTTAAGGCTGACGCCGCCGGCGTTCACGCCGGCATTGGCCCAGACCAGGCAGTTCGCCATCGTGCCGCCGCCACCCATGATGCGGACGCCTCCGAGGTTGTTACCGCCCGTCCCTTCGTTGTGATCG
>JAEEZC010000048.1 GCA_016288465.1 Verrucomicrobiota bacterium | reverse complement strand
CGACAACATGGCTGCGGGTCCTTCCAGCTACGGAATGACCGACACCATGGGCCGCATGCACTCCGACGCGCAGTTCGCGGGCTCCAGCTCGGTTCCTGCGCACGTCGAGATGATGGGCCTCATCGGCATGGGCAACAACCCGATGGTCGGCGCGACCGTCGCGGTCGCCGTCGCGGTCGAGGAGAGCTTCAAGAAGTAAAAGGAATTTAGACCGGACCCTTAGCTCAGTCGGTCAGAGCGGGAGACTCATAATCTCTTGGTCGTGGGTTCAAGTCCCGCAGGGTCCACCAACTTTCAAGGGGCGCTTTCGAGCATAATCGACCGGAAGCGCTCGATGTCCGAGCGGTTGAAGCCGCAGGACAGGATGTAGAGCTCGGCTTTCTCCATGAAAGTCGAGCCTCTCTCTTTTCTGAAGCGCTCCAGGCACGGCGCGTAGCGCTTGGAGTAGTTGAACCAGCTGGTGTCCGGGTTGTGAAAGGCCGTGGCCATCCAGTCCTTGCACAGGTCCTCCTCGCAGACGCCCAGGACTCCGTTGAGCACAATCGCCAGCGTGCCGGTGCGGTCCTGTCCGCTGATGCAATGGAAGACGATCGGGTAGTTGCGCTCGTCGAGGAAGAGCCGAAAGCATCTTGAGAAGGAGGCGCGGCCCCGTTCCGAGAAGATGTCCGCATAGCCCGAGGAGGAGACATGGACCCAATTTACGGACGGACCTGCGGGCGAGCCTGTCATATCCGCGACCTCTCCGGAGCTTCTGAGGTCGAGGTCGGTTCTGACGCCGAGGGTGTTGGTGACGTAGAAGCAAGTCTCAGGCGTGAGACGCGACTTGCCGGCCTTCTTCTCCCAGTGGCCCCAGCCGAGCTGGACGGCCTTGCCGTCCGCGCCGGTGACCGAAAGGAAGTCTGGATTGTCGTTGAGGCCCGACGAGCGGAAGACCATGCACTGGCGGACGCGGCGTCCGTCGAGCCCGACCCATCCGCCAAGGTCACGGAAGTTCGGGACGCCGGGAACCTTTACGAGGCGCGGGGGCTCGGGGGAGGTGTGAAAGTCGCCGTCGACACGGCCCAGGGGGCTTGAGGCCGACCAGGTGTAGTGCCGCGCGATCTCTGGGTTGCGAAGTGTCCACGAGCCGCCCTGCACGTCGCCGTCGAAGACCGGCTTGCCGCGTCCGTCGAGGCGGAGCGTAAGATGGACGGCTCCGACGGTGCCGTTGGTGAGAGACGGGAAGGAGACGGTCGCTCCTGGCGGCGCGTCGCCTGCGCGGGCGAGAGTGGCGCGGAAGCGCTTGTCGTCGAAGAGCGTCTCGCGCATGGGGCGCGGAATGGCGAGGAAGACTGCCTGCGCGGGGTTCAGGGAGGGGACGCGGAGACCGGGCGTTCTGGGCTGGACGCCGGCGGCCTGGACGACAGAAACTGAGGCTGCGACCGCTACGGCGAGGGCGGCTGAGACGGATGCCGTGCTGAAATTTGTCATGGGGCAATCTTATCAAATCGACGTTGGAGCGTCAAGGCCGCTTGATTTTCGCCGCCGAAAAGTGCTATAATGGCTGCATGACTATCAAAAAGCCCATGAAAGCGCCGGAGTCTGACGGCGCACAGGTTGCGGAGCTTCCGAGCTCCGACGTGCCCGGTCTGGCCGTGAAGGCTTCTGACGGCGCTGCCGCTGCGGTTGCGTTCTATGTCGGTGTGGTTACAGCGCTTGTGCTTCTGGCCACCACATTCATGCTCTGGCAGCATTGGCAGTTTCTGATGGAGAACTGACGGGGAGCCGTTGATGAAGGACGTGATGCTGTCGCCCAGGGCGAAAGCCGCCGTGCGCCTTGCCCTTGACGAGGATCTCGGCGACGCGGCGAGGAACGTCGCGCGCTGGTGCGACTGCACTTCGGAGGCCCTTGTGGACCCGAAGGCCGTCGCGACTGGCGAGATATGCGCGAAGGGCGCGGCATGCGTCGTGGCGGGCTCGACCGTCGCGAAGGCCGTCATGAAGGCGGTAGATCCGCGCGTCCGGGTCGAGATCGTGCTGCCCGACGGCTCGTACGCCAAGCCCGGGGAGCCCATCATCAGGTTCCGCGGCCGCGCGAGGAGCATACTCGCGGCGGAGCGCACGGCCCTCAACTTCATGCAGAGGATGTGCGCGACGGCGACGCTGACGAGGCGCTTCGTCGACGCGACCAGGAAGTACGGCACGCTCATACTCGACACGCGCAAGACGACTCCTGGCCTGCGCGTCTTCGAGAAGTACGCCGTGCTCTGCGGCGGCGGCACGAACCACCGCATGGGCATGTACGACAGAGTGCTCATGAAGGACAACCACAGAAGGCTGTGGCGCGGAGGGAATCCGGACGAGCTGGACCAGGCGGTCGCGGCGGCGCGCGCGAAGTTCCCGAAGCTCGACGTCGAAGTGGAGGTCGAGAGCCTGCGCGAATGCGCGAGCGCGCTGAAGGCGAAGCCAGAGTGGATCATGCTCGACAACATGTCGTGCGCCGACATGAGGAAGTGCGTGAAGATGTGCAGGGGCGTGTCGAAGACGGAGGCATCGGGCGGCATCACGCTCGAGCGCGCGAAGGAGGTCGCGGCGACGGGAGTCACGGCGATATCCCTTGGCTGCCTCACGCACTCGGCCGGCTCTGTCGACTTGTCTCTTGAATGGTCGGCGGTCTGACGCCGCGTTCGGAGCTGCCTGGGAAAGGGGGATTTGCGATGAATGTCAAAGTCGTTGCGGTGGCGGGCGGCCTTGCCGTGCTTGCCGGATGCTGCGCCGTGTGCTGCGGAGGCGGCTATGCGGACTCGGTGGACGAGGGTTTCGTCCAGCTCTTCAACGGGAAGGACCTCGCCGGATGGTACGGCTCGTCGG
>JAEEZC010000375.1 GCA_016288465.1 Verrucomicrobiota bacterium | reverse complement strand
GCGCGCGATGCGCCTCAAAACGCAAGCGCGCGTGTTGGCATGTTTGCAAGTCGTCTTTCTTCACTCTCTCGCTTGTCAAAGAACAATCCCTCTCCGAAAGCCTGGTTAGGCTTGAAAAGAATTGTTCCCATTATATCTACGTAGGGTTTCGGATCTTCCCCTGCCAGACCCGCCCCCAAAAGGGGGCGTGGTGGTCGGGCTTCTTTCTTTGGTATAATGTAGCCAACCTGAAAGGAGATTTGTATGAAGTTCCAACGCATGCTCTCGTCTCTCTCCAGTATTTCCGTTTTCGCTGCGTCGTCGGCGTTCGCAGTCGGCGCTTTCGGCGGCACGCTGACCGTAAAGTTCGGTTCGGCGATGGACGTGATAGAAGGCGGCGTCACCAACTCGTACGCCAAGAACGCCACCTTCACGCCAACTGCCGTTCCCTGCGTCTACATGATGCGCATGGGCGGGCTGGCGGCAGGAGAGCGCACATTCGCCATTGCGGGTGACGACCAGATCCACAGCGCAAACTACTACCGCTATCCGCAATACAACGACGACGGCTGGATTCGCGTCGCGCTCAATCCGTATTTGTCAAGCGACTCGACCGTCACATTGACCGCCTACAAGGTCTCGAAGAGATATTATGTTGACGAGAAGAACGGAAATGACGGCTGGGACGGCACGGCGGCGACACATGAAGAGGGGACAAGTCATGGTCCGAAGGCGACGCTTCAGTCCGCGAACGATGATGCAACGGAGGGAAACACGTCTAGGGGCTTCCCTGTCGTTTATGTTGCGCCTGGCTATTACACCAATGGTTCTGCGGTCGCGACATATTCATCAACGTCAAGCAACCGTCGTCTCGTGTCGTCAAAGAACATCGCCTTCATCGCCACGGCGGGCGCGGAGGAGACTTTCATCATCGGCGAACCGGACACGACCACGGCAGATGGTTTCGGCGAAAACGCTGTTGGCGGCGTTTACATGAGTGTGTCGTCGAATCCGGCTTATCTCCAAGGTTTTACGATCACCGGATGCTATTCCCCTGCGACGCAGAATGGGATCGGCCATTACGGTTCGGCGTTTTGCAGCTCTTCCCACCGTGTTGCCTGCCTTGACTGCGTCATTTCCAACAACTACGCGAAGGAGAAGTATCCTGCTACATGCTACGGCGCCTACCAGCGGACGAAGTTCATCGAAAACAAGTCTCCCTCCTACCTCAATTTCTATGGGACGTTCATCTCGTGCATCTTCGCTGGGAACAGGGTTACAAGCGGCAACGGTACGTCATTAGACCAAGGCCTTCATAACCAGAGCCATTCGTATTTCTGCACCTATGACCTTGGAGACGCCGATTTTCCGAATGGCCGCAGGCGCCTGAACAACGCAAGCGGAGTCAGCATCAATTCTGCCCTGATCTACAAGATGCCGAATCCTGCTCTTGATCAATACGATTATTGGCACGCCTGCCAGACAATAGACGATCCGGTATTTGCGGACGCAACTGCGCGCGACTATCGTCTCGGCGCGCTTTCTCCTGCGTTTGCGGCGAATTCCTATGAAACCGACTTGAACGGTGCGATGCGCAGGGTGATGACGTCGGACGTCGACGGGCGCATGCCGGTCCTACACGACGGCAAGATGTATCTTGGCGCGGTCTGGAACGATCCTCCGCTGCCTGTCACGGAAATCGTCGGAGTCGCAGGCGGCGTGTCGGTCGTCGGCGCGAGTGCCGGAACTAACATCGTCTCGTCCGCAGGCCAGATTACGGTGACGGCGACGCAGACGGCGACGCGTCCTTTCCTCGGCTTCGAAGTGAACGGCGAGATGGTGGCTGCGCCTGGCGGGACGTACACGTTCACGCCGTCATTGGCAGACGGCGCGGTCAATTCCGTGAAGGCGATCTATAGTACGGATTGGTACGTTGATTGCGTACGCGGCAGCGACGCGAACCCGGGCACGGAGAGATCGCCGAAGAAGACGATTCGCGTGGCCACTGCGAACGCCATTAGCGGAGACGTCATTCACGTCGCGCCGGGAACATACGGGGCGGCGGAAGGGGCCGAGAAATACAAGCCGGAGGCATCCTCGCTCTGCCGCGTCATCATCCCGGCGGGCGTTATCATTGAATCGACTGAAGGCGCCGAAAGGACGTTCATCGTCGGCGCTCCAGCCGAAGGGGAGAACGCCAATGGCCAAGGGAATGGGCCTGGTGCGATTCGCTGCGTCTATGCGGGCAATGGCGCGACCCTGGCCGGCTTCACCCTGACGGGTGGGCATACTGCGGCGAACAAGAATGCCGACAGCTACGACACCTATGGCGCGGCGCTGTTGACGGGGAACGACACTAAGGCAAACATCAACGACTGTGTCATCTCCAACAACTACAGCCACTACGCAACGATATTCCGCACGGTCATAAGGCGCAGCCGCATCATCGGCAACATCGGCGGTACGGAGTCGGGTACGGCTGCCGATGCTCCCGCCGGATCGGGTTGCACATACATCAGCTGCATCATCGACGGCAACAGAGGAAACGCCACGGTGGCCTTTTCTGCTCGGATTGAATCCTCCACCTTCGGAACGGGGAACAGGATGCACAACAATGGAAGCGCGCAGATGCTTTACAACAATTCCGGCAATAATGTCGCGCTCAATTCGCTCTTTCTCTATGACTCCGACCGTTTCCAGGGAAGCGTCTATGCGACGAACTGCATATTCAGATGTGCAACCAAAACCAATCTGTCTGCCTCGAACTGCTCGAACTGCCTGTTCAATACATCTGTGAGCGTGACGAACTACAGGCCGAATTACGGGAGCAAGGCGATCGACGCGGGCAGCAACGAGATTGCGCGATACGACATTGCAAACGAGACCGACATCTTCGGGACGCCACGCGCTCTCAACGGCAGAATCGACATCGGCGCGGTGGAGTACGACTGGCGCCCGACGTTCTCGCAGAAAGCCGGCAAGGGCGTCTCGATAAGCTACGCCTCTCCGTCCGTGACGACGAACGCGGCAGACGGACTGCTCGTCCCGTCCGGCGCTGTGGCCGGCACGCTTCCGGCGGCGGGCCTGTACGACTTCACGTTCACGCTTCCCTCCGGTTCGCTTG
>JAEEZC010000374.1 GCA_016288465.1 Verrucomicrobiota bacterium | reverse complement strand
TCTTCGCCGCCCGCGCGAGAGCCAGACAGAATTCGGAGGTCTCCGGAGACAGCGCGCCGATGAGGCCGGAGAGATGCAAAATCTGCACGCCCTCCTCCCCGAAGATGCGGTCCACGTCGAAGTCCTTCACGTTCAGCGTCCGTCCGACCTCGCCCGCCCGGTCGTTGGCCACGCGCGGCCCGCGGGAGCCGTAACCGGAATCGCCGATGTTGAACTGGTGGCGGTAGCCCCACGGCCCGCCCTGCGGAATCTCGGGGCCGACGTAAGCGATGTTGCGGGCCCTCAGCTGCGACTTGATGAACGCCGCGAGCGGGCTCCCCGCGACGAAGCGGGTCAGCACGAGGCACTCGGGGCCAAGCGAGCTCGTCACGTTGAGAACGTTCGTCTCGGCGCTCGTCGCCTGCAGATAGAAGCGGTTAGAGTTGTGAACCGCCATGCGGTTCTCGGGTGTGATGCGAAGCCCCATAGAGCTCAGGCATGCTACCGCGTACCTTGCGTCTTTCTTGACCTTCATCTTGTTCTCCATCTCCTTGACTATGGATGTTGCCCAAATCGACGCTACTATTCTACCATTTTGCCGCGCAACGATAAAGCATCAATCGTCCATTGGACTATTTCTTAACTTTTTGGTATCATGACGGCATGGACAAATTCGCCTACGGTCATCGTCCGCCGGACCTTGACGGCGTGCGCCTCGGGCTCGGCTGGCTCGTCGGCGTGCGGCACCTCAAGTCGGGCGCGGCAACGGAGTCGTTCTGGCACTCCCACGAGCAGATGCAGATCATGCACTGCTTCAAGGGCGAGTTCGCCTACGAGTTCCGCGACGCGCCGCCCGCCGTTCTCGCCGCAGGCCAGTTCATCGTAATTCCGGCGGGAATGGAGCACCGGCATCTCAGGGCGATCGACCCGGCCGGGCACCGCGTGGAGCTCCTCGTGAAGAAGGCCGCCTCCCGCGCGACGCGGTACGGAGTGATTCCGGGCGCGACTGCGAACCGCATCCTCGCCGAGCTCGTAAAGCGCTCGTGCCGCCCGACGCCGTCGACACGCGAGCTCGCCTACCTCTTCGCCGAGCTGGACTCTCTGGCCGCCGACCCAGCCGCAGCCGCCTCGCAGGAAAGGCTGTCGCTCGCAAGGGCCCTCGCAAGCCTCGTCCTCATCAGGTGCGCCGCCGACCGCACCGCTCCCCAGGCGCACAGGCCGGACGCGCGAATCATGGACGAGGCGGTCGCCTGGCTCAGGAGCCACGCGACGGAGCACGTGCGCATGGATCGCCTCGTGGCGTACATGGGCTACTCGCGCTCAAGGTTCTTCGACCTGTTCCGCAGACACACGGGCCTCACGCCGGCGGACTGGCTGGCGCGCCACAGGGTCAAGCTCGCCTGCGCCATGCTGGAAGGCGGACGCGCCCCCATCGCATCCGTGGCGCGAGACTGCGGCTTCGCGTCGACTCAGTACTTCGTGTCGGCCTTCCGCAGGCAGACAGGCGTCACGCCGGCGGCCTGGCGCAAGCAGAACGCCGCACCGCAGCAGCGCGGCTGAATCCGGCTAGCGACTGCGAAGCTCGTCAAGGGCGCGCGCCGAACGCTCCGCCACCTCGGCGAAGAGCGAGCGCCCGCGGCTGTCCATCGCGACGACTCCGCGAAAGCCGACAACGTCAAAGTGCCAGACCGCCTCCGCCGCGCCGAACTCGTCGAGAAGGGATACGCCCGCGACCCGCTTCACCGACTCGGCGTAAAGCGCGCCCGCGCCGCCGACGGCCTGCACGTAGACGCAGCCGTGGCGCTTCATCGCGGCAAGCGTGGCGGAGTCCATTCCGCCCTTGCCTATCACGATCCTCACGCCGCTTTTTGCGATGAAGTCCGGCTCGTACGGATTCTCCCGCACGCTCGTCGTCGGGCCAGCCGACCGAACCGACCACCGCAGCTCGCCGTCCGCCCCCTTCTCGCGCACCACGACAGGCCCGCAGTGGTAGAGCGCGCCGTCCCGGAAGTCGACCGGCATGCGCCCTCCGTCCGCAATGTACTTGTGGAACTTGTCGCGCCCCGTGTACACCCGCCCCGAAATCGCAACCGCGTCGCCCGCCTCCAGCGCGCGCACCGCCCTCTCGCCGAACGGATACGTCAGCTCGACCGGCCCTATGCTCCCTTTCATATCTCCAGCGTCCTCCTGCGACACGCCCAGCACATGTAGGCTATTGTGACGAAAAACGAGGCCGGAACGCGCGGACGAGAGGCCATGTTGACGCCGAGAAGCGTCGTCTTGCCGCCCAGGCCCATCGGACCGACTCCAAGCGTGTTCGCCTCCTCCAAAAGCCGACGCTCCATCTCCGCAAGAGCGCCGCGGCGCCCCCTGACTCCGATCGGACGCAGCAGCTGCTCCTTCGCGACCTCGTAGCCGGTCGCCCTGTCGCCGCCCACGCACACGCCCAGAATTCCCGGCGCGCACCCGTAGCCCTGTATCTTCTGCACCGCGTCCAGCACGCATATCCGCACGCCCTCAAGGTCTCTCCCCGCGCCAAGCCCGGCGTCAGGCAGCGAATACTGCCGCGACATGTTCTCGGACCCGCCGCCCTTCATGAGCAGCGTCACCCTGCCGTGCCCCGCCGCTGCGCCGCCGGCGTCCACGTACCTCACGACCGGAGCGCCTTCCGCGCGGTTGTCGTCGTACGACTTCCCTGTTATCGGGTCAATCGTGTTCTTTCTCAGATGGCCGCGCTCGGTCGCAATCGCAACCGCCTCGCCGATCGCGTCGGGACTCACCTTGCGGCGAAGGCTCGCGTCCACGAAGAACGCGAGCGTGCCGGTGTCCTGGCAGAGAGGCGAGCCCGTCTTCGACGCCAGCGCGCAGTTGTCCAGTATGGTCCTCAGCACGACCGACGCGGACGAGCCCGCGTCTTCGCGGCGATACGCCGCCCTTAGAGCGGCCAGGACGTCCGTCGGCAACGACGACGACGTCTCGCGGATTAGCCCGACAAGCCTTTCAACTAGATTCATCTGCCTCGATCTCCCCCATTATCTCCTCCGCCAGCGCCTCCGGCGCAACCGCCTGCGACGCGGGAACGCCCATTCGCCCCGCGCACGCATCGAACATCCTGGTCCTGACGTATCGCGGCTCGACCGCCCTGACGGAAATCCCCTTGCCCCTCAGCTCCGCGTCCATCGCGCGGCACATCGCCGACAGCGCTCCCTTCGACGCGCAGTACGCAGCGCCGCCGGGCCATCCCTCCGACGCGCTCACCGACGACACCGCGACTACCCTCATCCCGCCCTTCGAATACAGCCTGTCCGCGACGATTCTGCGCATGACGCCGAGAAAAAGCCCGCAGTTCACCCGGACCGTCTCGGCGAGCAGCTCGTCGGAAGTAAGAGCCACAGGGCGCACAGGACACGTCCCCGTGCAGAACACGACTGCGTCTATGCCCTGCGGCGCAGGTTCGGACACGGGACCGCAAAAGCCGTCGAATCCGCCGCGGTTGAGCTCCAACACCTCATGCCCGCGAGCTTGTGCAACGGACTTGACTGCGCCCCCGATTCCCCCACTAGTTCCTGTGACGAGAATTCGCATGTCCCGATATTATACCATAAAAGAGCCCGCTACGGGCGCTGTCCGCCTTAACCTGTCTGCGAACGCCAGCAGCCGCGCCAAAAGCCGTTTCCGCCGTTTGTTCGCCCTATAGGTGTAGCGGATTACGGGAACAATCAGAATTGGCGGCACAAGCAGCAAGACCCCCACAAGCCAGCGTTCAGGCGAAGTCGAGAATATAGCCATGGCTCCCAGCAGCGAAAGAACCGCGAAGCCAAGGAACAGGAATTCAAACATGATGGCGGCGACAAGCACCAGATATGGAGAATACTTAAGATAACGAAGCGCGTCTTCTCCAAAGCGACGAACATGCTTGTCATGATGAGTATAGGCACGCAACAGCAACAGCAGTTTGACCGTCACCGGTGTCCGGCTCGACATCAGGCGATACCCCAAATCAGGGCACTTGCTTCGGCCATTCCGCAGGGCGCCTATTCTGTTCACCGCCCCGACGGCCTTGATGATAAAGGCAATTGCCCACAAAGACCCAACTGAGATGCAAACAGCGCATACCGCCAGTGGCACAAGCAGCACTGCGCAGGCAACATATTCCAGCAGATGTTCATTCATTGCTCGTACAGGCTTATCCCGCCTTCAATTCCAATCGGGCCCTTGTCGTAGCCGCGCTCGGACACGACGGAATTCGAATACTCGACACTCTCTTTCATCTGTGAGTATTATACCATTTCGCGACGCCTGACGACACATCACAATCGGCTTCAAATCCCCGTCGCCTTACCACCGGATTTATATAAATGCGGTGGTAGATGCAGGGCTCTGACATGATGCCTCAGTTTCGAAGCTCGACGGGGACATACCCCCTCGGTCTCCTATCAATCGCAACAATCGAGGACTTCAGACGTCAGACTTCGGACGTCAGATGTCAATCCTGGAGGTCCGAGGTCCGAAGTCAGAAGTCCGAAGTCCTTCCGTCGGCCCCATAAGCTCAATGGGGACACACCCCCTCGGCCTTATTACCATAGCTACCAAAATCTCGCGAAAAGACAGTCATAACGCGTCAAAAAGCCAAGACGGGGACAGTCCCCCTTGGCCTTAGATATGCGCCAAGATCGCCCAAGACATGCTTCTGGTATTTATTCAGTTCCATAAGCCTTCCTCCCCACCGGAATTTCCGGACGTCCCGGATTGTCCGGAAATGATCTCTTCCAGTCTCGCGATCTCGGCTCTCAGCGCGGCGTTTTCGCGCTCCAGCTCGGCGATTCGTTCGCGCTGATCCGTACGGTATCCGAGTCTTGCGGTCGTCATCCGCTCGCGAATGCCGCCCTGCGTAACGAACTCCTCGTCTTTCTTGGCGATGGTCGTGGAAAGCGCCTTGTCTATCAAGTGGGCAAGGCAGATCGCGCAGTTCGCCATCTCGTCGCCCGTCCACTTCTCGAAATACGGCTGGAACGCCGCAAGGCCGGTATTGTCAAGACAGAACTTGTGAAGCGCCTCGAAGCGCGGGTTCGCCCCCTTCCATTCTACCAGTCCGTTGGCCGCAAGACAGTCCCCGTAGTCTGCGAGAAGTTCCTGATTCGATCCTCGCGCCACGCCAAGGAGCTTTATCTCGGTCTCGAAGGAGGTTTGCCCGTCGGAATAGCCCTCGACAATGTTCTGCTTCGTGGAGCGCGCCGCCTGAACCATCTGGTCAACCGTGCGATCGCCGTATCTTGGCAGAAATCTACGGCAGAACGCAACTGTAAGCTGGTTGAGTATTTCGCTTCGCTTGTAGAAGTTGCGCCAGACTGTTGCCTTTCTGAGAACGCTCGGTCCCCGTAGCGATATTCAAGCTTTGGTGTCGCTTGGCTGCGCATGATTCCCCTTTACAGCCCCTACATTTGGTAAGTGCGGATCTCGGCCTTTGGAGGCGCTTCCCCGGCCTCGGAGCGGAGCGGGGCGGTCGCCACGCATGTTGTGGCGAGCGCGATCGACGCGGCGGTCTTGAGGCCCTGTCTCATGCCTTGTATTATGCCATTTCCAGTCCTTTTCGTGGCGGTTTTCTCCGCTTTCCTCGCCTCGCGCTCGCGCTCCAGCCTGCGCTGCTTTCGCTTGCGCAGGGTAGCAAGCACGCGCTCGAATTCCTCTATCGTGAGGATCCCGTTCTCGGCAAGCTTCTTCCTCCCGTAGACGAACGCGCCGCCTATCGTCGGACGGGTGTTTTCGCTGCCTGGACGCGCCTTGTAGCTCTCCCAGACTCTCTTGGCCGCAGCCGCCTTCTCCTCCGGAATCATGCGTCCTGAGCCCGGCTTCCTCTTCCCAGACTTTAGCGCCGAGACGTCGCTCCTGATCGCCTCAACGCTCTTGCCTATCGTGCCAATCTGTGCAAGTGAAGTCCTCATTTCGGCGATATCCGCTTTCAGTTGACGGCGGTATCCCCCGAGGGCGAAGCCCGAGCCGCGAAGCGGTCGCTAGAGGGGTGCGGAGGGGACGACAGTCGCACGAGAGACACTTCGAGGAACCGACATGATTTTGACGACCCACGGTAAAAGGCGAGTGCTATGCACGAGCGTCAAAATCACGTCGGGTAGTATCCGCGAAGTGCGGGTTGGGCGAGCTGTCGCACCCGTAGCGAGCCCTGCGCCGTGGAGAGGCAAAGGCCTCAAGAGCGGCGCGAAATGGGAAAAGAAAGTTATCAACAGGAAAACTGCCGAGACCTGCGGGCCTGTCGCCAGGAAACGCCAAATAGGGCCGAGTTGTCAACATGCGGCAAGGCCCCCTCAGCTAACGCAAAGAAAAGGGAAGCGGAAAAGAGACATTCCCCCCACACCCCCTA
>JAEEZC010000373.1 GCA_016288465.1 Verrucomicrobiota bacterium | reverse complement strand
TTCCGTCCCCAACGTCTCCAATGTCCCCCACGTCCCCTAGCACTGACTTGCATAAAGGCAAGACCGCAGAGATTTTTGACAGTATTCAAGGGATTTACGGGATTTTTAGGGGTTTTTACTTAAACTGATGGGGGCTGTCCCCGCCTGCATTTGCTTCTATTGAATTTCCAACGTAGGTTTTCGATTTTTCCTACCTAGGGTCTCGCCACCGCCTCCGCGACCGATTCCGAGCCTTGTCTCGCGTGACAGCCGCGCTTGTGGCAGAAGGACGTTTTCGGCTGGCCGCGGCGACGCGATCAGACTTTGAGGAAGGTGTTCTTGCGGTAAAGGAAGTACAGGAAGAGCCAGCAGACGACAATGTAGCCGAGGCTCATTGCGACGGACTTCAGATCTCCGCAGGAAGCCGGCATGTGCCGCCACGCCCATCCGAAGAGAAAGTCGTTGGCCTTGTCCGCGCCTATAATCGGCTGCGCCATGTAGATCGCAATGGAGTTCATGCCTATCACCTTCAGCGGGAACGCCCACTTGCCGAAGCCGAGGACGTCTATTACGGCATAGAACGCAAGGAAGAGAGCCGTCGAATATGCGCCTACGACCAGCACGAAGCTCGGCGACCAGAGCGCCTTGTTCACCGGCGACACGACGGAAACCGCAAGGCCGAGCAGAAGAAGCCCGGCCGAGAGCCCCGCAAGCTCCAGGCATTTCCGCTTCGGCGCGGCGTCCGGCCTGCGGACCAGCTCGCCGACGAACATGCCGAGCATTGCCGTGACGACCGCCGGAATCATCCCCGCGAAGCCCTCGGGATCAAAGAGCGGTCTGTAGGTGTGTCCGCCAGTGAGCGCACGGTCGAGCCAGCAGCCGAAGTTGCCTTCGGGCGAGAACGGACTCGCTTCAGGCGGCGCATCCGGCGCGACGACGAAGCGCGTAAAGAGGACGACGCCTGCGAGGATGCCTGCGGCTATGCCCATGCGCGCCTTCGTCCCGAAGCCGAGATACAGAATCGCGGCGGCAAACCACGCGATGCCGATTCGCCCGAGGACGCTCCAGACGCGAAGATGCTCGAAGTCGAAGCGAAGCAGCGGCCCGTCGTGCACGAGCCCAAGCAGAATCAGCAGCGCGCATCGGCGAAGGGCCTTGAGCGCGACGGTCGCGGCGGTCGCCCCTCTTTCGCGGCTTTTCGCCGCGGAGAACGGAAACGTCACGCCGGCAAGGAAGAGGAACGTCGGGAACACCGTGTCCATGAAGTGGAGGCCGTCCCAGGGAACGTGCCCGAACTTCGAATTGAAGTCCGCAACGCCGAACAGCGTCGCCAGCGCGACGACAAGGCCCTTGCCGCCCATGATGAAGAACATGTCGAAGCCGCGCACCGCGTCAAGCGACGCCAGCCGTCCCTGGCCCTTTGCTGCAGTCGTTTCGCCCATATTATCTGCGCTCCCCGCACTCGGCCTCGCCGCTCTTGGGCTCGGCCCTGCTCGACGCGTCCTTCGGCCCATGCCTGCGACGGCGCACGACCATCGTCCGGCTCGCCCTGGAGTCCGCCATGCGCGTTCGAGACTTCACCATCTCGATGTAGTCCGGCGCGAAGCTGCCGCTCTCGCGCCTTGGCACAGTCCGCCTCACTTCGACCTCAAGGCAGCCGTCCTTGACCGACCAGTCCGTCTCGGAGACGAGCCACAGCCTGTTGGTGTCGACTGGCGACGCGAACGTGAAGGATTCCGGAAGATGCTCGATCTCGGTGTAGCCTTCGGGGAAGCGCACCCTGACCGTCTCGGTCTCGTGGTCGGCCTCGTAGACCGAGAACGGCGTCTTGCGCGCCTTGTCCGCGTAGACGGGGCGGATTGACGACAGGAGGCTCGGAAGCTGCAGCGTGATCGAGTCGCCCGAGACGATTGCGTAGTCCGGTATGAAGCAGGAGAACTTCCTTGTCGCGGGATACGACTCGGTGTCGGTCTCGAGGTCGCTCGTCGCCGTTGCCGACTGCGAAATCGCGCCCAGAATCGTCTGGTAGCGCCTGATGCGGTCTTCGGGAAGCATCTCGATGTAGCGCTTGCGGAAGTCTCCGACTCCGGAGCCCCATATCGTCGTCGTGACCGTCATGTCGACTGCTCCGTTCTCGCGGACGTCGATTTCGCACGTCTCGTCATCGTAGTCCTCGTACTTCGCATCCGGCACTGTGACGACGCCGAGCGACCCGTCGCCGGGATCGTAGTAGTCGCATCCGGCCATCTTGCACACGGCCATCGGCGCATGCTCCTTGTCCGGCTCCAGAAACAGGAGGCGCTTGCGCGAGCCGAAGCCGAGGAAGCCGCCTTCGCGCAGCGTGATGCGGCAGAGCGGATGGCTGAACGCGGCGACGTGCGGGTGGACGCGCCTGATGCTGTCGCGTATCCTGTCCGAACAGCCGGCGTCGTTGGCGGCGAGCACGACGTCGGCGTCGCAGCCCATGCCCCGCAGAAGCGCGCAGAGGGTGCGGACGAAGTCGAGCCGCGACGCGTAGCGCTCCTTGAGTACCACGAGCGGATCGGTGAGATGAAGGTCAAGCGGCAGCTCCCATGCGTCTGGTCCCGCGATCTTCACGTTTCTGGCCATCCATCGGCACACCTCCAGCATGTCCCCCTGAAGTTCACGGAGCTCCGGCGCGAGGTCTCGTGGGCGGATCGGCCTGACGTCCATGTCTATCCGCCCGAAGCGGTTTGAGCTTACGCACGCCCAGTCGCGCCAGAGCGAGCCTGCCGGCTGATGCGGCTCGTTCGGCACGCGGCGCGGCCGCATCGCCTCGCGGAACCAGCCGTTCACCCTTGCGCGACGGCAGTCGACGGGGTCGACGGAGTCGAAGTAGAACGTGGCGTAGAAGGGCAGCGGCGAATTCGTCACCGTGTTCACGACTGTGTAGGATATGACGCTGCCGACCTCGACGGACGGAAGGTTGGCCACGAGTATCTTCGACGCCGGGTAGCGCGGCGCAGTCGCGGCCCACGAGCAGTCCATCACGTTGATCTCCTTGGCCGAGACGGACTTCACAGTGCCGTCGCGGTTGCTCACAACGGCCGAGACGAGCTCGACGGACTCGACGTGCGGGTTGAACGCGAACTTCAGCTCGGAGGACTCGTGCTTGCCCTCCTGCGTGAGAATCACCTTCTCGTAGCGGCTGGTGGTGGTCCACGCCTTGTCGGAGAACACGTCCGCCGAGTTGTCGATGAGACGCCATCTCACGTTCGCGCCCGCCTCGTCGTCGCGGGAGAAGACAGGGCGCTTCCTCTCGGCGACCTCGGTTCGCTTCACGTTCATCCTCAGGTCCAGATACTCGTCGGGCGAGAACTCGACCTTCGAGACCTCGGCGCGCCGGCGCGCGCGAAGCGTGCCGTTGGTGAACGAATACGTCCGCAGATACCCGTAGTCGCCGTCGATCCGCTCGTCGTCCGGTAGAGTCGCCTTTGTCCCTTCCGGCAGCCCCGTCTTTATCTCGACCGTCTCGTCCACGGCCGCCGTCGAGTCCAGCTTCAGCGGGAAGCGCCGCTCCGCAAGCGAAGTGTTGCCCTTCAGAAGGAAGTTCGCCATTCCGAACGCGCGGGAGAGGAACGGGACGGTGAGCTCTTCGCGCGTCTCGCCTCGAAGCGTCGCCTCCGGAAGCCGGAACGCGAGGGCGACGGAAAGGGGAGTCGCCGTGTCGAAGAGGTCCTTCGGGCTTATGTCGCACTTCACGAGCTCTGCGCCGGCGAACACGTTCCTGACCGCCCGGCCGAAGAACTTGACGCGGTCCTCCGGCCTCGACTTCGACAGATGGCTGCGGTAGACCGTGTCGTTTATGCCGCTGAAGCGGACGACGCCCTCAAGGTACAGCGCTCCGTCGCCGTCAAGCTCCGCCCGCGTGTCCACGACAAGCGCGTTGTGGTCGGGCGGAGGCGTGGGGGACGTGCGCAGCAGCTCTCCGTCGGGACGCGCGACGATGTAGCTCATGTCGCTCTCGTACGCCGGAAGCAGGTCGTTCGAGCTGTCGTTCGTGGGGTCCATGAGGATGTACTTGTCGTCCTCGCCCGGGCGGCGCGCCTCGCCTTCGCCGCGCACGACCGCGACTATCGCGTGGTTGAAGAACGGCTGGGGGACCTCTGGATCGCGCTTCTCGCCGAGGTGTATCAGCACCGGATAAGCCTCGAAGCCGGCTATGCGGAGCATCGCCGTAAGAAGCGCCGCCTTGTCGCGGCAGACGCCGTATCTCCTGGCGAACGTAATGTCCACGTCGTGCGGGGCGTAGCCGGGCGACGTGTCCTCCATGGTCAGGCCCATGTAGCGCACCTCCTGCGAGACGAACTTGAAGAGCGCCAGCATCCGCTCGTCGCGGCTCTCAAGGCCCCTGACTATCTCCTCGACCTTGTTCGTGATTTCGGGCGTCGCGCGCTCGATGTGCCCGCGGCAGAGCTCCCAGTACCACTTCGATATCTCCGGCCAGTCCTCGGCCGTCGACACCCGCAGATGCTGGACGACCGTGTGCAGCGCCGGCATGTCCGGCTCGGGGAACGCCTGCGGAGAGTTCGTGCAGACGAACGTGTGGACGGTCGATCCGTCGGGAAGGACCTCCCGCGACTCGACCACGTTGCCGAGCGGATTCCTCACCACCGCCCTCTTCAGCGGGCGCTCAGCGGGCGCGGTTATCCTTATCTCGGACCGCACTATCGGGCACGACCACTCCAGCACCGACACGTCGGCCCACACGTCGCGGCAGCGGGCCTTGTCGGCCTTCCGCCGAGTCTTGAGATGCACCGTCTCGCCGATGCCGAGCCCCGGCACGAAGCAGTGGACAAGCCGGTCGAGGGGGTCGTATATGTTCATGCCCATGCAGGAGTTGTCGGTGGACTCCTTCATCGTGGCGGACGTGTCGACGACGCGCTCTTCGCCGTTTGTGCCGACGACGCCGACGTAGACAATCTCGGCGGATCCGTAGCGCTTCGAGTAGCTCTGCGTGATCGAGCTTTCGCTTTTGCGGCCCTTCTCCGTCAGCACCTTGGTCCAGCTCTCGCAGGTCTCCTCGTACGTGCCGTCGGGGTTGTAGCGCACCTCGCTCCTCGAATCAAGGAGAACCGCGTCGGCGTCGGGATAGCTCTCGCACGTCACGTCGTCCCATTCCTCTGCGCCATGCAGCGTCACCGCCGCCGCGGCCAGCACCGCGGCATATGCTATTCGAATCTCTGCAGTCACGGGCTTATTATACCATAACGGGCAGATTCTGGTATACTATGTCCGATGTTGCTGTTAACGCTGTTCTGGGAGCTCTTCAGGCTGTCGCTGTTCGTAGTCGGCGGCGGCTACGCCATCATCGTCGTCGCCGACGAGGTCTTCGCGAAGCGCGGATGGACTCGAGAAGGGGAGCTGATCGACAGGCTGCCGGTGTTCCAGATGATCCCGGGCCTCATCGCCACGCACACCGCCGTATACGTCGGGCGCAAGGTCGCTGGCCGCGCCGGCGCCGCAGTAGGCGTCGCGGCGGTCGCCCTGCCGTCTGTAGTGATCTTCACGCTCGTCTCGGCCGGATACCGCGCGCTGCCGCTGGACGACCCGCACCTTGTCGCCGCGTTCACCGGGCTTCGCGCCGCCCTTACCGGCATAATAGCGGCGACGGTTGTCCGGGGCTGGCGCAGAAGCCTGCCCGACGCCTTCGCCTATTCCCTGCTGGCCGCGGCGCTCGCGGCGCTCTGGCTCGGCGTCGCGGTTCCGTGGGTTCTGACGGGCGCAATGGCAGCAGGACTCGCGGCGGTTCCGCGGGACATTCCGGACGGCGAAGCGCGGCGCTCGCGCGTCTTCCGCTCGTCTTGGCTGCCGCTTCTCGTCTTCCTCAAATACGGCGCGCTGTGCTTCGGCGGCGGATTCGTGCTGGTGCCGATGTACATGGAGGACTTTGTGGGCGCCTCCGCACCCTTCCTGCAGCTGCCGGAGCACGTCTTCGGAGACCTTATGGCCCTTACCCAGATGACTCCGGGTCCGATAGGCGTCAATGCGGCGACCTTCTTCGGCTACCGCCTTGCAGGCGCTGCCGGCGCAGTGCTCGCATCGGCGGCGCTGCTGCTGCCCGGCTCTCTCCTCGCCTATTTCGCGTTTGCGTCTCTGGACCGCTTCAGCGGCAGCCGAATCGTGAGAGGCGTGATGAAGGGCGTGCGGCCCGCGTCGGTCGCGCTCATGCTCGCGGCGCTGGCCGCCTTCGCCAGGCTGAGCGTCCTGAAGACCGCTGCGGACGGCGGCAGTTCTGCGGATCCTGTCGCGATTGCAGTCATGGCCGCGGCCGTTTTTGTCTCGATCAGGCGGCTCGCAGGGCCGGTTACGGTCATCTGGGCCTCCGCCGCCGTATCGGTCGCCTTGCAGCTGCTAAGCGCCAGATTCTGACAACTGACGCAGCAGTTTGCGGATAAACGTGAGTGGACCAGCATCTGCAGTCATTTCGTACAGCGGGGGGCGCTTGCTCGTACAGTCGGAGTCAAACCGTCGTACAGTCGGAATCGTTCGGCCGTACAGTCGGATCCGCTCGCCCGTACAGTCGCATTCGCCTACCCGTACAGGGGGATTCGCTCCCCAGTACTGAGGGGAACACCAAAGGGAAGCGCGCCCCTACTCAGCCGTTGCCGCGCTCGGTCCGCGCGCCAGCGCTAAACATACTTGTTTCGTGGACTCCTCCATCAAGATTTGTGTCGATTTGTGAAGATTTGTGTTTTGCTATCTAACCACGAATCTACACATATCTGCACAAATTAGTTCGAGTTCGGGGGCGTTTTTATCTTTAACGCAGAGGCGCAGAGTCGCTGAGTACGCAGAGGGGCCAGTAAACCGCTGGGGACTTGTCAGCCTTGGTCCTAACTCCGAGCGGTTGGGCTCTCGCTACCGCTTCGCTGAATTTGAAGGGCTTTGCGCCTTCAAATTCTCTTCAAACCGGCTTCAGTAGATGTTTGTTATGGTTAGCTGCCTTCGGCAGAGGAGGTCTAGAGGATGCTTCCTCCAGATAAAACAAAACAAGACATGCGGTTTTCTGGGGGCATTGAACAGCGGAACACTACGTAGGTTTTGGATTTTTCGTAGGTTTTCGCCGCCGCCTCAGCAGCCGATTCCGCGCCTTGTCCCGCGTCTGGGGTGATCGCAGCGCCCGACAATCGCTGCTCAGGCATTCCCTCGGCCTTCCAGTCGATTGTTGGAGCGCTTTCACGTGATGGCGGTATCCCCCGAGGGCGAGATGCACCTGCGGCGAAGCCGTCAGGTTCCCCGACGAGCGAAGCGAGGAGCCTTGCGAAGCAAGGTCGCAAGAGGGTGCGCCCGAGCCGCGAAGCGGTCGCTAGAGGGGTGCGGAGGGAGCGGGACCGCACGGGAGCATCTTCGCGGAAGTGACGTGTTTGTCTGCCGCGTGAACCCCGCTATCCGGTTATGAGGTGCAGGTTGACTGCGAACGACGCGGCCTCGGTGCGCGAGCTCGCGTTAAGGCGCGCAAGTATCTTCTTTATGTGGTCCTTCACGGTCTCGAGCGAGACGCCGACGACCTTCGCGATCTCCTGGTTGGAAAAGCCCTTCGCTATCAGGTTGAGTATCTCCAGCTGCCTGGAGGAAAGGGACGGGATGGACTCCAGTTCGCGGACGCCGTGCATGATCTCGCGGCTGACTATCCGGCCGCCCGCCGCGATGCGCCTGATCGCCCCGATTATCTCCTCCTGCGACGAGCTCTTCACGAGAGCGCCCGCCGCGCCGCCTTCGAGGGCCTTCTTCATCTCCACCGACTCGCCGAAAGTCGTCAGTATGAGCACTTTTGTCTCGGGCGAGGACCTGTGCATCTGCACCGTCGCCTCCGCCCCGTCCATCTTGGGCATCTTGAGGTCCATCAGAACGACGTCCGGCTTAAGCTCCTTCGCCATCTCAACGGCCGAGACTCCGTTGTCGGTCTCCCCGACGACTTCGAGGTCTTCTTCGAACGAGAGAATCGACGCCAAGCCCGAGCGCACGACGAAATGGTCATCGGCGAGCAGAATTCTGATCTTACCTTTAGCTTCCATAGAGCCCTCACCTGTCTTCGAACATTGTGACCGTCACCTTGGCTCCGCGCGGAGATGCGCCCGACACCTTCAGCGACCCGCCGAAGCAGTTGACGCGCTCACGTATGCCCTGAAGCCCGAAATGTCCTTGGCCGGGACCGGGCGCCGTCGCGGCGTCGAAGCCCCTTCCGTCGTCCCTTACGGAGAACGTGACCCGCCCTTCGTGGCATTCCCCCGCAATCCAGATATGCGTGGCTCCGCCATGTCGGATGGCGTTGGCGACAAGCTCCCTGACGATGCAGAGGATGTTGTGCGTCGCTGACTCGGAAAGGCGGTCCCTCGGCACGTTGAAGCGGACGTTCACCTCTGCGCTCTCGACATGCGGGGCGATCGTCCTGGACACGGCCTCGTTCATGTCCTTCTCCTCGAACGTGCGGCTTCGAAGGTCCCAGAGGCAGTCCTGCAGCTCCCGACGGCACGATGCGAGCATCTGGCGCGCGGACGTGAGGAAGCGGTCCACGGCAGGGTTCGCGCCCTTGTTCGCCCTTCCCGCCGAGTCGACCTGCAACGCGATGCCGGTGAGCGACTGCGAGACGGCGTCGTGCAGTTCCGCCGCGAGGCGTGTGCGCTCGTCGACCTTCGCCTTCGTGCGGACGTGCGAGACGCGCTCGTCGAAGAGCTGTCTGCCGCGCCTGTCGGAGAGCACCTTCAATGCGACGCACAGCGCCGAAATAACCGCAAGCGCGCCGAGAAGCGAGATTATCACCGCAACGAGCCGTCCGGTCGTCCACCATGGCGGCTCCTGTATCACCTCGATGTTCCTGGACGAAGCCGGGACGACCGAGAAGCCGGTGAAGCGCGGGAACGTCGCGATCGACGGATCCGTCTCGAACTCGGCGTTGCACACGCCCGTCACGCGGACCGTCGCGCCGAGCCTCACATGCGCGAGCTCGTCGCCGGGTATGCCCGACACGTCGATATCCGCCGCGTATCCGCCGCGCTCGACCCTCATGCGCCTGCTGGAGCGGATGTTCTCGGGAGTGTTCGCGACGACGCCGTCTACGGTGACAATGCGCCTGAGTTCAGCGGGCTTGTAGATGCCGGGGTTCTTCGCCTCCATGAAGAGCCGCTGTATGTCAGTCGGCGCGACGGCGGCGGGGAGGTCTCCGCGCTCGCCGTGCGAGGTGATCACGACGTCGCTCATCATAAGTCCGCTGAAGTCCAGCGAGACGAAGCCCGACGCAGACACGCGGGCGCCGCATTCGGGAAGAGGCGTGCGCGGCATCATGACGAGCTTTACTATTTCGGCGTCGGACTGCATGAAGCAGAAGCGGCTGCCCGCCGCGATGAGCACGCCGTCCATCTTTGCGCGGTGAAGCAGCTCCCCGCGCGACGCAAGCAGGGCGAACGAATCCGTGTTGAAGACGTTCCTGCCAAGGACGCGCGCCTCGGCCGGAGGAGGTCTGGTGGCGACGACGCCCTTCTCTCCGATCGGCAGAAGGTAATGCCCGGCGAACCGTCGCCACCGCGTCTGCATTATGACAAGGCCGAACACCTCGACCTCCGCGTCCGTCAGCGAAAGCAGCTCGTCGAAGGGACGCTCGACGTCGGGCGCGGCGACGTAGACGTTCCCGTCCCGCGTCCTAAGCACGAACCAGTTCCAGAGGGCGTTCATCTCGTCGCGCACCACGGACGACACGACGCCCGATATCCGCACGAAGCGCTCATGGCACCTGCCGCCGTTGACATCGCCCGCACCCACAACGTCGCAGTCGGGGAAATCGCCGCGGCCGACGACCGAAAGCTCCTTGACGACGAAGGCGGAGCTGCTGGGGAACTCGTCGAGGATGCTGCCGCGCGGCTTTTCGACAACGCCGCGAAGCTGGACGATGTCCCCGCTTTTGGGCATAGGGCTGTCGGCGTCGAGCCAGAACGAGTGCGCGCCGAAGGAGTAGCGCCCGGGCAGATACTGGTTAAGAAGGTGGAATCTCAGAGGCGAGCCGCCGCAGACCTGCGCGACCTGACCCGTCGTGACAAAGCGCGCGGGCTCCCGCTCCTCCGCCGGACTGGCGAAGGACGCAGACACGGCCAGAAGCGCCGCGATGGACGGTATCGCCTTCATGCGACATAGTATCTCATATTTCACCGTGCCCTCGCAACAAAATACGCAATTCGCCCTACCACTCAGCTGAGGGGTGGCATCTGCGGTCGCGAGTTGCTATAATACGAGGCGAAACTGAGCTCTAGGCAGGAGGGAGAATCCACGACATGAAGTTGCTTTCAGAGACGGTGGTGGTCGTCGCCGCGGCGTTTGCGCCCGCGGCCGCCGACGCCGCATCCCTTGAAGGCCTGTCGTGGAGCCTGTCCAAGGGCGCGGCGATCTCGGGCTCGACGCTGACTGCGGAGATCGCTCAGGCAGGCGGGCCTCAGTGCGCGGCCAAGGCCGCCGTCGACCTTTCCGGAATGCTCGGCGACGGGCTCGGGCTTGTCTTCACTGTCCGCGTCAGGGCGACTGGAGTCACGAAGCCCGATCGCCCATGGAACGGCGTCAAGTTCATGCTCTCCTACAGGGACGCGGACTCCGGAAAGACGCACCATCCTGGCGCGGCGGTTCCGATCGGCACGTATGGCTGGAGGGTAGTGACAAACAGGGTGAACGTGCTTACGGCTCCGGTCAATCCGGCAGACGGCAAGGCGACGATCTGTCTCGGGCTGCAGGGATGCACGGGGCGCGTGGAGTTCGACCTCGGCTCGCTTTCTGTCCATACGGAGGACGTGGGCGTGAGGCCCGTGAACCAGGGCTACGTCGTAAAGTATCGCGGCAAAGCAGACAATGCGAGACGGCGCGGGTGCATGCTCCCTGCGCGCGACACGACGGAGAAGGACATCGCGGACCTTGCGGAATGGGGGGCGACGCTTGCAAGGTTCCAGATTGAGCGCAACTGGGCGGCGGAGAACGGGAACCGGGATCTTGCCGAGTACGCGGCATGGGTGGATTCGCGGCTAGACAATCTCGCCGACGTCCTTCGCTGGGCCAAAGCAAGAGGCATGAAGATCGTCGTCGACCTCCATTCGCCTCCTGGAGGAAAGCGCAATGTGGACGGCGTCAGGACGATGAACATGTTCTTCGAAGAGAAATACGCCGACGCATTCGTGGAGACTTGGAAGCGCATCGCGACGCGATTCAGGGGGAACGACGCGGTATACGGCTACGACCTTGTGAACGAACCCGAACACCGCGTTCCTGTGCCGTTTTCATACTGGGAGCTGCAGAGGCGGGCCGCGGAAGCCGTCCGCAAGATCGACCCGGAAGCGACAATAGTCGTTGAAAGCAACCTTTCGGACAACGCCGAGGCATTCCGATATCTCTCGCCGCTTGCGATGGACAACGTCGTGTACCAGGTGCACCTCTACAAGCCGTACGAGTACACGCATCAGGGCGTCTGGGGTAATCCGACGAAGAAGGACGGGCGTCCGCTTGCGTGGCCCGACCCTGAGCGAGGCTGGACGGCCGAACACCTGCGCCGCGTCCTCGCGCCCGTTCGCGCGTTTCAGGAGAGGCACAAGTGCCGCGTCTACGTCGGAGAGTTCAGCGCGGCGTCGTGGGCCCCAGGCGCGGAAAGCTACCTTCGCGACTGCATCGCGCTCTTCGAGGAGTACGGCTGGGACTGGACGTACCACGCATTCCGCGAATGGGGCGCGTGGAGCGTCGAACACGACGCCGTTGAGCCTGGACGCGCCGGGAGAGACAACTTCGTCCCTTCGCCGGACAACCCGCGCAAGCGGGCGCTTATCGAGGGACTTCGACTTTCACACACAACACCAAAGGAGATGCCATGAAGACACACGCAACTCGCCTTTCGCCTATCGCCGCCGTGCTGGCGGCATGTGCGTTCGCCGTGCCGACGCCAAGCCTCCGCGCCGAAACGCCCGACGCCTATCTCGACTATGTGGAGTCGACTGGAACGCAAATGGTGGACACCGAATGCCTTGTCGGTTCGAACTACACGATTGTCGCCGAATACGCATACCCCGATCCGATTGTCGGGAAGAACAACTATCTCTTCGGAGTCTACAAGCAGGGAATGACCGCGGGCTTCTTCTACAGCAACGGCAACTCGTTCCCTCTCAGATTCCAGAAAGCGAACGGCACGTCTGGCGCGACGACAACCGAAGCGGGCATTAACGCGGCGCCCAACGCGAAACAGACCGTTACGATGCGCATTGGCGCCGGCACTTCGTCCATTGTCTCGGAGTCCGGCGAGACCCTCTATTCCGGAGCTCTCGGAGGGACGATAAAACAAAACGCGACGGCTCCTCTCTCTCTTTTCACCGCAAACATCAGCGGCTCGCCGTCGTCAACATACACATCCGTCGCGAAGATCTACTATCTCCGTATCTACGACGGCAACGGAGCGATGGTATGCAACCTCCTGCCATGCGTCAAGAACAACGTCGCCGGGCTCTACGACAAGGTCGCCGACAAAATACTCTTCGCAAAAGGAGGCAACCTCGTCGCCGGCCCCGCGCTTCAGCGACCAGCAGAACTTGTAAAGTGGATTCAGTCCGACGGCGCAGACGGCGACCACCAGCTCTACATCGACACGGGCGTTCCCGGCAAAGCAGGCACCGGCATGACTGCGGAACTCCTTTGGCCGGCAAAGCCGTCGGCCGCCAGCACCGTCTGCGGCGCAATGGCCGATTCAACGAATCACTTCACGCTCTACACCTCGGCAGGCACACATCAGATCGGCTACGCGAACTACTCGGCCTTCCAGGTCAACACCGGAACAAGCGTCGTCTATTCCAATAAACACTACCGCGTCATGTCGTCGCTCGCGAAGAGCGCGCAGAATCTTCAAATCGAAGACCTGGACGGGACAGGCTACAACGGGACACGGTCCTTCAACGACGCCAACTCGGTCAACACGTCCCAGACGCTATACCTCTTCGCCCGCAACGACGCGGGGACGCCGAACCAGTTCTCACGTATCCGCCTCTACTCGCTCATGCTCACGAACGAGGTCGGAGTCCTTCGCGACTTCATCCCCTGCGTTGCGGACAACGGCAAGGCCGGCCTCTACGACCGCGTCTCCGAGCGTGTCTTCTTACCGCAGGCCGCAGTCGCAGGCGCCACGGCGGAGTTTGACCTGAATTCCGAAGTAGGCGCCGCAACAAATCGTACTGCGTCAACCGCATGGCCGATGACGCGTCCGGAATACATCGTGTCCGACGGCGCTTGCGACTACGTCGACCTTGGCATAACGGCTCGCGACGGGCTGAAGATGACTGCGGAGCTTGAGTGGGTGTCAGCCCCCGCCTCCGCCTCCACCTTCTGCGGCGCGGCGACAAGCGATTCGAACCTCTTCACGCTGTACCGCGGCAATTCACAATTCCACCGCATGGGCTACAATGGCGGCTCCCGGACGTTGGGCGGCGGCAATGCGGCGCCGGCGGCTGACGTGCGCTATCGCGTCACAACGACGCTTGACAACTCCAGCCAGTCGATCACCGTCGACAGAAAGTCAGACGGCGCATGGGTTCCGGTCGGCGAAGGAACTCGCACGGCGACGGACGAAGGGCCGGTGGACACGGGCCTCCCCCTCTATCTCTTCGCCCGCAACCTGAACGGGACTCCGGACGAGTTCGCACAAGTTCGCGTCTACTCTCTAAAGCTCTGGCAGAAGAACGGACAGGGAAACTACGTTCTCGTCCGCGACATCAAGCCCGCACACCATCCGGACAGCAACGCGCCTGCGCTCTACGACAGGCAGAACGGCGTCTGGTACTTCAACAACGGCAAGTACGGATTCGCGGCCGGAGGCGAGACCAGGCAGTTCGTCGGCAGGGCGATGGTCATATTCATACGATAGCAGTCTTCATCTTCAGGCGCTAGCTGCGGACGGGGAAACTCGTCCGCAGCGCTTTTTGTCGAATCCCCATGTGAAATTCGACTCTATCCTTGGCGGCCGAGGGAAAATATCATATAATACGCATCTGACGACAACGCGTCGCGAGCGAAGATCGCAACTGAGGAGAATTTCAATGGCAAACGAGAACAGCGAGGCAGGCAACCGATGAAAAACGCCATAGCCGCTTTTGGGAAGGCTGTGTACGACACATGGTACGGAGCCGTCGCTCTGTTCGTAGTCGTCTCCGTCGCGCTTTTCGGACTGCAGGTGGCCAACGAACATCTGGGCGATGTTGTCCCATGGCCGAAAGACGCACATGTCCTCGTCATGATAGGCTTGGCCCTGAATGTCGGCGTCGCGGCGGTTGTTTCCGCATTCGTCCGGCGCAAACTGGCGCGGGCGTTCGGGCTGCTCGCGATGATGTGCGCGTCACTGGCGTGCAGCATTCTGGTCGGAGTCGTCGTCTGCTGCCTGCCGACTCGCATGACTACGCCGCCATGCGACGAATGGGTCGACGAGACAATCTGCGCGAGAACCGGCATCGGCAAGGAGAAGCTGAGCTTTCTCGGAGGAATATCGGCCAGGGAATCAACAGTCGTATACGAGGTTTCTGGCGGAGCATTGGACTGCACGCGTTTTTCCCCGGGCTCGCCCTGGACAAGCGATCCGAACGATTCCAAGGAGGCAGACGCCATTTATCCGCTCATACTGAGGCGATGCCACATCGACGTCCAGCTGCCTGACAATGCGGCTTTTTACCACTGCGACTGCACAAACGGCTTCATAACCATCATCATGGCGAGCGACAAAGGCTATCTCGTCTACCAGCGCCTGTAGAGCCCCGGCCAGCCTGCCGAAAGGACATCGTTAGGGTCGCGCGAAAGGCCATGGGCAGATGGCGGGCGGCATATGCGTCTTCCAGCTTGGCTGCGGGCGAGATCATTGAAGTTCGACGATGCCGGGCGGGATGGACTTCTCGACCTTCAGCATTCCGTTTTCAAGACGCCATGAGACTGAGATGCGTCCCTTCGGCGTGTCGAGATGTCCCCTCGCCCATGTGATGCCGGCGACGGCGTGCGGCTCGATGCGCACCCTGTCGCAGCCAACCGCGTCGCCCGCGACCCTGATTCCCAAAATGCCGCGCATCAGCCACGCCGCGCACGAACCGAACATGGGATGGTTCTGAGAATAGATGTTGTCGGACTGCGCCCACGTCTCCCAAAGAGTGGTGGCTCCGTTGTCGAGCATGTTGTACCAGCCGGGAAAGCCCTTGTGCGTGAGCACCCTGCCGGCGATCTCAGCGTCGCCGCGTACGGTGAGCAGCTCCAGCAGATACTGCGTCGAGAAGATGCCGGTCGAAAGCGCATAGTCGTGCGCAATCACGTCCTTGCGGAGAATGCCGTATGCGGCGTCAAGGTCGGCCGGCGGCAGCATTCCGTGGTAGATGGCGAAGCACTCCTCGCCCTGCCTCCCATTCCCGATGAACCCCCTGGCCGGCACATAGCGCGCCGCAGCCGCGAAAACGCCCTCAAGCCCGCATGCCGTCGCCTCGAACCTCTCCGCGTCCGCAGTCTCGCCAAGGAGCCGCGCGAACTTCGCCGTCAACTTCAGGAACTGGTGGTAGTGGCAGATCGCTGTCGTCACCTGATCGGCCTTTTCAAGAGCCTCGTGGTCGCCTATGCACGGCGGCACGTGGTTCACGTCGAACGAAGCCTCGCAGTTCAGCAGGAAGCGCCGCAGCGACGGATACGCCTCCCGCACGATCTCCATGTCGCCATAGTAGCGCAGAAGGAGGTTGACAACTACCGGAGCGCCCAGGGCAAAGCCCATGCTGAACTTCCCGCGCTTCATGGACTCCAGGCTGTCGTCGGGGAAAATCGCGGGCGAAGTCGCCGTGAACACACCTCGAAGCGCCTCGGAGTCGCACAGGTCGCGAACGACCTTTCGGTAGAACCCCGACATGTCGTAGTTCAGGACGAACGACTCTGACGAGACCGAAAGGTCGCCGCCGTAGCCGAACCGCTCGCGAGCCGGACAGTCGGACTGCACGCCCTGCATGTTCGAGCGGAACGTGCGGCGGCACACGTCGCGAAGGAGGTTCACCTTGGCGTCCGAGCACTCGAACGAAGCAGAATCCTTCACGTCCGCACTCCATGCCAGCGCCTCGAAGTCGTCCGGCGACGGCGCAATGCGCAGCCCCGCCACCTCTACATACCTGAAGCCGTGGAAAGTGAAGCGCGGCTCGTAGACAAAGCTCTCGGCCGAAGGACAGATCACCGTGTCCCTTTGCTCGGCAATGCCGGGCGGGTCGATCGCCGCGTTCTTCTGCTGCCCGCAGACGCCTGTCATCACGTTCACCGTTCCGTCTTGGTTCTTCAGTTCTCCATAGCGGAACGTCACCACGTCGCCGTCGCGAACGCCCTTCAGAGTGGCGCGCATCGTCCCGGCGAAGTTCACGCCCATGTCAACCAGCCAGCGACCGGCTTCTATCTCCGTCACGTCCTTCGCCTTCCATCGGTCGTACACGACTACGGGCGGCATGTCGCCGCGCGGAAGCACCTTGCCCTTCGGCGGATCCTTCTCGATCCTCGCCGAGCTCGGCGCCTTAGAAGGACGCGCCCTGGCGTCGAACTTCTCGCCGAGATACAGGTTGTTTCTCACGATCCGCCCTTCCGTCGCCAGCCATGAGCAGTCGGTCGCGACGCTCTCTGACGAGCCGTCCGCATACTCCACCTCAAGCGTCGCCCTGGCCGTCGGAGTGCCGTGCGGAAGCGTCTTGCGAAGGTTGAACTGCCCCCACATCTTCATCGGGAGCGGATTCCACCAGCCGTTGCCAAGTTCGAGCACGAGCGTGTTCGCTCCGCCCCTGACGAACCCGGTCACGTCATACTCGTCCTCCAGAACGCGCCTGTCGAACGCGGTCCAGGCAGGGAGCGCAACGGAGTTCACGCGCCGTCCGTTCACAAAGGCGTCGTACATTCCAGGCGAGGCGATTCGCCAGACGGCGCGCTTCACGGGCTTCGCGGCAATCTCGAACCTGCGAGTCAGGACAGGCGCAGGGGCGTCGGCGAAATGCGCTTCGTAGTCGTCCTCGCCCGGCACATCGTACGAACCGGTTATCCATTCCGCCGCGACGCAGGCCTCGGCCATGCAGATTGCGAACGGCAGAGCAAGCGCCGAACCCATCAGGAATTTCTTTGACCTCGCATCACCCTTTCTGTCTTGTCTGACTTTCATTACACTATGCGGTCTCCCCAGAATGGCACAACGGCCCCGACGCCTTCCTCCTCGGCTGCGGTCTTGCGGTCCAGCGCCTCCTTGAATGTGCGGCGGCCGGGCTTGTCGTGGGTCAGCTCCTGGAAATGCGACACGACGGCAAGGCGCGGACGGAACGTCCTGATGCCCCGCACAGTCTCGGACTTGGGCCACTCCTCGCGTTCGAAACATCCGCCCCAGCACCAGGCATGGTGCAGCCACATGTCAGGCGTGCGCACGGGACGAAGGTTCTGGACATCGTGCGTATCTCCGCTGTGCAATATCGTGTAGTCGCCGACATGCACCTCGACCGGCATCACGAACTTGCGCAAGATCGTGTTGTGGTCGCTTACGTATGTGCGAATCGTAACGTCCCTTACGTCATACTTGCATTCGCCGTACGAATAGCCGCCGAACGTGTCGGCCAGCTTGCCGTCCACGATGTTGAGGGCCGCGCCGTAGTTGCACTCGAAGTTCTGGAACACCGTCTTGTGCCGGCCGTCCATCGCCCGGTAGAACTCGCGCGTGTAGTGGTCGAGGTGGTTGTGCGAGATAATGGCAAAGTCCAGCTCGTCCGCAATCGTCGGGGCGAGACGGTGGCAGAGGTCGATGGAGAAAAGAGACTTGCGCGTCTTCACGATCACGCCCATGTTGTAGACGAACCAGACGGCAGGCGTGTCGCCCTCCACCTTCGTCTCGCGCATCTCGCGCGCCACCTTCCTGAACGCCTCGTCGTATCGGCGAAGGATCGGATACCAGTCGTACCACGTCTCGCATTCGGATGAGGAAAGCCCGCTCCTGTTCGCGGACATGTTCTCGCCATAGACGAAATCAAGGAACGCCTCCTTCGGAAGCGCGTCGATCTCCTTTTGGACGGCGTCATAGCCTACCGACGCATTCGCCGCTGATGCGGACGCGCGCCCTCCCACTGCGCAGAGCGCCGCACCACCGCCGATGAAGCCTCGCCTTGTCAGATTCATCGTCGTCACTCCCTTATTCACGGTTCAACGTACGCCAACCGCGCAATGCGTATCTCGTTAGGCTCCGTCGAGCCGGGGAAGAACATCGGGCCGGTGAACTTGACCAGCGCCTTGACCTCGAACTCGTTGCCGTTCATGCCGGGCATGCACACCGGAACCTGCACGGTCCACTTGCGCGTGAAGTAGGCGAAGAAGCCCTGCGCCGGCAGTTTCACGTGGCCCGCGTCGTACCAATGGTAGCCTTTGCCGATAGGCTTTTCCCACTGCTTGCTCAGGATCGTCTCTTTGGCGAGAGGATCGTACACGCCCATCGCAAACGGCAGACGGTAGTGCCCCTCCTCGTCAGCCACGTCGGCCTTGATGCGAGTGACGACGTCGCCGCCCGAAAGCGGATCGCCGATTTCGATGTCCTTGACAAAGTCTATGGACGCCTCGGAGTGGTTCTCGCTCGCCTGGTCGTCCGTCGGGATGTCGAAGAACGACTTGTCGGAGACGCCCTTCTCCGGCGGATGCTTGTCGCCGAACTTGGCGCGGAAGTCGGCGAGACGCCCAAAGCTCAGGTAGGCGCGGGCCACGCGGTCTTCGCGCTTCCTGTCGCCCTTCACGAGAGCGGCGGCCTCGTCGAAGAGTCGCTTGACCTCCGACAGGTCGTCGTTGGTGAAGAAGCCGAACTCTCCCATCGACGGGAACCAGCGAATGAACGCCTTCTTCTCGCGACGGCGGCGATCCAAAAGCTTGCGCGCTTCCAATATCTTACCACCCGCCGCGCCGTAATAGCGCGTCATGAAGTCCTCTATCAGCCCTTCTGTCTTCTGGAACGGGTCCTCAAGCATCTTGCGCAAAAGATAGAACTTGAGTTCGTACATGTCGGACAGATCGAAATACTCCTGCTCGATGAGGAATCCCTTCACGCCGTTCTCGGCGTAGAAACGGTACTTCTCCGGAATGTAGAACTCGCTCGGGAATGGATATCCCTTCAGCTTGTGGTAGGTGACGGCGTATTCCCAGATGTAGAGATGCTTGGTGTAGTCCTTCCACGCGATCACCTGGTCGTGCATGAACTTGTTGTCGGGGTCGAGGATTCCCGTCGCCATGTTCTGCGTGGTGTTGCAAAGCCGCACGATCACGTTCTCCGCCGCCACGACTCCGTTTGACGGCACAGGCTCGGTATGATGGTAGGCGAGCGTGGAGAAGAGGAGGTCGGGATGCTTCCTGGCGGCCTTTTCGACCGACGCATTCACGAACTTGAGCATCAGCCCTGTGTGCCCGCACTTATCCCGCTCGGCCGTGCAGACCGGGCACTTGCAGAACTTCATCGTGCCGTCGTTCTGCGAGACGTCGTAGATGCGCGGCGCGGCGAATCCCTTTGACGCCGCGTCCGCCTCACCCTTGGCGATGTAGTCCTCAAGACGTCGCGCGAACTCGTCCGCAAGGCCCGGACACGTCAGGCACAGCTGTCCCTGATGATCGCCACCGACTCGCACTCCATCCCAATACGAATACCATTCCGGGTGCTCTTTGCCATACTTGGAGAACGGAAGATAGTGGTCCCAGGTATGGGCGAGAGCGGGCGGCCCGTAGGTGAACGCGCCGCCGAACGAGAGAGGAATCGGCGAGCTGCCGTTGTCGTTCAGGCGGTTGCGCGCGGCGGTGCGCGGGTCGGGCTTGCCGTTGCTCGGATACGAGCGGTAGATGTTGCGGCACTCGAAGAACGGCTTGCCGCGCCTGTCGAGGACTCCGAACGCGAGCGGCTTCGCGTCCGGCACGTCCTCGTCGTTGTCGCCCCACCAGCGAACCCCGCATCCATCTTCGAGGAAATGGTACACGGCATATAGAGTGCCGCGCGTCCCTCCGCCCGTGAGGACGACGTTCCGCCCGAACGACTTGATGCGCCATTCCTCGTCATTGCAGTCCGTGACGCCGTTCTCGCGGGCAAACGCCGTGTCGCCGACATGGAACACCACTCCGTCCAGTCCCTCGACCGTCAGCCCGTTCCCGCCAAGGCATAGTCCGAGGTAATGCTCCAGTTCCTCCGCCGCAGTCGTCTCCCACGCATTCGGGCCTTCTGGCAGTACGACCCTGAACGCGCTCTTCCCCGACTCCGCATGCGGACTCTGCGTCGCATGGTTCCCCGTGCATCCCGCGACCATTGCCGCGAGAACGCCTGTCACGAACATCATCTTCATTTAGTTCATTTCCCCTATCGGATGAGCACCATGAGTCCCATCTGCTTGACCGTCTCCAGCCTGAAGTAATCTACGCCAAGCCACGAGCTGCCGCCCGCCTGCGCAGGAGCGTTTGAGAGCGTCAGCACGTTGTCGCCGGCGTGGAAGGCCTCGCCCGTCACTTTCGCCTTGAACTCCTGATATTCGTCGGACGCATTGGCGTTGAACGTCGCCACCGAAACGCCGTTTGCAGACAGCGTAAGCGTCTGAGCCGAGCTGCACTTGAAGCGAAGCGTCGCGAGAATCAGGCAATAGTCCTTCCCGGCAAGGACGTCAGGAACTTCGACGTGTATGCTCGTCGGCTGGCGCGTCTCAACATCGTTCTCGATCTCGTAGCGTCCGAACGCGCAATCCGACTGGTCGAGGTCTGTCGCGTAGTAGTCGCTTTGTGTGCGCACGAGCTGGATCGCGTCGGTGTAAACCGTGCCGGACGAAGAGACGAAGCGCAGCTCCACCTTGTTGCTCCCTACGACGAAGAAGCGCTTGGCGAGCGCCAATGTCGCCATCCCGCCAGGAACATTGGAGAGGGAACCCGCCTTGACGTCATTCACATAGACGTCGAACGAACAGGTGTCCGAGGCAGTGGTCGTCGCAAACCGCAAAGTCAAGCCGGTCGAGATGTCGTGGGCAGTGAGGGCCATATTGGAGAGCCCAAGCCGATTCCGAGCGGAGTCGAACGTGCCGCGCATGTTGATCCAGTCAACAGAACCGCTGACGCGATCAGCCGTAAAGCCGCACCAACTATCCGTTGACGAGCTACCGAACTCCGCGTTGCTGCCGTTGATGACGCCAAGATTGGCAATCGTCCGCTCGCCCGGCCATGCGAAGACCTGACGAACCTCACCTGCGTTCAGCGCGCGATTCCATGCGGCAAACGAATGGATGCTGCCGCGGAAGCCGTAGGCGCGAGACTGACTTCCCGACCAGTCGCCGCCTGCCAAACCGCTTCGGAAATGACCGAGGACAAAGCTGTTGCAGGCTGAATAAGAAGCCGGCGAAGCCCCTGCCGCCGATGCGCTCATGACGGCAACCTCCGAAGAGCCTTCCTGATACGAATAGATCGTCACCTCGCGGTTCGAGAGCGTGATTGCAAAATCCGTCCACTTGTTTGGAACGACAACAACGTCTTCTGCACCGTTCCACGTTTTGCTGAGGTTGGGGCGATACGAATAGAAGTAATATCGCCCATTCTCCGTTACGCCGACGCCAAAGCCGTAGGTCAACCCAAGCGTGTCGCCAGCGCCCATGAAATACGAGGGCTGTCCGGGGATCGGCACCGTACCGTTCCAGCGGAAGCGCAGGAAGAACGTGCAGGAATCGTTCGCCTGATCAAATTTCGGGACGAACGGCACGTTGTTCGTGTTGAGGTGAAGTCCCGCCGTCCAGAATTTGTAGGTCCCGTTGCCCTGATCTACCGTATCCTGCGGGAAATAGAGAGCCTTTGTGCTCTCCGTCCTCCTCGCGTAGGGATAGACAACGGATTCGGTCCTGACAATTATGCCACTGTGGCCATCCTTTGTGGTAAAGGAACGATTCGCGCCCTCTGCCGTCGAATTGAACGCAACCTTATGGGAAAGAGAGGCCGAGTTGCCGACAAGCGACTCAGGGAACTCCGGGTTGGCACTGGCAACGTCGAACGGCCAGTTGTCGCCATGATACGGAATCGCGCCGCGATGCAGCGACTTCACGTCGGCGAAAACCTTGCCGACGTACGTTTCCGGCGCAAACTCCGAAAACGAGCCGTCGGAATTGCCGATCTGGATGCTGCCGCCAAGTGCTATTGCGTCTATCGACACGGAACCGGCAGAGGTGCGCGTGAGCGTGACGGTGTTGGCCCCGGCGACAGTCAGGTTCTTCCGCACGTTTAGCGTAGCAGTCTTGCCTGGAGAAACGGAAATACAGCCAGCCGACACGCCGTTGACTGCGACGTCGAAAGAACCTGCCGCCGATGTGGAAGTCGCCGAAACGCGCAGGATCTGCGGAAGCCCGGCGTCCTTCGCCGCCACGTTGAAACTGATTGTAGTCGGGGCCGCGCCGCCCTCGAACTCCTTTGCGCTATTGTTGGCCGTTCCAAGCCGGACAAGGTCCGTTCCCGGCCACGCGAACACCTGACGCACCTCCTCCGAACTCAAAGCGCGCTGCCACGACGCGAACGACTGGATGCTGCCGCGGAAAGCTTTCAAGCGGCCGGCATTGGGATCATACCCATAATTGACCGCACCATCCATCATAAGGCCAAGGAGAACATTGGCGTTAGTCGCACCCGTGCGAGTGGTCGAACTGCCCGTCACCTCATACGTGGCGATACCGTCCGAACTTTCCTGGTAGGAATAGATTGTCAGTTTCCGGTTCGTGACCGTCACGCAAAAGTCCGTCCACTCGTTTGGCTTGACCCTCACATCCGTTGCAGAGTTCCACGTCTTGTTCAATATTCCGCCCGAATAGGTGTTGTAGCAACCATTGCTCATGACCGATACGACAAAGCCGTATGCCTCGCTGTTGCCCGCGCCAAGAAAGTAGTTTTGCGCGCCGTTTCCAGCCGGAGATTCACCGCTCCACTTGAACCGGATGAAGAACGAACACTCCTTCGTCAAATCGACGGTGAACGGAGAGACGGTATGCACGCCCGCAGACCAGTACTTCTTCGCTCCGAGGTCAACATCCTGAGGAAGATAGGCGACCGTTTCGCTGCTTGTCGCTTTCGTGTAGGGATGCACCACGTTCTCCGTGCGCAGAACGACGCTGGTGTGGACGCCTGAAACCGCAGTGCTCCCCCAGATCGTCCCAATCGTGACATTGTGCGCGTCGTTCTCCGGCTCGGCGAGAAGCAACGATTCGGGGAATTCCGTCTTGCCGATATTCATGATGCCGTCACCGTTTGCATCGACAAACCCTCGATGCCACGATGTCGCGTCGCTGAACACGTCGCCGGCAGAGGCTACGACCGGCGCAAGCGCCATGCCGACCACAACACAAACCGTCGCGATCTTTCCTTCGCAGTTACGAACGTTCATACTACCACCCTTACCTTTCTTTGGATTTACCCGTATAAGGATACGGCAATGATAACAGAAATGCAGAGACTCAGCAAGCAGATTCCGCTTAACCACAATATTCACCTAAATAATTATCGTGGAGAACCACTTGAATCGTCTTTGGCTTTGCGCCGACGGCACGGCAGACGACTGGGCACTTCGCAAGGAAGAGGAACGCTATGGGCTTATCCGTGCGCTCGTTCATCGTCTCGAAGTTCGCCTGGCCCTTGGCGACAATCAAATCGGCCGCCGCAAATGCCGCCCTGAACGCCGCGCCGCACGTCGCATCGACGACTCCAGGCACACCGTCGTCGTTCGACACTACGCCGCCCGCGGCGAAACCTTCAGGATAGCCGCTTTCCTCCATTTCAGCGCGCGTAAGGTCGTTGAACACGGGCTTTCCGCGCACGGCGAGGGTCAGCCTGTCGCGATACGGCTCCAGCAACAGGCGGTCGAACACGGCCTCGCCGCAGTTGTCGAATATCCAGAGAATAGACTTTGCAGCGTCCATGCGACTCTTCAGCTTGGCCACTGCATCGCGATCAACTGGCTTCTCGAACGCCTCTGACATCTGATCCATCGCCGCCGCAATGTCGAGGTCGGCGTAGATCGAGAAATCGAGGATGTTCCCCGCGACAGCCAGCCGCAGACGGCTTTCGAAACTCTCAGGATCCCATCCTGGAACCTCGGCCAGGCGCGCCATCACTCTCAACGCCAGTTCCGTGGAGATGCGCTTCTCCATCGCCCAAGGATCCGGCACCCTGCCGCCGCTCTTCGCCAATGCGTTGTCTATTAGCCGACGCGCACAGCAAGGCGGAGGCTGCTGATATCCGCTCATGGCATAGTTTCCCAGAACCTCCAATCCGGAACGGGCGATTTCAGCCTCCAGCGCGACGTCGCCTTGCGCGGACTTTCGAGCAAGGTCAATTGCGTTCCGGGCAAGGCACGGCAGGCAGTCAAGACAGCCTTTCATGATTAGTCTCCATATCCATTTGGCCTGGCATTCCAGAGAAGCGCGAAGAACACGGCGCCGACAAGCGCCGCGCAAATCACCGCTACGAACGGCACCGTCCAGCCGCCGGTGCGCTCCGACAGGAATCCCATTCCCCATCCGGAGAACAGGACGCTCCCGTACGAAAAGAGGGAAGTGAAGCCAACCGCCGTTCCGGCAAACCGCTTCGTAGCGAGATTGACCGCCGTCAGCCCGGTCATCGCCTGCGGCCCATAGACGCAGAAGCCCGCGCCCGAAAGCGCCGCCACATAGAGAAGAATCGGGCTCTTCGGCGGCATGAGCCAGAAAGCCCCCATGCACACCGCCGCGCCGAGCATCATGAAAAGGCACACGCGAGGTGCTCGTCCACCCGCCCAGCGATCCGTCGCCCAGCCACTGAAGAGCGTGCCAAGGATGCCAGCGATCTCGAAACAGGCGACCGTCCAGCCTGCGCCTGCGAGAGAAACGCCCTTTGCCTCCTTCATCAGCATAGGTCCCCAGTCGAGAATCGCAAAGCGCGTGAGATACACCATGAAGCAGCATACGCCAATCATCCAGATCACGGGATTGAAATACACGCGCCGAGACGCGGAGTCGGCAATCTCGCTTGATTTTCCGTCAGTTCCATCATCTTTGGGACAACCAGAACCAATAGAATCTCTGCCAGCAAGCCCTTCCAGTCCCTCTTCTTCCGGCGTTCCTGGCAAAGTGAAGAAGAGCAAGACAAGTCCTGCGGCGGCGATGATCGCCGGCGCGAAGAAGCACCACCGCCACATGCCAACGCCTACGCCGTCCGGGCCCAACGCGCCAAGTCCCATGATGTAGCCGCACAGGACCGTCACGAGGCCCGCGCCGATGGAGTGCGAAGAGTTCCAGATCGCCAATTTCGTCGCGAGCCTTTCCGGCGGCACCCAGTGCGACAGCAGCTTCAGGCACGGCGGATTGCCCGACGCCTGAAGAAGTCCATTGACGACCCATGCCGACCCCAGCACCGTCACGAGCGCCGTAGTGAACGCTGCGCCGGTCGCCCCGCCCGAGACAAGCGCGGCAAGGACAGGGCCGAAGCCGAACACGACGTTTGCGGCTGTCGCAAGCGCAAGTCCGCCCATCAGAAAGCGGCGCGGGCTGCTGCGGTCGGAAATCGGGCCGACGACGAACTTGCCGAGGCCGTACACCACGCCATGAATCGTGAGGAACAAGCCGAGCGAGCTTTTGGTGATTCCGCAGTCCTGCGCCAGACCAGGCATGGCGAGCGAAAGGTTCTTGCGCAGGAAGTAGAAGAGCGTGTAGCCGATGATCGTCGTCACCAGCATCCTCCGCTGCATGCGCAGGAAGCGTCTGCCTGTCGTCGCCATTATCTCACGCCCTCAAGGACGATGCGTTCGAAGTCGAGCGCGGCCTTGGCGTCGGCGTCCATCTTCGCCTCTGTTATGCCCGGCTCAAGCTCGCGCCATATCTTGATGTCCTCGCCGACCTTGCCGCCCATCCGCACGAACGGCTCCATGCAGACGTTGCCGCTGTAACCGATGTCCTTCAGAGCCAAGGCGATCTCGTGCCACGGCGTACGTCCGCGCCCTGGCACGCGGCGGTTGCACTCGCCTGTGTGGAAGTGCCCGAGGAGGCCCCTGGTCGAGCGTATCGCGCCGCCGATGGAATCCTCTTCGATGTTCATGTGGAACGTGTCGAGCATTACCTTGACGGACGGGACGTCGACTTCCTTCACGAATTCCACGCCCTCGGCAGCAGTGTTGATGAGGTAGCCTTCAAAACGGTTCAGCACCTCAAGGCAGTAGCTGACGCCGCAGTCCTCGGCCACCTTGCCGATTTCGCGAACGCCCTTGACCGAACGAGCCCAGTCGCCCTTCTTGTCTATCGGTCTGGAGTAATCGACGGGCCAGTAGCTGTAGATGCCGCCGCCGATCGAGTGGATGTCAAGGACTTCAAGGTTCTTCAGCAGTTTCACGAAGAACCTCTTCGCATTCCGCCGCGTCTCGGCATCCGGCGACGCGATGTTCTGGTCCGCCGAAGGACCGTGTCCGGCCGTGAGGAAGATGCCGTTGTCCTTCGCTGCCTGGCGAAGGTCCTTCAGCGTCTGCCGCGAGTAGCCGTTGATTGGCGTACAGGCGATTTCGAGGAAGTCGAACCCGAGCTTGGCGACCTTCTCGATGTACTTGAAGTAGTCGGCCTCCCATTTGTCTTCCCAGTAGGCGTAGTATATTCCGTATTTCATAGTGATTGCCTATTAGTGGTTAATTGACAAGAAGCGTCTTGCAGTGGAAACCTTCGTGGTTCAGGATGCGCCCGAATGCAGACGCGCCATCTGCCATCGGCACCCGCGCCGTGATGAGATCCTTCAAGTTGAGATCCCTGCCCGCATGCTCCAGCGTCTCCCGCCAATCAGGATCAGGCACGGAGTTCCAGTTGCCGCGCATCGCAAGCTCCTTGCGCAGCACGGACGAGAAAAGCGCCTTCGGAAACGTCCAGTCGTCTGCAGGGTTGCCTATGAACGACACGACGCCCTTCCGCGCACAGAGTTCCACCGCCATCGTGCGCGTTGCAGAAACGCCGCACGCCTCGACAACGACATCGTAATCGGCGGAGCGAGACGACCTCGTCGCGTCTTCCGCATCCATCGCCACAAAACCAAACTTCGCCGCAAACTCCAGCTTCAATGGATCAATGTCGGCGACAGCAATCTCACCCGCGCCACGTATGCGCAGCCACTGCGCGGCGATTAGTCCAATCGGACCGCCGCCGATCACCAGCGCAGAAGCTCCCTGCCCCATCTCGAAGCCGTGCGTCCCATGATAGGCGACGGCGGCAGGTTCCGTCATCGCCGCCTCTTCGGGCGTGACGCCGTCCGGCACCGGCAGGATGTGGGACTCCGGCACGTACAGTTCCTCCGCAAACGCGCCGTCCCGACGAGACCCGAAGTAGTCGTAGCGTTCGCAGAGCTGGATGAAACCCTTCGCACACGCCGCACACGTGCCGCACGGCAGAAGCGGATAGACGGCGGCAAGAGTGCCGGGCGCATACTTTCCGCCTTTGGGCGCTTCCTCGACCACCGCCGAGAACTCATGCCCCATCACAAGCGGATAATGGTACGCGCCGCCCTTGAAGCCGCGACCAATGTCGCTGCCGCAGATTCCCGCCGCCGCAATCCGCATCCTGTACCAGCCACCGACGACGCGCAACTGACGCTCGCGCCAGACAAGCTTCCCGTTTTCCTCAAGCACCAACGCTTTCATTGCATCTGCCCTCATTTCTTATAAGTCATTGGGTATCGCTCCCGCACGAGATGCGACCTTCCCGGCAAGACGGTTCCCCGCCTCTGCCGCAGCCACAAGGCTTTCGCCGCGCAGAACGGCGGCGAGAAACGCAGCGGAGAACGAATCTCCCGCGCCTATGGTATCGACAACTGGGCCGTCCTCAATCGCCGGGCTGTCAAACGCCTCGCCCGTCCGCGACGTGACGCGGCACCCCGCAGCCCCGCGCGTCTCGACCACCGTCTCCAGACGCGGGAATCGGGCGAACAGCAGTTCGGGCGCAAACCCCAGCCGCCGCATCTCCTCGTCGTTCACCTTGAGAATGTCCGTGTGCACCAATCCCTTCTCGACAATCTCGACGCTCCAGAAGTCCTGACGCAAGTTCACGTCAAAGAACACCAACGCCGAACCATACGCGCCAAGCATCCGTTCCAACGTCGCCGCCGAAACGGGCGAACGCTGCGCCAGCGTCCCGAAGTAGAACGCGCGAGGACCTTCTTTGCCGCCAATTTCATGGAACTCGATCTCGTCCCACGCCGCAGGACGCACAATCTCGTATGACGGAATACCGTCCGCAAGCGTCACGTTCACAGTGCCGGTCGGAAGGTTCGGATGCACGAAAACCCCTGACGTGTCGACGCCGAATCCAGACGCGGCCTCCAGCGCACGTCGCCCAAGCTCATCGTCGCCGACCGCCGAGACGATGGCGGACTTCAGCCCACACCTTGCGGCATGGGCGGAGAAGTTGAACGGAGCTCCGCCAATGTGAGGCACGCCGCCAATCACGTCCCAGAGGATTTCTCCGTATGCCACTATGTCACATCTGTCATTCATTTGCCTGCTGTCATTATACCAAATGAGTGCGCTCCGATGTCGAGCAAATTATGCCGTTTTTTCCACATGAAAATGGAACGATTCATCTTGACACCCGAGAACGCGATATGATATCATCACCTCGATGGAACGGAAGAAAGTGCTTGTCATGATAACGCCGATCAGCTATCGCAGGATCGGCGGCGTGTCGCGTTTCGCGAAAGACCACGACTGGGTGCTGACGATTCACGACCGTCTCGGAGGCCTTCCTCCATCGACTGACTATGACGGGATCCTCGTGACGCTCAGGGCGGACGAGAAAGCGGCCGGATACGTGAAGAAGATGATGAAGCGCGGCATTCCCGCCGTAGATCTCACGATCCAGCGCCCGCATCTGCGCATGCCGCGCGTCATATCCGACCACAGGCGAATCGGCGCATTGGCGGGCGAGCACTTCAAGAAGAGAGGGTTCCGCAACTTCGCCTGGTTCTCGACCGGCTGGACGCATGTGCACGAGCTTCGATTCGGAGGTCTCGCGGACGCCCTCGGAACCACACCGCAGAAATGGATGTCGTCAAATGACGCCGAAATCGCCAAGATTCTATCTGCGGCGAAAATGCCCGTCGCCGTTCTCGCGTATGACGAGACCGACGCCGTGCGCCTTCTGCACGTCTGCCTTGCCTCCGGCATCTCGGTTCCGGACGACATAGCCATCCTGTCCATCGGCGACGATCCGCTCGTCACAGACAACCAGCCGGTTCCCATCTCCTGCATACGGCAAAACCTGTCGCGCGGCGGTTTTGCCGCCGCAGCCCTTCTCGATCGGCTGATGAAAGGCGGAAAACAGCCGGCCGGCCCCATCCTCATCAGGCCGAGAGGCATCATCGTGCGCCGCTCGACCGACACCGTCGCCGACGACAACCCTCTCATCCGAAGCGTCCTCCTCTTCATCCGGGACAACCTGCACCGTCCGTTTGGCGCGGAGCAGATCGCCGACGCCCTCAACGAATCGCGCTCGCGCCTCGACAAGACGTGCACCGCCCGCTTTGGCCAGTCGCTCGGCAAGGTCATTCTCGCGCATCGACTCGACGAAGCGAAGCGGCTTCTGCTGAAAAGCGACCTCAACATCGACGAAATCGCCGCCCGCACCGGTTTCTGCGCCTCAAACTACCTAATCAAGAAGTTCAAGAACGCTTTCGGCACGACTCCATTGCAATGGAAGAAGCATGCGGCCGTCTCCGGAATTCAAGCTCTCCAGACATGAATGTGGGTCGCAGCCGCCTGGGAGAATTCCCCTCGCCATTTCATTGGTGCTTCCTTTCCACGATGCATTATACCATTTACTGGGCGGCTGATTAACTGCTGTAAACGCAATGAGCAGTAGCGAGGCGAGTCATATTTCACGCAACATCTTGCGGTTGTGGCGCTCAATCACCCAATTACCATTTTGCGACGACTGGCGGCACGGCGCAATTGGGCTCAGTTTTGCGAGACGCATGGAGGTTCCTCGAAGAATTCTGTGGAGAAGCACCACGGAACACACAGAAGCCCGCATTCGCGGGACACGGAAAGCAGCAGGGAAAAGGCCTTCGGGCGTTCCGCTGGCAAGCGTCCATGTTCCATATGTCGGAATTATGGGGGCTGAAGGTCGAGACGAGGACCCTCAACCTTAATTGAGTTTAATGGGGTCTGTCCCCATCGGACACGATGAATGGGGTCTGTCCCCATCGGGCACGATGATGCATCGCGGCTCCTCTCCAAGGACTTCACGTCAGAAGCGAGGTTGATTCTTGCGTCGATTTGCACTCGCAGCGTTTTTACGTTCAAGCTCCGATACAACGTCCACGCTCTTCAACTCCATATAAATCAGAAAGCAAGGCTCTTTGGCCAATAACGTGCAGTTAGCGCATATGTCAGGCATGTGTGACCGAAGTTGCC
>JAEEZC010000372.1 GCA_016288465.1 Verrucomicrobiota bacterium | reverse complement strand
TATGTCAGGCATGTGTGACCGAAGTTGCCCAAACAAAGAACTGTGAGCGCCTACACGAGCCAACCGTTTGCCCTACACGGAGAAGGCGTTTGTCCTACACGAGACAACGGCTTGTCCTACACGGAACTTTTGGTTGTCCTACACGGAACTTTTGACTTTCCTACACGAAGAAAAGGGGGTGTTTACACGGCGATTTCGCTTCGGTGCCAACGGCGGTCGTGGATATCCCACGACCAACAGCCGTCTGTGAACATCTGCGGCGTCTGCGTATAGACCAGACCCACAGTTATACCAGAAGCCCCTGGAAACAGGGATCGCTTCGGGCGCGGCACCGCCCTTGCTCGCCATCAACTGAAAGAGCGTCTCCGCGTCCTCCGCGGCTTCGCGTGTGACAAACACATCTGCCGCTGCCGACGCGGGAAACGCACAATTCAGGGCTTTGCGGCCGTAAAGGTGTAGTAGCCGCGCTCGTCAGGCGATGCGGAAGGCTTGAGCGCAAGACGACGGCCTTCGCGGCTCCTGACGTCCGCAACGGCAAAGGCGTCAGCTTTTCTGGCGCACAGGGACGACGGACCGTCTTCGAGGACGAGCATTCCCTTGTCCCCGTTCTGACGCAGCACGACTCCGTCGATTGAAAGCCTGTCGCCGCGGCGCACGACGAGCCGGCCGCTCGGAATGCGGAGGTTGTTGAACGTGACCGCCGCGCCGGCGGCCGCCTTGACGAGATTGGTGAACGCGACATTGCCGGCGACGACGGTTCCGGCCCAATTCGCGCCGTCGGCAAAGTAGAGAGTCGTGGCGCCGACGCCCGCCGCAGGAGTCGCCACGCTAGCAGTGCCGGTCGCAGTGTTTCTGCCCGAGCGCACGACGACGCCGAAGTCGTTCCTGTCGGCGTTGGAAAGCCGGATTGACGCGTTGACGCCGCTGATCGGAACGTCCGCAAGCGCGACTACGCGCGCGCCGCTACTCTCGTCAAACTGCCCTTCGTCCCAGAAAAGCTTGTTGCGGGTCGTGAAGTCCAGCGTCGCGCCTTCGGCCAGTTCGACGGAGGAGAAGCCCTCGAACGGAATGTTCCTGGTGTCGTAGACGGTCTTGGCTCCAGTCGTCGTGCTGTAGTACACGTGGTACTGGCTCGGCATGTAGATGCGGTAACTGCTGTTCGAGGCGAAGTAGACGCCGTTCCCGTTGCCGGAGAAGCGGTAGTTCTCGAATATGCCGCCGTCTTCCACGACGATCGCTCGATGGTTCGGCGAGGAAGGCCTTATCTCATATGGCTGAATGCCGTAGTCGCCCATGGAGTTCAGCCGGAATTCGCACCCTCTGCCGACGACGAGCCTCCCCTTCTCCGCTATCTGGGCGCGCCTTCTGAAATACCCGACGGACTCGAAGCTCATGTACTTGCCGCCGTTGACAAGGCGGAGGGTCGCCCCGCCCCTGATCGAAAAGCCGGCGCACACTCCCCAGGACGTGTTGTCGAACACAAGCTCAAAGGGGGAGCTTTCAGGATTGTTCACGCCGATGCAGAAGCCTATCTGAAACGCCGTCTCGGGAGGCGTGAAGCCGTAGGTTATGCCCGCGCGTTCGTACAGAGGCAGTATAGTGGTCTCGGTGAGAACGAGGTCGCCGACGGTCTTTACGTCTCCGCTTGGCGCAGGACAGCAGAACTCAAGCGGCGAAGAGTCGTAGTCGCCTTCCCCGGGAGTCAGCGAAATCGTGCCCAGCTTCGAGACAAGCCCGAAATACGCCGTCTCGCCGGTGCCTGCGTAGCCGAAGGTGGCTCCGCCAGGCGTAGTCACGGATATCATGCCCATCTCAAGCTTGATCATGACGTTCGAGAACTTCATCCCGCCCGGAACGTTCAGAGACGAATTGAAGTCGACTTGCAGAACCGGCAGATGCCGCGCCGTCGCGACGCATGAAAGGTCGCCCGCCCTCGCAAGCGTGACAACGGACTCGTTCGCGATCTCCAGCCTCGCGTTCTTGTTGAGCGTAATAGGCGGCAGCGTGACGTCCTTGGTGATGCGAAGAGTCGCCCCGTTCCTGATCTCAAGCGACTTCCAGGCCGGGAACACGCCATATGTAAGCTTCGCGACGACTCCCGCGCCGTCAATTGCCACCGAAGCGCCGGCAGGAGGCAGCGCGCCGCCCCAGCCCGCAGGCGAAAGAATGTCGCCGGACGCGGCAAAGGTGTGGCCGACCTTAGACTCCAGAGTGATCGCATCGCCGTCCTTCACGAGCAGGCGGTCTGCCGGCAACGACTTTGAAAGGTCTTTCATGGCCTTGTCTAGGACAGCCGGATCGGCGCTGCAGAACACGACCGTTCCAGCCGAGACGCCTGCGAAGTCCGCCTCGAACGTCGAGTCCGAGAAGGCCGGCGGAAGCGCATCGATTCTCGCGCCCATCGCAAGAAGCCTGACGGAAGGCTTTACGCCTGCGCCAACCGTCACCTTGGAGAGATCGTACGCGCCGGAAGCCGAAAGCGCGAGCGAGCCAGCGTCGAAGCGGATGAACGCCCGGGTCGCAGGCGTGATAGCGAACATTCCAGGCCCGGTCTTGGTGACGACTGCCGTTGGATCCGCGTCAAACGACCTCACGGCAAACGACGCGCCGGGCGCGACATCGAGCGTGACATTGGCGGACGCGGGGATGGTCACCGCCACGTTCGCGCCAAATTCGACCGAAGCCGTCACCTTCAGTGTGCCGCCGCTCCATGCAAAGGCCCAGGGTATTGACGAAACGAAATCGCCGCCGAACTCCACGGTCCCGTGCGAGAGATTGATTTGCTGCGGAACGGACGACATCGTCGTGCCGGTAAGTCGTATGCCGTCGGGGAAGGAGACTCTGCCGCCTGATATGTTGAACTCGTCATGGTCGTGGTGCAGGCCGTCGGAACTGTCCCTCTGGTTGACGGACGCATAGGCCGTCGGCGCGAACACGAGCGAGCCGCCGCTCTCAACAGTGCAGGCCAGCGCTCGCGACTGCACGGAACCGCGGATCTCCGCCTCCGCACCTTTCCCTACGAGAAGAGTCGTCGGCGTATGATCGGTCAGAGAGCACAAAAACGACGAGCCGGAGGGAAGAACGAGTCTGGTTCCGGCATGCAGCCAGTAGTGCTGGTAGCCGCCAGTGCCTAGCTGCTTGCTGAACGTCAGAGAGACAGACTCGGACGCGGCGCCAGTAGCTCTGAAAAGGTGGAAGCACTTGTATGCGTCGGACATCGAGGCGACCTCGTGGCTGACGTCGAGCGCCAGATACGCCGTGCCGCCCCAGGTGCTGATGCCGGGCCAGGTGATGGCGTCTCCCGACTGCGGGCATGTCGACGGCACTGCGCCGTCAACCAGCCAGCTCGCAGGCGACGAGAAGGAAATCAGGTTGCTTTCGGAGCCGTGGTTCAGCAGCCCAAGCCGTTCGTTCAGCACATACGTCGCGGCGGAAGCGCCGGAGCCCGAAAGAAAGAGCACGGCACATGTCACAGTGCCGACACGAAGAAGGTTCCATATTCTAAGAAACATGCCATCTTCCAACATGCTATTCCAACCTCGCCTTCCGTAATTGCCGTTCAATCTGCGACGATTATATCAAAGAGCCCTATGTTTTGCAAGCGTCACTTGCCGGGAATATCCCCACCTTAGTGCAACGCTGTCGAGCACTTGGAAAGCCTTGCGCTTTTTGCGCCTACCGGCGCGACCACGAACCACGGCGCAAGCGAGCTACGTGGGCGGCATCGCCCGAACCGTTCGTTCGCGGGCGCCCCCGACATGTTTTTGCCGCGTGTGCCGCCGCACACGCCTGTTACCGTCGGTCGGCAAAAACACATCGGTCCCGCGAACTGCCTCTCGTGCGATCCCACCCTCTCCGCTCGAC
>JAEEZC010000371.1 GCA_016288465.1 Verrucomicrobiota bacterium | reverse complement strand
GGCCGTAAACGTCTGCTCGCCCGTCGTGTTGGGCAGCTGCGGACTGGCCGCGTCGTCGAGCGTCAGCCCTGCGGCATCGACGCGCAGAACCCGCCGCATTCCCAAGGGGAGCGTCTGGAACGCGTCGACGGGGTTTGCCTTCTTGTAGTCAAAGCGAAGGCCATACCCAGTCAGATACATCAGCGCAAACGGATCCGTTGACTCTGCGCCTCGGGCGCAGAACAGTCCCTCGCCCACCGCCGGATTCGCATCATAGCGGGCTGCGATTTCGACAGATGTCTTTCCAGTGGGGACGACCTTCGTATTGGCAGAGGCACTCCACGGCCTGACTGCGTAATACCGCTCGTAACCGGGCGACGCCTCCTTCGAATAGAGAATGCAGCGAATCCTCAGGTTCCGCTTGCGCCATGCTTCCGGCAGGGAGACAGTCGCCGCCGTCTGCCCACGAACGATGTCCGCCGCCTTCACATACTCGTTCCATCCGAGCACGTCGTCCGCACGGTCCTGGACATCAGCGCCGATCCACAGTTCGCTGTCAGTCTCGACACCCGAAAGCGCCACGGTCAGACGGCGATTGCTATGCGAGACGACAGCAACCGTGCACGGCGCATGCTCGTAGGCGCAGGAGACCGCCAGCACGCTGTCCGGCCCAGACAGCTCAGCGCCCGCCTCAAGCGTACCGGTACTCTGCGTCAGGAAGTCGCCGCTCCTGCGGTCATACAGTCCAACGACCGATCCTTTCCTGGCCGGGACGAGGTCCAGTGCAAGGCAGTCCGGGTCCCGAGTATCGACGTCCCACGCCTTGAACCCGTAAAAAACGCCATTGAAAGGAGCGCCGGGATTCGCTCCGTTGCTATGCGTGCCGAACAGATAGAGATCGCTCCCGGCAGTGAAATCAATCGGCGCTCCCCTGTAAAGTTCACTTACCGTGCCGTCTGTCTTCGTCGTATAAAGCCCGGCCGCACCCATCGCGATGACATAGCGCGTCGAGGCTGCGACCGTTCCGTACGAGTTGTAGCCGCCTGGTCTGGTGCCGTAGTCATAGCGCAGCTTTCCAGTCTCCACATCATGCATGACCGAAAAGAAGTCCCTGTTTCCCCCGTCGAATCGCGAGCAGAAGAGAGCCTGCGCACCCGAGCCAAGCTGCACGTCAAGCTCGACGCGGGACTGCCCCGTCGGACGGAAGCTCGTCTTCAGCAGGGCGCTCCTGGGCGAAACCGACGCAAGCCGCGTTGCATCTGGCAGGGCATCAGGCGCAAGGAGGAACACCCGAACGCACCTCACCTCGTCGCTCCAGACCTTCGGCAATCGGACCTGCTTGAACGTCTCGCCCACTTTGAGTTCCCCGACGCACGCAAAATGCGGCCAGTCGGCAATACTATCGCCCGCGTCCGCCGTTCCGCAGGCGACCCACAGCGAACCAGGCGCAAACACCTTGTCGGCCCGGATGTCCAGACTCTTCGCTCCCTCATCGCATGCGGTAACCGCCAGAATGTTTTCCATGCCCGTTGCAGCGGACCAGGCGAGCGGAGCTCCCGCGTCAGCCGTCTTCTCGCCCGCCGTCAACGAGCCGTCGTTCGACGGCGTCTGGAAGTCGCCTCCCCGAGAATCAAAAAGGCCAACGACTCCGTTCTTCCGCGCGGGAACGAGCTCCAGCGCAAGACTGTCCGGATCTGCATCGTCAGACCACGCCTTAAGTCCGTAGAACACGCCGTTGAAAGGCGCTCCGGGATTCGATCCGTTGCTATGCGTACCGAACAGATAGAGATCGCTCCCGGCAGTGAAGTCGATCGGCGTTCCGCTGTAAAGCACGTTTACCGTGCCGTCCGTCGTCGTCGTATAAAGCCCGGGCGCCCCCATTGCAATGACATAACGCGTGTAATCGGAAACCGGCCCATACGAGTTGTAGCCGCCCGGCATCGTGCCGTAGTCATAGCGCAGCGTTCCGGCCTGCACATTGTGCATGACAGAGAAGAAATCCTTGTTCACTCCCCCGTCGTATCGCGAGCAGAAGAGCGCCTGCGCACCCGAACCAAGCTGCACGTCCAGCTCGACGCGCGAGCGTCCCGTCGGGCGGAAGCCCGTCGGAACGAGGGCACTGGAAGGCGAGACCGAACTCAGCCGCTCGGCTCCCGGCAGCGCATTCAGCGGCAGCAATGCGCACCGCAGCATCTTGCCGTTCCTGACCGCCGCCGTGCCGGGCAGGACAACTTCAAAATCCGTCGTCCCCGCCGCAACGTCCGCCGCATGGCACCAATGGGACCAGTCCGCCACAGTCTCGCCCTTGTCCTCTGCATCCATCGCGACCCAAAGCGACCGAGTCTCCGCAATGCCAGAAAGCGACACCGCCAGACGATTGACGTCGCGGTAGAAGACGGCCTGTATGCTTTCCGCAGCGTACGCCTGCGACGCAACCGTCACGCTCAGGGACAAAGCCAGCAATCCTTTCAGGTTCATCATGAATTCTCCTTTCTGAGTTTCCTCGACGCATATCATATCAAATCCACCCTTCCAAGCATAGAACATATCAAATAAGATTTTATGACATTTCAAATAACACGCCACTGCGAATGTGAATTATGGTATAATCACCCGCAATGAAGCAAAGACGCAACAAGCGCGTGGTTGTGGCTATCGATCTGGCCTACCCTGCAGGGCAACGGCACATCGAGGGCCTTCTGCGCTACCTTCGCTCGCGCAGAGTGCAATGGGATCTCCGAATCAAGCGCAGCGTCTCGGAATGCCTCGTCCACGACGTCGCGAAATTTCCCGCGTGGGACATCGACGGTGTCATCTATGCGCAGCCACAACATGTCGAAGGCGCTCGCGAGGCGCTTGCGCGGCTGCTTGCCCTTGACATTCCCGTAGTGCTCATCGATCCGGGGAGCAATCCGGCGATTGCTAAAAGACAGGTCAATCTCGCCATCATCCGAACCGACCCCGACTCCATCGGCGAAGCCGCCACCAAGTGCTTTCTGACGCAGGGGCGCTGCCGCTGCTTCGGCTACGTCCCTGACGTTCTGGACAGAAGCTGGAGCCAGAAACGGGGAAGCGCCTTCAAAGCCTCGCTTGAGGCCCATTGCCACGAATGCAAGATCTTCATGCCAAGGGTTCCCAAGTCCAACGATTTCGCCGAACTCTGCGTCTGGCTGAAATCGCTGCAGAAACCGGCCGGCATCCTGGCCGCATACGATGACCGCGCACTCACGGTCATCGAGGCCTGCTTTGCGACCGGCCTCGCGATTCCGCACGACATCTCCCTTCTCTCGGTTGACGACGATACGATGCTGTGCGAGAACTGCCGGCCGACGCTGTCCAGCATCCGGCCCGACCAGGAGCGCTCCGGGTATGCGGCAGGCGCCTGCCTTTCTTCGCTTATGAAGCGCGAATGCCGACAGGTGCACGTTCTGCAGCTGCCGGTCAAGTCGCTCACGCATCGCGGTTCGACGCTCGCAGACTCCTATGCCGGACAGCTCGTCCAAAAGGCTCTGGCCTATATCCGCAAGAACTGTCGCCACGCCATCGGCCCCGCCGACGTCGCAGAGCATCTCGGCGTATCGCGTCCCCTTCTCGACTTGCGTTTCCGGGAGCTGCTCGACGTCTCTGTCGGCAGGACCATCACATCGGAACGTCTCGCGGCCGTCTGCAACGAGATCAAGACCAGCAACGCCACCATCGCTGAAATCGCCGAACGATTCGATTATGGAAGCGACGCGCAACTCATGCGCCAGTTCAAACGCGAACTAGGCATGACGGTAAAAACCTTTCGCCTCGGCAAAATCAGAACTTGAAACGCGAAAAGACGATTCTTCCTGCCCGATTGAAAAACATCCGCATGTCACCGAGCGTCATCAGTTCCGCCACCATTTAAAGTAGAGCCGAACCGAAGCCGGATCGAAACGCGCGTCACCCGAATCTACACGCTCGACGACCCCGTCCAGCTCGGACTGTTCGGCGCACACACGCTCGTCAGGACATGGCGAAAGACCGAGCACCTGGCGGGAAAGCTCAAGGGCGCGACGAGCAATGAAGTGTCCTATCATGCCTCTTCGGTTCGCATCGACGCACGGCACAACGCGAGATTCTTCGCAGACTGGGTGCGCGGCGAATGGAGCGTGGAGAAGTACCATGCGCGGAGGGACGGAACCTACTGCGAGGACATCCGCACCCGTCGATGCGACGAGAACATAACGGGTGCGCTGATGCTCGCGAGGACCCTCGCACTCTACTTCTTCGCGAAAAGCGGCATGTCCAACTGTCAGGCATTCAAGGAGAAGATGCAGGCGAATCCGGACATGGCATTCGACTTCGTCATGAGAAAGAAGGCCTAAAGTAAATTACCATAAGCCAACTCGCTAACCACTTTGTTCGCGACATACGCCCCACGATATCGCGACATACATCCTATGCCGTCAGAACTTATACTCCCCGTCCTAGCAACATACACCCACCAACCTCATTGGCCTTCTCCCAATTGTCAATGAAGACTAACGTCTCTTGCGTATCTTCGCATATCCCGATGCCGG
>JAEEZC010000370.1 GCA_016288465.1 Verrucomicrobiota bacterium | reverse complement strand
TGTACGCGGCATTCCCTAACTGTGTACGCGGCATCCCCTGCCTGTGTACGGAGGAGTTTTGACGTCACTTCAGTGGTGAAGTGACGTCAATATACCATTGAAGTGACGTCACTTCTATGGTGTAATGACGTCAAAACTCCCACGTACACGCCTAGCAAACACCGCGTACACCATTAGCAAACACTACGTGCACAGGCTGAAGACGCTCGAAACACGGAAGGAAAGGGAGAAAACGCGTTAATACGCAACGTGTGGGCCGTCCATTTTGAGCTTACAATTCGTCCATGCGCTTTCCGTGCCGCCAAAGGCGTTTCTCTGTATTCCGTGGTAGATGTCTCCACACTCAGAGTTATAAGACCAAGGGGGACTGTCCCCGTCATGGCCTTTTGATGCGTTATGGCTGTCTTTTCGCGAGATTCAGGCAGTAAGACCAGGGGGGACTGTCCCCGTTATGGCCTTTTGACGCGTTATGACTGTCTTTTCGCGAGATTCAGGCACTTATGCGATACGGATGGCGCGGCAAAGCGAAGGCGGATGGCTGTTCCTTGAGCCTTTGCAGCGTGTCCCTTTAGGCAGAGCTTCCTGTCGCATCAAGAAGGTAGTGCTACCTTTGGGCGGTCGGTAGCGTGACCTTTTGGGGAAAGGTAGCGCTACCTTTTGCCGATGGGTAGCGCTACCGTTCACTGGTTGGTAGCGTGACCTCCGCTCGCTATCCACGAAATCCGGTGGTAATGCCGCGGCGGTGTATTTGCCGCGGCGACGCGTTCGCACTGGACGGAACCCGAGCGAGGAAGGCGCGCACGCCACCCCGCCCGGCTTGACCGGCTATTAATCCTGGCGTTCAATGTGGTATGAGCCAGCGGAATACTTCGTTGCCTCTGCCGCGCCGGGAAGCGTGACATCGGCTTCGGCGCCCTCGGGCACCGTGAAGTCCCAAATCCACTTGTCGCCCTCGTAGCGCCACGCGCTCTTTATGAGGCCTGCGGGCGAACGGTACTCCGCCTCCAGCCTGCCGAGGCGCCTGTCGGGAAGCGGAGCAAGCGTGAAGCGGCTCCAGCCGACCGCGCCGTCGCCCTGCCTTATGCCTGCGGCGGCGGAGAACACCCACTCGAGCACGCAGCCGTAGGCGTAGTGGTTGAAGCTGTTCATGCCGACGGGCCCGAAGCCCGCGTCCTTAGTGTAGCCGTTCCAGCGCTCCCACACCGTCGTCGCGCCCTGGTCGACCGAATAGAGCCAGCTCGGGAACGCGTCCTGAAGAAGAAGCGAATAGGCAAGCTCCGGAGCACCCGCCTCGAACGTGAGCGTCGGCATGAGGATGGCCGTGCCGAGAAAGCCCGTCTGCAGCCTGTTGCCGTGCGCCTTGATGTTGTCGACGAGGTCGCGCTTCGTCGCCTCAAGCGCGGCGGCGTTCCCGCAAAGGCCGAGCCTGATCATGTAGAGGTCGTTGCACTGGCCCTTGTATTCGTCCTTTATCGTGCCGTCGGGCCCGACATACGCGTCGGCGAACGCGCGGCGCAGCCTGGCCTCCTCGTCGGCATAGTGGCGCTCGTCGTCGGCGCGCCCCGTCGCCGCGGCCATCTCCTTCATCAGCATCGCCATCCACACGCGGAAGTACGCGTTCAGCGGCTTGATCTGCCGCGGGTCCATCGCGTCGCCCGAAAGGTCCTTCTCCAGCTTGACGTGGTGCTCGAACGCAAGCCAGTCGCCGTGGTTGATGCGGTAAGGCACGGCGTCCGACTCGAGGAACTTCATGTACCGCGTCATCGAATCCCACGACTCGTCCACGAAGCGCCGCTCGCCGTACCACTTCCAGAGACGGTACGGAATGATCACGCCCGCGTCGGTCCATCCGGCGCTTCCCCAGGGACGATGTATGGTGTGGCGCACGTTCGGCACGAAGCACGCGTAGCATCCGTTCGTGCGCTGCGCGTCGCGCAGGTCGGCCAGATACTTCCCCAGAAACTCGCGCGTGTCGGCAAGATACGCCGCGCTGTTCATGAACACTTGCGCGTCGGCAGTCCAGCCGAGGCGCTCGTCGCGCTGCGGGCAGTCCGTCGGCGAGGAGATGTAGTTGGAGAGGAGCCCCCAGCGTATGTTCTCGAGAAGCCTGTTCACACGCGCGTTCCCCGTCACGACTCTGCCGGCCTCCATCTCCTTCGTGACGGACGAGACGGGCGTCGAGACCAGGCGGCGTATCGCGACCGGCTTCGTGGCCGTCACGCCCAGGTAGCGGTAGCCGAAATACGTGTAGCGCGGCATGTAGGACTGCAGTCCGTCCCTGAGCGTGTAGCGGACTCCCGCGTACGCATCGCGAAGCGAGGCGAGGTAGGGCGTTCCGGCTGGGCCGTCGTTGCCGCGAGACTTCTCCCCGTTCGACTCGTTGAGCATCTCAGCCGTGCGCATCACGAGCTCCGCGCCGGCCTCGCCCTCGACGTCGAAATACGGGACCGCCGAGCAGTTCTGCCCGAAGTCGACCACCAGCATCTCGCCCGGCCCAAGCCTGAAGACGTCGCCGCCCGCATAGCGCCTTACGACCTTCGCGACTCCGAACGCGGACTCCGTCGCTCCCTCGGCGCCGCTCACGACGTACGCCTCCCGCGGACGCATCGCGAGGTCGCGGCGGAGAGTCGTCTTCGCCGCGGCCGGCCTCAGCTCTCCGGCGAACTCCGTGTTGACGCGCACGGGCTTGAGCCCCTCGGCCTTCCGCCGCGCGTCGTAGACCTCGCCCTCGTATATGCCCGCCGTGACCACCGGACCCGTGTACGCGGCAAGCCAGCTCTCGTCAGTGCCGACCGTCTGCCTCCCGCCGTTCGCAAGCTCAATGCACAGCTCGCCGCGGAACGCGATCTCCTTGCCGAGCTGCCACGACGTCTTCACGCCGGGCGCCGGACGCATCATCTGGTCGCACCACCAGCCAGGCGTCACCGTCGCTGAAAGGACGTTCGTCGCACCAGACCGCCTGTCGAGCACACCCGTGACGTCGTAGGAGTACACATGCCGGCACTTGCCGCTTTCCGTGGCGCCGGGCTTAAGGAAGTCGTCGCCGACGCGCCTCCCGTTCGCAAAGGCCTCGAACACGCCCTGCGCCGTCACGTTCCACGTCGCGCGGCGGATTGTGCCGCCGTTCACAAAGCGCTTCTCGAACGAGGCCGCCGCGCCAACTACAGGGGGCTTGTCCTGCGGCGACACGAACGAGGTTGCCGCCGTCGCGGAAATCGCGAACAGGGCGGCCCAGAGGCACGTCATCTTTGCTGTATTCATCTTCTTGTCTTTATCCTCTTTCCCGGCTTTGCCATTATGCGCCCCGTCAGCGGACGGCCTTCCGCCGTCGCGAAACGCCGCACGCCCGATTCGAAGCGGTTCTCCTGCCTTACCTTAGATTGTTGTGTAAGTATATCATACATGGCATGTCCGTTGGAAGCCCAGAACGATCCGAAGGCGCATGCAGGACAAGTGCAGCCGGCATCATCCCATTGCTCCATTTCTGCGGACGGCGAGCCACATGCGCGTTTGATACACTTTTTCGCCTAGAACATACAAGACCGCGACAAACCGATTATGAGATAATACGCTCACTGTGAGCATGTGCTACAACAGAGCTGAAACGGCAAAATGACAGGCATTCTGGCAGCGAGCGTCCTTGCGCCATTGTTTCTGGAGGTCACGCCAGAAGTGCGCTCGTCGTACGTTTCGCTCGGCAAGCTGATGGAAGACCGGCCGATGCAGATAACGAACATACGCGCCGGATACGACACCGGCTCGTTCGGGCGCTTCGGTCTGCGCAACTGGGACGTAAGCTCAATCACCGATAGGCGCGCCGACGCCCACAGGCACGCCCTCTATCACACGGAACTCGGCGTGACGTGGCAGTACGACCTTGCAATCGCCGACCGCTGGAAGCTGAAGAGCGACCTTACGAGGTCCTGGACCCTGTACCGCGGATTCGACGACCGGGAGTCAAACCGCTCATACCAGTTCTGGCAGATCGACCAGTCGCTTGAAAACCCGTACATTGTGCCCTTCTACCGGATGCGCCGGACGTTCCGTGGCAACGACTACCTGTACTTCAAGGCCGGCACGAGAAGGAAGTTCAACGTGTGGAGCGGGCTCTCGATAACTCCCTCGGTCTTCGCAGAGGGCGGAAGCTACAGGGCCCAGAAGAGAGTGCTGGGGCGCAAGCCGGACGGAGGACGGTGGGAAAGCGGCGTGTCGTCCGTCTCCTTCCGTCTGGAGGCTGCATGGCGCTTCAGCGAGGAGGTGTCAGTCTTCGCGTACGTCGAACAGTACGAAATATCCGGCGCAAGCGCCAGAAGCGCCAACGGCGCGAGCTCCTACCGGTGCGCGCACAACGACTGGACTCACGGCGGCATAGGCGTCAGAATGTCGTTCTGACCGCCGCGCCGCTACTTCGACACCTTGGCTCCGAGGTCGGAGAGCTTCATCGATATCACGCGGGAGACGCCCTTTTCCTGCTGGGAAACGCCGTAGACGAGGTCCGAACCGGCGATCGTGTGCTGGTTGTGCGTGATGATGAGGAACTGCGACTGGGCCAGGAACTCCTGCAGCTGCGAGACGAATCTGCCGATGTTCGCGTCGTCAAGCGCCGCGTCCAGCTCGTCAAGCATGCAGAACGGCGCCGGCTTGATCATGAAGATCGAGAAGAGCAGCGCCACGGCCGTCATCGTGCGCTCGCCGCCGGAAAGCAGCGTCACGGACTGAGGGCGCTTTCCGGGCGGACGGGCGATGATGTCGATGCCGCACTCTAGTGGATCCTCCTCGTTCTCAAGCAGGACCAGCCTCGCCTCGCCGCCGCCGAAGAGCTTCGTGAACATTGTCTGGAAGTTCTTGTTGGCGGTCTCGAACGTCGTTCGGAACATGTTGCCGGAGGTGTCGTTGAGGTTGCCGATGAGCTCCATCAGCTGGGCCTTCGCGGCGATGAGGTCCTCCTCCTGCGCCTTCTCCTTGGCGTAGCGCTCCTCAAGCTCGCGGCACTCGTCGATGGCGACCATGTTCACCGCGCCAAGAGCGGCTATTTCGGCCTGAAGCCTGCGGACGGAGCCCTCCAGTTCGTCGAGCGGAGGCGGCGCGCCGTCCTTCCACTGCGGATCGGGCTCCCGCATCACCGCGTCGGCGAAAAGCCCGTACTCGTCCTGAAGGTGCTCGTAGACGTTCTGGCGGCGCATTCCGGCCTCAGTCGCCTGCACCTCGAGCTTGCCGCGGAAGTCCTTCGCCTGGTCAAGCGCGGCGCGGCGCTGGGCGACCTGCCTGTCTGCCTCGGAAATCCGGCCGAGCATCTCGGAGCGCTTGCCGCGCTCGTCGTTGATGAGGTCGACGTAGCCGGAGGCTCGCTCCTTGAGCTCGTCCAGCTCGTCAAGAAGGCCGCCCGACTCCTCGGTCAGCCTCGCGATGGAGTCCTCGTAGCCGGCGATGGTCGACTCGCGGCCTTCGATCGCCCGCGCAATCTCGTCCCGGCGAAGCTGCGCGGCCTCCTTCTGCTGGCCGACGAACGATAGCTCCTGCTCCATCTGGCTGGCGGCGATGCGGCACTCGGTGAGCTTCTGCGACGCGGGGATGTGCCTGAGCTCCATCTCGCGGAGCTCGTCCTCGGCCTTTGCGACGACCGCCATAAGGTCTTCGCGCTTCATCATCGTCGTTACCGACGTGCCGGCGCGCCAGACCTCGACTGCGCCGTTGCGGCTAACCTCGCTGTCGTTGACGAGAGAGCCGGTGCGCGTAGTGTCCGCGACCTCGCGGCGCTTCGCGGCGACGTCGTCCCGCTTGGCGTCAATGGCGGACTGCAGGTCTTCGAACTCGGTCTCGGCGGCGGCAAGGGCCTCCTTCGACGCCGCCAGCGAGTCGGTGAGAAGAGTCGTCTTCTGGCTGAGCGACTCGGCCTGCATGACGACCTCTTCCATTAGGCGCCGCGAAGCCTCGATCTCCGCCCTGTCGCGCACGATGTAGCCCTTGTACTCCTCGACGCGAGTGGCGTTGACGCCTATGACCTCGCGCGCGCGGCGGTACTCGCCCTCTGCCGCCGCCTGCTCGCCGGCCAGAGTCTGGAGGCGCTCCTCGACCTCGTGCACGCGGGCGTGTAGGTCCTGAGCGGCCTGCTCGGCGGCGGAAACGGTCTCCTGCGCCTCGGCGATGGCCTTGTCGATCTCCTGCCTGTTGATGGCGTTCTGCTCGAGGTCCTGGTCGTAGGAGTGTATCTTCTGCTTCGAGACGTAGATGTCGAGGCCGCGCAGCTGGTCGCGAAGCTCCTTGTGACGCTTCGCCTTGCCGACCTGACGCTGAAGGGTCGCGATCTGGCGCTTCATCTCGCGCAGGACGTCCGCCTCGCGCAGGAGGTTCTGCTCGGTCTGCTCTATCTTGCGCAGGGCGTCCTTCCTGTCGGACTTGAACTTGGTTATGCCCGCGGCCTCTTCGAAGACGGCGCGGCGGTCCTCGGGCTTGGACGACAGAATCGCGTCGATCTGACCCTGGGCCATGACGGAATAGGACGAGGTGCCTATGCCGGTGCCCATGAAAAGGTGCTGCACGTCCTTCAGGCGGCTCTGCTGCTTGTTGATGAAATACTCGCCTGTGCCGTCGCGGTAGACTCGGCGCGTTATCGTGACTTCGTGATAGTCTGTGCCAAGCTCCTTCTCGCAGTCGGCGAACGTGATGGAGACTTCGGCCGCGCCAAGCGGCTTGCGCGTGTCGGTGCCGTTGAAGACCACGTCGGACAGCTTGGAGCATCGCAGCGCAGTCGGCTTCTGCTCGCCCAGCACCCAGCGTATCGCGTCCGACACGTTGGACTTGCCGCAGCCATTCGGTCCGACGATCGCGATTAGGCCTGGATCGAAATCCAGCCGCGTCCTGTCGGCGAACGACTTGAAGCCGAGAATCTCAAGATGCTTTAGGTACATTTCCGCATATTATACCAAATAAGAGGCCCTTTGGTCTCTACTGCGGGTGTTTTGTCGCGAGCGCCGCCTCCGGCCGGAAAGAGAACGCGCCTTCAATATGGTATAATATGCGCCTGTGGAAATCGTAAAGACAGATGCTGCCGGGCTAGAGGCGGCCGCAAGGGTTCTGCTGGGCGGGGGCGTCGCCGTGATACCGACCGACACCGTTTACGGACTGGCGGCGCACCCGTCGTTCCCCGAAGCGGTTTCGAGGCTGGCCTCGATCAAGCGGCGCGACGCGGCGAAGCCCATCGCCCTTCTCGCAGGCGACGCCGAAGGCGCGGCGAAGTTCCTCGGCGGGCTGGACGCCCAGGCCGAGCGGCTTGCGGCTCGCCACTGGCCGGGCGCGCTGACGCTGGTCCTGCCCGTCAGGTCCGGCGCGGCCGACGGCGAGGCGACTCGGTTCGAGGGTCTGCGCGTGCCAGACCATGAATGGACAAGGAGTCTTATCAGGGCCTGCGGCGGAGCGCTTCGGGTGACAAGCGCGAACCTCTCCGGCTCGATGGCGGCGACGGACGCGGCGTCCGCGCTGGCGTCGGTCGGGCTGAGCGCGGACATCGTCGCGGACGGTGGCGTCTCGCCCGGCGGCGCCGCGTCTACCGTCGCCAAGGTCTGCGGAGGGAGGATATGCGTCCTGCGGGAAGGTCCGGTGGAGTTCATGACGCTCGCAAGCGCAAGCCCGCGCAGGGCCAAGATTCTCGATGGACTGGGCGTGGACTTCACCGTCGAGAAGAGCGACGCGGCGGAAGCGGCGTATCCGGAAGACCCCGAGCGCACGGTGCGCGAAAACGCGCTGGCCAAGGGCGCGGCGCTTCTGGCGCGCGGCAGAAGGCGGGTCCTCTCGGCCGACACGATCGTCTGGCTTGACGGCAGGATATACGGCAAGCCGAGGGACCTGGACGAGGCCGCGGCGTTTCTGCGGGAACTCAACGGGCGCATCCACACGGTCTTCACGGGCGTGGCATACGACGGCAAGACGAAGGTCGCGAGGTCCGACGTGAAGTTCCGCAGGCTTTCGGACGCGGACATAGCGGCGTACGTGGAACTCGTCAGGCCGACCGACAGGGCGGGCGCCTACGACATCGACGAACGCGGCGACATGATCGTGGAATCCTACGAAGGCGAATACGAAAACATAATGGGACTTCCCGTCGGACCTCTCAGGGAATGGGGAATCGTCGGATAGGGGCGCAATGAAGCTAAGACTCAACGGAATAGAGGCGGAATGCATCATCGGGGAGCGCCCCGACGAGCGCGTCCGCACGCAGACGCTCCGCCTGGACGTGGAGCTTGAGATACCCGACAAGGCCGCCGACACGGACGAGCTTGCCGACACGGTCGACTATGCGGCGACCGCCGACGCAATTCGCACCGCGCTCGCGGCGGCGAAGTGCAGGATGATCGAGCACGCCGCAAAGGTGGCCTGCGACGCATGCACCGCCGACGGAAGAGTGACGGCCGCAAAGGTCTCCGTCACAAAGGCGGGTTCCGTGCCGCACATGGAGTCGGCTACGGCGGTCTGGTCTCCCTGCGAGCGCCGCGAACGGCGCGAGGCGGACACGGTCGCAGGAAGGCTCGTCGCGCTGCTCCGCGCGCAGGGCATGACCTGCGCTACGGCGGAGAGCTGTACGGGCGGCGGCGTCGGCGCCGCGATAACCGCCGTACCAGGCTCTAGCGAAGTGTTCGCAGGCGGAGTGACAAGCTATTCGAACGAGGTCAAACGCGACGTGCTCGGCGTGCCCGAGAAGTCCCTGGAAGACTTCGGCGCAGTCTCGCCGCAGGTCGCGACGGCAATGGCCGAAGGCGCGCGGAAGCTGCTTAGGACGGACCTTGCCGTGTCCATCACCGGCATAGCCGGGCCCGGCGGCGGAAGCGCGGAGAAGCCCGTAGGCCTCGTATGGTTCGCGCTCGCGTCGGCCGACGGCACCAGAACCGAGAAGGCGCTCTTCCAGGGCGACCGCGCGCGAGTGCGGGAGCAGGCCGTCGTGCACGCGCTCGGGATGCTCACCGTCGCCGCGGTCTGAAGGCGGAAAGGTCGGCGCAGATGAGAGGGAGGGTCGTCATACTGGCCGCAGGGGACTTCCCGAAAAGGGATGGCGAACCTTGGCGACTGCTCCGCTCGGCGGAACACGTCGTGGCGTGCGACTCAGCGGCGGAGTCGTTCAGGCGAGCGTTCCGCAGATGGCCTGACGCGGTCGTGGGCGACATGGACAGCGTCGGGCGGACGCCCCATTGCAGAGTCGTGAGAGTCGAAGACCAGAACGACAACGACCTGGCAAAGGCCATTGCCTTCTGCAGAAGGGAGCTCATGGACAAGCGCGGCAGTCACGACCTCGTCATCGTCGGCGCGACGGGCCGACGCGAGGACCACACCATCGGCAACGTCTACCGCGCGCTGGACGCCGAAGTGCGCGTCGCAACGGACTTCGGGGAATTCCTGCCCGTGCACGGAAGGCGCTTCCTGAAGACATGGGTCGGTTCGGGAGTGTCAGTCTTCGCGCCCGACCCCAAGACCAAGATGACTTCCCGCGGGCTCGCATGGAAGCTGGACGGCGTGCGTTTCGCCAACGCCTACTGCGCAACGCTCAACCGCGCGTCGTCGGAGAACGTCACCGTCGCGAGCGACAGACCCGCATTCATATACGTCGAGCGCAATCCGCAGGCCACAAGGGCGGCGGTGTCCCTTGGCTCGAACCTCGGCGACAGAGCCGCCTGTCTGCGCCGCGCGCTGAAGGCGCTGGCCGCGCTGCCGCACACGAGGCTTGTGGACGCAAGCGAAGTAGAGGAGACTGAAGGCGTCGACGTCCCCGCACAATTCGCCGAGCTCAAGTTCCTCAACCAGGCGGCCCTTTTCGAGACGACGCTGACGGCGCACGAGTTTTCGCGCGAGATGCACCGCATCGAGAACGCCATGGGACGCGTCAGGACGGTGCGAAACGGCCCGCGCACGATTGACATCGACCTTGTAGACTTCGGAGGCGCCAGGATGGAAGAGCCGGAGCTTACGCTGCCGCATCCGCGCGCCCGTGAACGCGCTTTTGTCACGAACCCCCTCAGATCGCTCGGCGTCGAAATCTGAACCGCGACCGACATGGAGAGAAACGACACAATCGCCGCTATTGCCACTGCGCCGGGACGGGCAGGAGTGTCGGTGGTGAGGGTCTCCGGACCCGATGCATTCTCCGTCGCCGAGAAGCTTGCGGGGTTCGTCCCCGAGCCCGGCCGCTTCAGATTCGCGAAGATAAAGGACCCGATGGCCCGCGGCGGCAGGACTGTGGACGAGGCGATCGTGCTCTCCTTCGCGCATCCGCGATCCTACACAGGCGAGGACGTGGTCGAGATACAGTGCCATGGAGGCAGCGTGACGCCAAGGCGCGTGCTGGAGGCCTGCTTTGCGGCGGGCGCACGCCTCGCAAGGCGCGGCGAATTCACAGAGCGCGCCTTCCTGAACGGGAGAATCGACTACGGGCAGGCCGAAAGCGTACTCGACCTGATAGACGCAAAGACGGAGCGAGCTGCGGACGAGGCGGTCGAAGGCCTTGGAGGACGCAGACGGCGAGAGGCGAGAGAGCTGTACGACACCGCGGTCGGAGTGTCCGCGACAATCGAACATGCGCTCGACGTGTCGGAAGAAGAGCTCCCGGACGGCTTCCACGATTCCGTCTCGTCCATGATAGCCGATCTTGACGCAAGGCTCGGCGATGCGGCGAGGCGTGCGCGCGAGGGGAAGCTTCTGCGAGACGGGGCGCTAGTCGTTCTCGCCGGCCAGCCGAACGCAGGCAAGAGCTCGCTTATGAACGCCCTTCTCGGCGAGAGCCGCGCAATCGTCTCCGCGCGCCCGGGCACGACGCGCGACTCAATAGAGGAATGGCTCGACGTGGGCGGCTACCCGATAAGGCTCGTGGACACAGCGGGCATCCGCGAGTCAGGCGACGAGATAGAGGCCGAGGGCGTGAGGCGGACCGCGGCTCTGGTTTCGAAGGCCGATGTCGTGCTGCTTCTGACGCCGGCCGACCATTCGGACTGCGGGACGCGACTTGCGATAGAGTGCGGCGAACCTCCTGGAGGAGTCGTCGACGTGGTGTCGAAGTGCGACCTGCTGGCCGACGGCGAAAGACGGCGCTGCGGAAGGCTGATGGTCTCGGCGAAGACTGGCAGCGGACTTGACGAACTCAGGTGCGAGATCGCCGCAAGACTGGAGCGGATGGCCGCCTCGGGCGATGCGGCGCAGCCGTCTCCAGGCGAAAGGGACCTGTCGGCTATCATCGAGGCAAGGGACATTCTGCGTCGCTTCGCGGAAGCATGGCGCGGCGCATGCGGACAGCTCGACCTGGTCCTCGCGGCCAATGCGGTGCGCGGCGCGGCCGAGAAGCTGGGAGCTCTAGTCGGAGCGACGTATTCGGAGGATCTGCTGGAAAGCTTGTTCTCGCGATTCTGCGTCGGCAAATAGCCGAGCGGAGCGGGCCGCCTCAGTCAACGGTGTCTTCGACGAAGACGAAGCGGCGGCCGTCGTCGTGAAGCCACTTCGCGCTGACGTGCACCTTCTTCATATAGTCTGGCTGGTAGGCGAAATAGTCCTTGAAGAAATACTGCTCGTGGTCCGCGAAGCAAATGAATTCCCTGCCGCGCACCTTCTCGAAGATCGGCACGATCGCGTCGCAGGCGAAGAGGTTGAGGCATGGCCCGACGCAGAACTTCTTGTAGTGCAGCCTGGTGTCACGGTCGTAGACCGAAAGGTACGTGCCGGCGGTCTTTTCGGTCTCCTCGGTCGGCAGGTGGTTGTAGGCGCATATCGACGAGCTTATCGCGGCGTTGCCGCCGCCGCGCCAGAAAAGCGCAGTCTCGGGCTTTCGGCTCTGCTCAATCCTGAAGCTGTGGCCGTAAGGAAGCGTCGAGGCGTTGCCGGTGTATGCGTACCTCGGTCCGTTAGAGCACCAAACCACTTTCATGCCGAGGTCGGCCAGCGCACGGCAGCCGTCCCTGCTCACCGGTCCCCAGTGCGGAACAACCGCCTTCGCGCACATGCCGGAGTCCGCGAACCTGGCCACTTCGCCGAAGATCATCTCGCTCACCTTGCGGACGTCATCGTAGGACGAGTTCACGAACGGATAGTCGGGGAACTCCTGCAGCGAGTGCATGCCGAGCTTTATCCAGTCGGCGTTGGCCTTCCATTCCCCCTTGTACGCGTCGGTCATGTCGGCGAGAGTGAACTCGTCCATGCCGTAGAAGAAGTCCGTGCGGTAGAAGAGGTTCAGCTGCACCTTCAGACCCCATCTGTCGTGAGCCTCCTTCAGTCCGCCGAGAAACGGATGGTCGAAGAGCGACTTGGGCCTGCCGCGCGATATGTCGCGCAGGAACCAGATGGCGTCGTCGATGAAGAACGCGGCTGTGCGCCCGCCGACAGCCGAGCCGGCGCGCAGCGCACAGTCCCTTATTACCGGGCCGAGGTCCGCGGACGAACCCGCCTCCATCTCGGTTCCGGCTGCGGAGGCGCCGCGGCCCAGCACCGCGAGTGAAAGCGCCCCAAAGCCTGACTTAAGAAAACCCCTTCTGTCCATTTCCCGTACCCTCCCGTCTACCTGATCATTATCAACGTGCCGGATGCAGACGGAACGAGCCGCAGTCTATGGAAATCGAACTGTATCCAGTTTGCCGACGGCGCATCGTAGCACCACGTGAGCTTGTTCAGTCCCGGCAGCATGCGCTCTGCGGGAAGTTCAATCTTAAGCTCCTCTCCAATCGCGACATTGGCGTCAGACCACACCTGGACTCCGTTAAGTTCAAGATGCACTGGCTGATCAAACCCTTCTCGCGGTTCGAGAAAACGCGTCGAATAAACGTAGCCCTGCGGAGCGGTGTGCAATCCCGGGCCGTACGCAACGCCCTCGCCCCTGTCGAAAAGCAGCGACAGGCTGGGATACTGTCTTGTAAGCGCACGTTGCGCGTGTTTGTGCTCGGGATCGCCTATGACAACAGTCTGCATAACGCCCTTGCCCTCGGCGGTCATCTCGCCTTTGCTGCCGTCGTCAATGCCGATCTGGTTGGCTCCGAGAAGCGATATCGCGTCGAAGGACAGCGTTCCGGCGCAGCCTGCCTGGCGCGTTATCGAGATCACGACTTTGCCTCCTGCGTCTGGCGCGAAGCATCCTCCGTTCATGTAAATCGAACGACGCGCCGTGTTCTTGAGATCATACGAGCCGACGTTGCGGCCGTTCGCGGAAATCGTGACTTCGCATCTGTCGCCCGTACCATCGAAGAGCGGCGCTATTTCAAGCACCCTCGCCCTGTTCGCGCTCACGGCGGGAATTGTCGCCGAGATCGTCAGCGTCCGGCCTGACGCAGTGAGAGCCTTTTTCATCCTCTGCCATGGCATCGTCACAGGGTCGAAGACTTCCGCCGCGCCCGAAGACGCGAACTCGTCCGAAGAGCCGTTCCGCACGCCGACGCTGAAAGTCGCGCCGTGGCGCCCTGCCATGACGCACAGCATTTCGTCCTCGGTCAGAAGCCTGCGCCAGCCCTTCACCTCGGCTATGGCGCCGCGGAAAGACTCCGTCCTGTATGCGGCTCCGGCGTGGACATCGTTGCGCGCACCGCCAAGGCGCAGGGCCGGGCTCGTAGCGGCAGTGGCCTGCAGGTTCGTCATAGCGGCGCTGTCGTCAAAGTGGTAGTGCTTCAGCTCAGGGTTGGCAAACGATCCGTTGGTTAGATTGGGGGTGGCGCAGAAGTAGATGTCTCCGTTGGAGAGACCCGGCGTCGTCGGGCTCGGATAGACCGACATGAAGCAGTCCACCCAGCCGTTCGTGCCGATCGGGTTGCTCCAGTTGCCCGTCCGCTTCTGACTGCCGGCGACGTTGAGATATCCCTCGTTCGGCTTGTTGGCATACGTGCGTATCGTGAGCACGTATCCCCTGAAGTTGTTCCACCATCCGTCCGTGCAGCCGTTGAGCAGAAGCGCGACGTTGCAGTTGTTCGCCTCGGCCACTGCGCCCTCCCACTTGAAGCGGACGAAGAAGGTCGCGACGTTGCCCATGATTCCGCAGTTGGCAAGATCCACACGGGAGTTGAAGACCGTGTCCGACGCCACAATCTGCTGCGGGAAGTAAAGACACGTCTGGGCATTCGTCGTGGAAGGCGTCATCGGAGCCGCAACGTCGAGCGTACGAAAGCCCGGCACGTATGCGCCGTATGTCGAATCGGCACTCCACGCCTTGTCGTAGGCGTCTGCCGCATCGGACGCGCTGAACTTAATCGCATTGCCGATCCTGTCCGACGCGTCGACAACGCCGTTCGCGTTCACGTCCTGCATGTCGAGGTCGAACGCCAAGCCGTCGAGTGCGGTGCCGCGTCTGCGGAACACGGCTTGCAGCGAACCTCCGGCCGCGCCTTTCACGGAGACGGTCAGCGTTATGACGGAGCCAGACACGATGGCCGCCGTGTCGCCGGTCCACTCCTGGAACACATATCCGGCGTCGGGCACGGCGGTGAAGGTCGCAGACGTTCCCGCGCTCGTCTGCGCCGTAACGGACGCAGCGGCAGCACCGCCCGCCTGCACCTTGCCACCAGCACCCGCATTCGCGGCGAAGTCGTAGAGACGATAGCCCGCATCGTCGAACGAAACGCTCGCCAGTATCGCGTAGCTTGACGGATCGCCGTTGTTGAAGCGCACGGCGTCAATCGCCGCGTTGAGCTTGATCTCGTCTTCAGTCAGCTCGCGGTTGTAGAGGCGGAAGGCGTTGTATGTGCCGCGAAAGGTCATGTCATCGGAGCCCGTATAGCCGCCGATCACGCTCTGACTGCTTTGGCTGAACGCAAGGATCTTGGTCGAATCGGTCACGTTCACGGTATACTTGGTAGGCGAATTCGGATTCACCCCGTTATACACGTTGAAGGAATACTGCGTACTCCCGCCCTCTACGCTGAGCGTGATTGGCGCCCAGCTGTTTCCTTGCACCCTGGAAGAACTGGACTTGCGCCTCCAAACGGGGTTGCCCGCATAAAAGCCGATGTAACCGGATTCGTTGCGCTCAATGTTGAACTGGTTCTGGGTATTGGGGTTTTGCCCGAAAAGCGAGGTCTTGGTAGTGTTGTAGTCTGTCGGCGTGAATGTCATCTGGGCAGAGAACTTTCCTGCGGCGGCAATCGCCGAGGCAAGACCTGTTCCGACGGTCACGGGCTTGATGCTCGCCGTCGAGTTCACCCAGCCCTTATCGCTCCACGTCACCGCCGAATTGACGGTGCCGTCGTTGCCGTTGCCGGTAAGATCGACCCATGTCGCGGCGTTCGAGCTGTGCGCGGCGTCGTGCCCGGCGTTGTTTATGCCGTCGTACTGGGCGACAAGCCCTTCCTGCACGTATGAACGCGAGGTTATCGCAGCCGAAGCCACACCTGCACAGCAGATCACGGCAAGAGCTGCGGTCGCATTCTTCCTTATCGTGGAACTCGTCATGGCATTACCTCTTTCTGGTTTGTGGTTGTGAAATCGGACGTCAGGCCTTTCGAGCCTCGGCGATGAGCTCTGACCCGCGGAAGAGCAGCCTGCGGTACGCTTCGCCGGTCTGCATCCACGGCGCCATCATGTATCCCTTCCAATGCTCGGGGTTCATGTTCTTGCGGCACCATTCTGCAATCTTGACAAATCCTTCGTCGCCGCCATAGCAGTGCGAGCTGCAGGGAATCGTGTCGTAGCCTGCGTCGGCCAGCGCCTTGAACGTCCAGAGCAGGTTCTCGTAGCGCGTGGTGTTCTCGATCTGGTACGTCCACGGGCTTTGCACGACGCTCTTCGGCATGCGCCTCTCGAAATCGGCGATCTTGCCCTTGCGCAGATAGTCGTGCCACATCCAGGCGCGGACGCCGTGCTTTTCGACCTCCTTCACGAGCCAAAGCGCGTCGTGCCACCAAAGATCGCCCTGCCGGACGATGAGCATCGTGTTGTACTTCTGGTAGTCGGGCATGTGCTCTTCGTCCATGCCGATGTGCAGGAAACGCGTGCCCTTGAAGACCTCAAGCGTGTCGCGGATGACGTCCGAGCAGACCTCATAGTACTTGGGCGTCGAAATCATTCGCGAATACGGGCCGAGCCATGTGCGGTGGCAGCAGGAGAAGTTGAGCTTGGGCACGACCTCGAAGCCCATGCCGTTGAGCCGCCTGACCTCGGCGGAGAGACGCTCGGGCGACCAGCTGCCCTTCACGGCGAGCTCCGGATGGCTTGGGTACCTGAGAAACTCGCCGACGTCCACGACTATCTGGTTGCAGCCGTCCTTCTGCAACTGGGTGGAGAGATCACGCCAAAGGCGCTCGTCAAACTTGACGCGGTCGAGCTTGAGGTAGTCGTCGCCGCACACGAGCGCGAACTCCTCGTCCGTAAGCCTCTTCTTGATGAGGCCGTCGCGCCCGGGCTTGGACACGATGTCGCCCCACATGTTCATGCCGAAGTGCGCGAGGAAGGACCATGCGAACTCAGGCTTCGGCGACGATGCCGCCGACGTCGTCTGCTTCGACGTAACGGACGCCGCAGCCACCGAACCAAGTGCGAAGTACCTGCGCAACCAGCGGCGATTCTCAAGACATGGTTCAAGCGAATCCGGTCTGCCCTCGGCCTCCACGATGTACCATCTGTGGCCGATCTCGGTCGCCATGTAGTCGAAGACGTCCTTCCACGGCACGACCGAGCCTCCGTCGGTTGGCGGCACTCCGAAGACTCCGTCGACCGTCGGCACGTTCTCCTTCAGATGTATGGAGTGGTGTCGGTTGCGGTACTTTCTGAGCAGCGCCACAACGTCGGTTCCGGTGTTGAACGTGTTGCCGGTGTCGACCTGCTGCTGGAGAAGCGGAGAGGCGTCGGAGTAGATCGCGTCCCACGCTGTCCTGTCGCCGTATTTCGTCGTGAAGTGGTGGTAGGTCGTGTGGATGCCGACCTTTATGCCGTACTTGGCGGCCGCCTCCGCAGCAAGGCCCATCTTGTGTCCGAACCTGCGGTATGCGTCCTCGTCGTCGCACTTTGCATGCGGAGTGGTGACGCTTTCCAGTCCTGCCTCGGCGCAGAAGTCAAGCGTACGCGAGAGCTCGTCGCCGACAAGCGCGACGTTGCCGTTGACGTGAGTGCCAGCGCCGACGAGCCCGGCATCCGCGAGAAGCGCCTTTATATCCTTCGCGCTGCGTCCCGCATACCCCGCAAACTCCACGCCGTCGTATCCGGCCTCCTTGAGCGCCGCGAAGATGCGCGCCGGATCGTTCCACAGTATCTTGTGTATGGAGTAGAGCTGCACGGCGAAGAACGGCGCACCGCCTTCGGCCCCGCACAGCCCGCGAAGAGGACTCGCCGCCGCGCCTGCGGCCGCAAGCCCCAACAGTCTCAAATGCTCCCTGCGCGTCATCAGCATATCACTCTACCCTTTCTCTATGTCAGAATTCCCAGCCGCGGCGTATGTACGGCCTCACCATCGCGTTCGCCTCGCGGCTGTCGAACGACTGCCTTTCGCTGTCCCATCTGAGTGCGCCGGGCACGCGTTGGGCTATGCACCCGACAAGCATGCCCTCCATGATCGGCACTGCGTAGTCGACATCCGAGAAGCATCTCGACCCAGTGTCGCGGAATACCGGTCCCTCGCCTTTGATGGCCTCGCAGAGCTCGGAGACCTGCTCGTAGTTCGTGTCCTTGCCGATGTTCTCCGTAGTGCCCTTCCGACGCGGGATGTACGGCGCGACCACGCTTTCGGCGCAGGCCTCGTGCTCCTTCGTGCTGCGCGGCGACTTCTCACCGTCCATCAGCACGACGCAGTTGATTCCGTATGCGTCGAGCGAGGCCATCATGCCCTTCGTACCGACTATTACGCACCCGTTCTGCGGATCGTCGCCAAGCGCCTTCATAATCGGCGCGAGCTTCTCGTCGGACGGACGCATCCCACCGTCGTACCAGTGCATCGTCACGGCGGGGAGCTCCTTCCCTGGCCGCGCCTTCGACTTGCGGGCCGCGTACACAACCTTTACGTGGCTCCGCGACGGATACGCCACGCAATTGCCCTCGGCCTGCTCCTGACACTCGGCGCCGACCGCAGCTCCGAGCTCCGCGCCTCTGAACGGAAGGTTGAGCGTGTGGCACGCCATGTCGCCGAAGGCTCCGGTGCCGAAGTCGTGGAACGCTCTCCAGTTGAACTTGTGGTAGACGCCGAGGATGTTGGCCGCCCACTGGTTCCTGCAGGGCAGCTTCATTCCGGCTGGACGATCCTCGGGATACGCACGCGACGCCGCAGTGCCGAGCCACGAGTCCCAGTCGAGCGCGGCAGGCGCATGCACGGGACGGTTGCGGGAGAACTTCATGGCCATGTCGCCCTGAAACCAGATCGGGCGGTCGGTCCATACGTAGATTTCGGTGACTTCGCCGATGACGCCTTGCTGCAGAAGCTCCACGTTCCTCCTGTGTCCGTGCGCGGCAGAGCCCTGGTTGCCCATCTGCACGATGCAGCCGCTCTCCTTCGCGACCTTGCCGAAATACCGCGCCTCCCAAAGGGTTCTGACGAGCGGCTTCTGCACGTAGCAGCTTATCCCCTGCCTCATCGCCGAGATCGCCTGCGCGGCGTGCATGTGGTCCGGCGTCGAGACGCTCACCATGTCGAGCTTCAGCTTTGACTGGTCGTCGAGCATCCTGCGATAGTCGGTGTATATCGATATGGAGGATGTGTCGAAGCCGCTCTTGTGGAGGAACTCGAGCGACGTGTCGATCTCGCGGCGGTCGACGTCGCAGATCGCGACCGGCAGCTCGCCGTGCTTGAACGCCATGGTCCAGTCGGTGAAGCCCTTGCCACCGGCTCCGATGACGCCGAACCTGAGCTTCTCGCCCGGATGCCTCCCGCCGATCGAAAAGACGCCCCCGCCCGTAATGCAGCCGCCCGCGCCGAAGAGCCCGAGCCCCGCCATACCGGTTATGAAACCACGCCTGCCTGTCTTCATCATCTTGCGTTTCCTCCTTGATTGCCTGCAACGTCAGCACACGCCGGGAACCAGCATCATCGGCTGGGAGAACAGCTCCTCGCCGCTGCCGCCTACCGCCGACGCCTTGACTCGCGCGAACACGTGGAAGCTCTCTCTCGGACCGCACCAGCCGCTGCGTCCCTCCATCTCCCACTTTATGGACGTCGCGCCCTTCGCCTCCTTCACTACTCCGTTCGCCGTTATAACTTTGAAGTCGGCTGGCTTGTCCGTCTCCGCCTCGACGGTCGTGCCCTCGAAGGCGATGCGCGTGAACCTCAGCTCGTTCAGCCCGCGCTTCGCGCCGTAGAAGTTGCCCTCGCGATAGGCCTTGAGGCATGCGTGCGCCGTCCTCTCCTCCGTGACGAGCACGTTCACCCCGAAGGCTCCGTTCGCCGGCCTTATCTTGTGGTCTGGCACAAAGAACCCAAAGCACTGACGCCCCGTAGCCAAGATCCAGTCCCAGTACGCCTCGCTGTTTACGCCAGCCTCAAGCACCTCTATCCCGAGAACACGCGGATCGTAGTCCAGGAGCCTGAGCAGCAAACCGCGTTCGTACCCGGACCAAGACGGATGGTTTATGGTGACGCCGCCGCCGTCAGGATAGATCAGCCCCTCAATCATCCGGTCCACCGCAGTCTTCCAGAACTCTCCTGAGCCGAAGTGGTAGCCTCCGCGCGTGCCGGTCTGGAAACGGTTCTTCTGGTTCTGGTCGAACGTGCCTGACGCGAAGAGCGAGCCCGGAGAGTTCATGTGCAGATGCCCGTGGTTGCGGCCGTTCTCCATCAGAAACGCATGGTGCTCGGCGTTGGGCGCCTCAAGGACGCCTTCAGGAAGCGGACCGAACAGCTTTCCGCCCTCCTTGAACGGATACTGCCGCTGCATCTCCGCAGGCAGCTCCGATATCCACTTGCCGACGATCGCGTTCCAGTCGAACGGGCCGTCCTTGCGCCTGCCGTTCACGACGACAGGGAAGTCGTGGTGGACGCGCCAGTAGTTCTCCGTCATCTTCGAGAGAGGATACCACGGCGCGCTCGGATAGTAGTTGGAAAGCGTGAGGAACTCCACGTGCTTCAGCACCGCGTCGAGGTCCGCCTGCTTAGTGCAGTGGACGTGCGTCGTGCCGCGTATCTGGATGGCGCTGGTCCAGTCTACACCCTGGTACGGACGCCTGTTGCGCCCCTGCACGGACCGGGCCTCGCCACCGACTGCGCCTTCCGCGCGCACCGCTCCGGCCACCGCCGCCCCGGCCGCCGCGACCATGAATTCCCTTCTGTTCATTCTACGGCATCTCCGAAAATGAGTGTTGTTCCAGATTCCGAAGATATTGTACCACACGCCAATCACGCGCGCCATCGGAAACAGTGTTATTTTTGCAGTGCGAAAATGTCAATATCCAGGCATCGTTAAAAGTGTCATCCTATGCGGCAGGAATGACATTTTCCCATGGATGTGGTATAATCCCAGCGTCATGGGTAAGCGTGCAAAAAACGTTCTTCTGCTCGGCGGGCCGTACATGCAGAACTACTACTCGAGCATCACGGCCCTTGCGATGGAGCGCGGCTGGTATCTCGAGATGGACGAGAGGTACAATCCTCCGCGCGGCTGGCGCGGCGACGGCGTCATCGCGATGCTCTTCGACGTGCCCGTGATGAACAGGTTCCTCGACGACGTGCTCTCGCGCGGCATTCCCGTAGTGAACATCATCGGCGTCTCCAACCGCGAGGACTTCGGCCACGTCTTCACCGACGAGTCCGCTCTCGGCAGAATGGCGGCGGAGCACTTCCGCGAGCGCAGCTTCACTCATGCGGCGTTCTTTGCGCCGGAGTGGACCTCCCTTCACGAAAGGCGCTACCGCGCCTTCGCCGACGCCTTCGGCGAGCCTCGTCCCGAGAAATGGCGCTGGCCCGCAGAGCGTGGACGGCCCAGCGACCGGCTTGAGATTGCAGACTGGACCGCGCGCACTCTCGCAGCCGCGCGCAAGCCTGTCGCAGTCCTCACCTTCAACGCCTACAATGCGTCCTTCCTCGCAAGAGTCTGCAACGACCGCCGAATATCGGTGCCGCACGAGGTGGCTATTCTCTCCGGCTTCGAGAACCCGATCCACACCACGCACAAGGACATGCCCATCTCGGCCATACGCCACGACTCCGAGACGATCTGCACGAAGGCCGTGAACCTTCTGCAGCGGATGATGGACGGACGCGCCTCCCGCACGTCGTCCGTCGCGGTTCCGCCTCTTGGCATCGCCGTGCGTCGTTCGACCGACGCGGTCGCCGCCGAAGACCCGGTCCTCCGCGCCGCGATGTCGTACATCTGCACCAACATGTCCAGGCCGTTCGGCCCGGCGCAGGTCGCCGACAAGGTCGGCGTCTCGCTCGACCGACTCAACAGGATAGCCAACCGAGAGCTCGGGCGATCCATGCTTGACGAGATTTCGCGACAGCGCATGAGCGCGGCAAAGCGGCTTATGGCGGACACCGACCTCAAGCTCTCAGCCGTGGCCCACGAGACGGGATTCTGCAACGCCTCCTACTTCTGCAAGACCTTCCGCGAGACCGAAGGCGTCTCTCCGCATCGCTGGCGGTCTGCCGCGAAAAAAGGCTCTATTCCAGCGGCGCGCAGTTGACGCCAGACGCGACAAGTCTTTCCCTCTGCCGCGCCGCACGCCGCCTGAAGTCCTCGAAGCCCGGCTTCGACTCGCCAAGCCACAGCGCCTCCGCAAGCGCCATCATGCGCGGCCACATCTTCCATTCCAGCTCGCGCTGGTCGAGCGTGAACTCCGTCCAGTTGTTGCCCTGCCCGCCGAGAACGCGTCTCTTCGCCTCGTTCGGCACGCCTGCGCACGGATCGAACGCATAGCACCTCTCAAGCTTCAGCACATGCCTGTTGTAGAAGTGCGGATCGTCCGCCAGTCCCTGCGCATAGTCGAGATAGCAGTAGGTCGACGGCGTCATCACCATGTCGTGCCCTCTCATGGCAGCGGCCGCACCGGACACCAGCTCGTGGCCTGCGCCGATGCGAGACTCCCGCCAGATCATGCCCATGGCGCTTGAAGGAACGTCGCCCACAAGACACTCGTCCCAGCCGATCGCGCGCTTCCCCCTCTCCGCAAGAAAGCGCACAAAGCGCCGCGTTATCCACGGCTGCAGCCCCTTCTCGTCACCCACTCCCTCGGCCTCGATCCTTGCGCGGCACTTTGCGCACGTCTTCCATGCGTCTTGAGGGCACTCGTCGCCGCCTATGTGCACGACGTCGCACGGAAACACCCTGCATGTCCAGTCCAGCACGTCCTCCATGAACTTGATCGCCTCGTCGTTTCCCGCGCACAGCACGTCCTTCTCGATTCCCCACGAAATGCGCGGCCTGCGCGACGCAAGCCTTTCCGGATGGCACGCGAACTGCGGATACGCCGCGAGAGCGGCGCATACGTGGCCGGGCAGCTCTATCTCGGGCACGATCTGTATGTTCAGCTTCGCCGCGTATTCTATCACCTCGCGCAGATCCGCCTCGGTGTAGAAGTACGGACCGTAGGCAACGCCGTCGTACTTTTCGGCGTCTGCCGACGCGTCGCCGTAGGCGCGTTCGCGCGGCCTTACGCTCGACGGACGCACCGCGCCGTATCTGACCAGCTCCGGATATCCCGGCACGTCAATGCGCCAGCCCTGGTCGTCGGTCAGGTGCCAGTGGAACCGGTTCAGCTTGTGCCGCGCCATCAGGTCGAGAATGCGCTTGACCGCCGCCTTGCCGAAGAAGTGGCGGCTTTCGTCCAGATGGACGCCGCGCCAGGCATATCGCGGAGCGTCCTCTATCTCTACGCACGGAACGACGCCGCCGTCGCCGACGGTCTCGACCATCTGCCTGAGCGTCTCCAGCGCGTAGAGCCGTCCGGCGTCGTCGCCGAAGACGACCTCGGCGCCGTCCTTCGATACGGACATCCTGTAGCCTTCCGCAGGAATCCCTGAAACGCGTCTGAAGCGGACGGCATCCTCCAGCCTTCCGGTGAACTCGTACACGCCGCCACGCTCCACGATTCCGAGCGGCCTCGGCACGATATCCGTTCCCGCACAAGCCGAGAGGGCGGCCAGCCCTGCGGCGCACGACGCGGCGAAACCAATACTGCGCATGTTCTTTCCTTTCCGACGGGACTCCTCCGCCTACCGCACTAGTCTAGCAAAATCGCCATTGCCAATCCACGCGAAACGATGTTATTTTTCGCCGCCGAAAATGTCAGCATTCCCGAAGCGCAAATCTCGCCCGCTTGCCCGACTTCGCGGAATGCAATCGCTCTTCCGGCATAATCAGGCCCTTCGGGCAGCACTGCGAATTGGTTGTGCCGCAGACTGCCCTATGCGAACGCAAACTGCAATATGCCTGCGATCCGCCTTGAGGATCGCCCTTCTACTTCCCGCCAGTCGCGCCTTGGGCGATCCAAGCGCTCACTTAGGATCGGCGAGACCGTTGCGAAACTGTTCGAGGGACTTGGCGATCTCGTCGCAAAGCGCACCCACTACCATACCAATGCGGGACAACATTATCTGCGTCCGTCTCAGCTTGCGAATCGGTTTTGGTTTGGTTTATTGCAATAATAATAGTTGAAACAACCATGCCTTTGTCTTTTGCTATAATTATCGCATGCAAGATTCACTGGAGCAGAATGCTGACACGCGATTCGAAGGGCTGCGCTACAAGTCCGAAGGGGAGCTGCACCGCGACTTCCACGCCTCGATTCTCGACGGCGCGAACTACCTGCGCGACAACTATGGCGAAGACGCGTTGCGGGAAGTGCTGTTCGAAACCGGCACGAAAGTCTACAAGACCCTGCACGAGAAGCTTGTCGCAGGCGACCCGTCGGAATTGCTCGCATGGTGGCGCTACTACATGGACCGCGAGGGCGCGGACTATTCGCTTGAGGAAACAGAGACCGGCGCCGTCCTGACGGTGCGCAATTGCCCGGCGATGATGCATCTTGAGCGCAGGGGGATTCCAGGCGGCAAGGGACTCTGCACGGCGACTCGCATGCTCAACGAGGCGTTCTGCTCAGGTTCGCCGTATGAAATCGTCCTGGAGGAGACTGGCAGCCGGTCCTGTCAGCAGACTCTCAGGCTTAAGGCCACCTAACCCCATACACCTCTCCACTCACTATGATTCCCAGCGACCATTTCGTGAAGTTCTACAACGAGATATTCAAGTATCTCGACCGGCGCGGAGGCGACGCCCTTGACCGCTACTACGCGCGCGTCGCCGACAGGCGGGCCTTCTTCACTCTCGATGCGTTCAGGCGCGACGGTCTGAAGGGAATGTACGAATACTGGGAGCGCATCCGCATCGAGGAGAACTGCGACATGACGCACGAGTACGACCAGACGTGCTACCACTGCCGCATGAACACGTGCCCGTCGCTCTCCAAGGTGCTGGACAACGACGCCGCGCCGTGCAAGCGCTACTGCGACCACTGCCCGGGATGGGTGGGGCGCGTAATCGCCAGGGCGAACCACTTCATGGTCTATGACATCGTAGGCCGCGAAACGCCGCGGTGCGAGTTCTGGGTGTTTCGCGACAAGGCGCTGGCCGAGGCCAAGCGCGCGGAGGTCGCAGCCCTGCGCGGCGACGACCTCGTGAGGACGAATTTCTAGAACGGGGAGTCTCGTCATCATGATGCATATCGTTCCGCGCTTCTTCGCTTTGTCCGCATTCGCCGGCCTTGCGCTGGCGTCGTCCGCAGCCCCGCTTGAGACCGAGCAGAACGGCGACCAGAAGCGGAGGTACGTCGTATGCGTCGAGGGCACAAACTGCTGGACTCGGCAGGCCGGCATGGCGGAGCTTCCCGGGTCCGCGCCCTGCCGCGGACGGCGCTGCGAGCCGGTGCCCGTCGTTCCGCCTGAGGGTGCGCGGCTCGAGCCCGTCGGCGACCAGCACGTCGCGCTGAAGGACGCCGCCGGCAGACCGCTCTGCTACTACCATCTTGTCACCGACCGCTGGGTGAGGGCCGGCGAGATGTCCTTCAAGAAGGGATTCGGCCCTGTGGCATGGGGAGTTCTCGGCCTGTACTTCCTTCTCATGGCGGGGATGGCGTGGTACTTCATCAGGAAGAAAAAGACGGCTGACGACTATTTCAGGGGCGGCGGCAAGGTTCCTTGGTACGTCGCAGGGATGAGCATATTCGCGACGATGCTCTCTTCGGTGACGTTCCTCGCCGCGCCGGCGCAGTACTACATGTCCGACTGGCGATACTTCCCGATGACGATCGGCATCTTCGCGCTCGCTCCGCTCGTGATCCACTGCTACCTGCCTTTGTTCCGCCGCCTCAAAGTGGCGAGCGCCTACGCCTACCTCGAGCAGCGCTTCAACTCGGCCGTGCGCCTCTTCGCGTCCGGGGCGTACGTCGTCTTCATGATCTCGCGCGTTGCAATCGTGACGCTTCTCCCGGCCCTCGCCCTCAACGCGATGACAGGCGTCTCGATCGACGGATGCATCCTGATCTGCGGCGCGGCGACGATCGTGTACTGCGCATTTGGAGGGTTCGAGGCGGTTGTGTGGAGCGACTTTGTGCAGGGCATCGTGCTCGTCACTGGCGCGCTCGCAATCTTCTTCGTGCTCCTGCGCGGCACGGACGGCGGCGTCTCGGGCGCATGGGAAATGGCCTCCGCCTACGGCAAAACCACGTTCCTCGACCTTCGCTTCATGGCGACGGAGCCGGTTCTCTGGGTGGTGCTGGTCCTTGCCTTCATCGAGAACCTCTCCTCGTACACGAGCGACCAGTGCGTGATTCAGCGCTACATGTCGGTTAAGGACGAACGGGCCGCCGCGCGGTCTATCTGGTTCAACGGCGTCTTTACGGTCCTCGTGAGCGCGCTCTTCTGCGCCATCGGAACCGCGCTCTGGACGTACTACCGCAGCCATCCGGAGATGCTCGACCCCGCGCTGCCGAAGGCTGACAGCATTCTGCCGTTCTTCATAGTCTCGGGCCTGCCGCCCGCGCTCGCTGGGCTTGTCGCCGCCGCCCTCTTCGCCGCGACCGTCTCGACGCTTTCGGCAAACCTCTCCAGCGCGGCGACCGCGCTTACGGCGGACTTCGTCCTCAAGTTCCGCCCCTCCACCACGCCCGAGGCACAGATGCGCTGGGGGCGCGCATTCACTTTCGCGGCAGGCGTTCTCGGAATAGCGGCGGCGCTTCTTCTCGCGCACACCGACACCCGCTCGCTCTTCGACAAGTTCAAGGAGTTCATTTCGGTGCTTGCCGCCGGACTCGCCGGGCTCTTCTTCCTCGGCGTGTTCGTGCGCCGCGTCGGCGGCAGGGCCGCGGTCGCGGGGCTCCTTTTCAACTACATCGCCTGCTTCGCGCTTCGCTACGCGCCGCTCCCCTTCGAGCGTCCGCACGTCTTCCTTGTTGGCGGAATCGGGTTCGCGGTCTGCGTCGCCACGGCGTGGCTGCTCTCGTTTGTCCTGCCGGACGACTCCAGCCGAAAGGCTACATGCAGTACGATATGAGACTCGACGTAAAAGCGACCGCACTGGCCTTGGCGGCGGTTGCGGCGGTCTGCGGCGGCGCTAACGCTTCCGTGCAGTCGCCTGAACGTGCTGTCACGCGGGGCTCCTGCCCGGTGTTCTCGCCTGACGGCGGACGCATCGCCTTCCAGCGTCTTGAAGGGAGCGTCTTCAAGATCGGCGTCGTCGCGTCCAGGGGCGGCGACGTCGAATGGATAGAGGAAGGTCCTGGGAACGCGGCGTATCCGGAGTGGACGCCTGCGGGCGGGCTTGTGTACATGGCGGGGCACGACACGGAGACGGCCTACGAGGCATGGCGCGGCAATTCGAAGAACGGCTACGGGCTCTGGCTCTGGGAAGGCGGAAAGAAGCGCAGGCTGACATCAGGCCGCTGCCGCGACTACACGCCGTCCGTTTCTCCCGACGGGCGGAAAGCCTATTTCGTCACCACGCGCGGCGTTGCATCCGAAAGCGCCTCGTTCTCCAAGGCGGCGTCCTCCCGCATAGCCGAGATCGACCTTCCCGCAGGCGGCGAGCCGCGCATCCTCATGGACTCTCCGAACGGGAACAACTCAGGGTTCGTGCAGCCCGCCGTCTCGCCGGATGGCTCGCTTCTCGTCTGGGGGCATCTCGAGGACTTCTTCGACAAGTGGCGCATCTTCGGCGCACGCATCGACCGGTTAGACAGGCGCGAGTGGTGCCCGGTCACTCCGCGCGGCCTCGCGGCAATCGCGCCGCGCTGGCATCCTGGCGGAGACATCATCTGCTTCAGCGGATTCAGGAAGGGTGATCCGGGCTGGGGCGTGTGGGTCGAGAGCGTAAAGTCCGGCAAGGTCAGACGCCTTGCGACCGGCGAGAATCCGTGCTTTTCTCCGGACGGCCGGTCCATCGCCTACGACCGCGGCGGCACGATCTACGTCAGAGCGTTCGGCGCAGACGACATGCCGGACGAGACCATCCCCGACGTTCGCTGCGACGCGGAGCCGGAGAAAGTGCTCTGGTCGGCGGAGAACGTCGCCAGGGAGACGAACTTCAACACCAACGGCACTGAGTTCGCCTTTGGAACCGACAGGACGATCTTCACGAGGGTCAGGGCCCGGCTCGACGGCTCGAAGGATCTCCGCCAGCTCCTGATCTGCGACTACGAGGAGCACGAACTCGCACTCCAGACTTTCGTGAGCTACGCCCTGTGCTTTTCGACGCGCGATTCCGCAGGACGCTACCTCGCAATCAGGCAAGACCGCAACGATCGGCCCGGCGAGCACACGTTCACCGCAATCCGCACTGCGGACGCGCTGTACCTCTCTGTTGACGGAGCGCCGCCTACGGTCTCGACGACACGAGGCAATGTGATCTCGCTCGGCAAGATCAGGCGCTTCGTCGTCGGGCGCGGACTGAAGGCGGGCGAAGCCGTCCTGAAGGCGGAGGTCGGAACGGGCTGGCCCAGCGACGTTCCGAAGTCCAGAAAGAGGGAAGACCTGTTCAAATGACGAAGTGCGAAGTCGAAACGGGAAATGTGTTCAGGGCCGCGCTGCTGACGGCGGCGTGCTTGGCCCCTTTCTGCACGCTGTCGTCCCCGCGCCCCGTCCAGCCGCCCAAGCCCTTCTCCGTCGTCGCATTGGTGGATTCGCTTGATTTCGCCAAGACCTACGACATCGAGACGAAGACAGGAACGGTGCAGGTGCTCGAACACGTGCTGCTCACGCACGCGGACGACATCTGGTGGCGCGACAAGGGCGGCGGCAGGATGCGCTATCCCAGCGAATGCGAGATGTGGCAGATCTCGGAGGCTCCGTTCGACAAAAGGCGCCTCCCCAGCGAAGACATCTACGGCTGGCTCAGGCTCGAATCGCCGCGCGGCAACGAGTTCCCGCTTGTGCGCAGGGAGTGCGCGAAGCGCGGACTCGGCTTCGGAATCCACACCACGCTTGAGGAGAACCACTGGTATTCGCCTCTTTCCTCGAACTGGACTCTCGCGCATCCCGAATACTGGAGTTGCCAGCGGGACGGCGATCCGTGGATGGGGACCTGCTCGATCATGTACCCCGAAGTCGTCGCGCACAAGCTCGAAATGGTCGACGAGCGTCTCGCCCTCAGGCCGCAGAGGATCATGCTCGACATCTGGCGCAATGGCGCGTGGACCTGTGCCCGAGAATATTCGGCGCCTGCGCTTGAAGAGTGGAAGCGTCTCTACGGCGACGAACCAGCGCCCGAGGCAGAGGATCCCCGATGGCAGAAGATGGTCTTGGCGCATTTCGACGACTACATAAGGAAGTTCTCCGCGAGGTGCCGCGCGGCGGGTGTGGAGTTCATCGGCGGATTCGTCGGCATAGACGGCAAGGACGACTCCGCCCTTCGCAGCCGCTACAAAGGGCTAGCGTGGCGCCACCTCGCGAAGGAAGGCGTGCTGGACGCAATCTTCGTGATCAGCGTGAAGTACGACCCGAAGGATCCGTTCGGCTCCACCGAGCGCATCTACCGCAACGTCATGGCGAACCGAGGAAAGGCTGAGGTGTACTTCCCGCTGGCTGCTTACAACTTCGAGAAATGCAGCTACCACGAATACGCGAAGCTCGCCGGCGTGAGCAAGGCGGAGGCTGCGAAGCGGCTCGTGAGAATGGCCCGCGACGTCGGCGCGCGAGGTGTTGTCCTGGAATGCGTGGACTACGGCAACTACTCGCCGGAAATCTGCGCTGCCATAGCCGAGGCAATCAAATAGCCCTTCCCCCGCGCCAAGCGCGTGTCTGTACAAAGTGACGTTCGGGGCGGAATGACGGTAGGGGCCGCAAGTATGTTTTGTCTAACCCGAATCTCGCGAAAAGGCAGTCACAACGCCTCAAAAGGCCATGACGGGGGCTAGTCCCCCCTCAGTTCATAGCATATTGTCGTCTCTAGGCCAAAGTGGTTGCGCACTTTCGCGGGATAGCCATGGCGGCTGAAACACACAAAGGGGCCTCAACCGCCATAATGGGCAGGGACCGTACGTCGGCGTTACGCGCGGCTGCACGGCCCGTTGCCCGTCAAAAGTCAGCGCCAACCAGCGGTGCTGCCGCCGAATTTCTCTGTGTAGCCGCGATAGTCGTCCCTTCCGGCGTTGAGCTTGCTTGCCTTGAGGAGCCAGGAATAATACCAACCCGTTTCAGGATCTAGCGGATCAATGGCGACAGCCTGGCGGATGGCCTCTGCAAACGCCGCGCCGTTCTTGGCTCGGCTGTACAATTTCGCGTGTGTAAGGCGCAGCTTGGCAAAGCCCCGCACCACCAGGCGATGATAATCCTCCCTCTTCCCGTCCGCTCCCTTGCGCCACGATTCGGCCCGGCGCTGTGCAAACTCCTTGTTTGAAAGGAGACGCTTCGTCATCCAGTCCCAGAACTCGGCGCTTTCGCGCACCTCCGCCTTCGAAACGGCGCCGGACTTCTCCGCGTTGAGCTTCGTCACAAGTCCGTGCGGCGTCATGTAGTCGTACATCCATTCAACGTGATAGGACTCCTGGACGTACATGGCGTGCTTGCCCTTGTTCTTCTCGAAGACATGCTTCGCGAGAATTTCGTTGAGCTTCATCACGGCGAGAGTACCGGTGATCGTAGCTTTGCCGTCGCCTATCGTCACGGCATCGCGTGCATCAATCTTGCCGGACTGCACACCCTCCACGAACTTGCGAAACGCATCCCTGTGTTCGTCTTCGGAGGGGATGGCGCACTTCTTGCCGTACCTCTCGCGAATCACGGCCATGTAGTTGCCGTCCGCAAGGCAGTTTTGCGTGACAACGGAGACGTCTGGCCGCACCCCGTCGTTCAGGACGAGCGTCTCTGGGATGTAGCGTCCCAAGTCGGTTCCACCGAAATACAGCGCGTCCTTCTCCAGAGGTTCAGGATACATCGGGTTTGGCGGCGGCTCCTCCGAGTAGTCGTCAGACGCGAAACCGAAGAGTCCGTCCGCCCCTTCGAGTATGCCCAGTCCGAAATCAGACACGGCCTTTTCGCCCGCATCGTCGACGAAATCCTGGCAGAGCGCCGCGATAAGCGACGGGTTGCGGTTGTATTTGGAGGCGGAGCTCCAGTTGTCCTGGTCATTCTCGTCTTCGGCCGATGCGAGAAGCGTCCCTGCCGCGGCGAGCGCTGCAAAAAGATTCCTTAAGGTGAAGTTCATTTTAAGCTCCTTTTCCGTTTGAATCATCAGTAGATAACCGTCGTCTTCTCTCCGAACGCGCGGCGAACGCGCGCTATCTCATCCTTGTCCTTCGCCATCGGCGTACCCGAGATGTCGACGACCTGCACGTTGGACAAGCCGCCGAGCCCCTCGGGGAACCGGACGAGCTTCGGGCATCCGGCGAACGAGACCGTCCGGAGTCCGCCCAGCCACTTCCAGTCCGGGGAGATTTCCGCGAGCTTCGTCCTGCCGACGTCCAAGTCCGTCAGCTCGCCGAACGAGCCTGACGACGGCATCCTCGTGATCTTGGTGCTCCTTGCGTACAGCCGCCTTAGCTTCAACTGGCTGAGCGTTTCGACGAAACGGCTACGAGTCTCACCTGCCGCGTCCGTGAAGACGCCGTCGTCAAGAGGCGTGTCGTTCATGCGCAGATAGCGGAATGAGCCAAGGCCGATCAGTCCGTCGGGGATCCGGTCAACCTGCGTACCGTCCAGATTGAGATATGTCAGGGAAGCAAGATTGCGGATCTCGAGGGGCACTTCTTTTATCGGGTTCCGCGCAAGCCAGAGCCACCGGAGCGTCTTCAGACTGAAGACGGACGGGGGAATTGCGTCAATGCCCGTCTCGGAGAGATCGAGCGCACGGATCCCAGTCAGTCCCTTCAGGTCCTTGGCCGTCACGCCCTTTGCCCCGCGCAGATAGAGCCGCACGACCTTGGAGCGATCGCACCTCCTCAGCTCATCCAGCGAGGTGACGGTCAGTCCGTCCTTCTCAAGACGCGACTTGTCCACATGCCATTCCTTTCCGTTCACGGCGGGTGCAGCATCCTCGTCCTCGCCAAGCAGTGCCGCGCAGAAGTTGCCGGACTCCTCCAGCATCATGTCGTTCAGCTGCGCGACCGTGAGGCCCTTCACGTCGGACTTGAGCTTGTCCGCCACGACCTTCGCGCCGGCGATGTCGCCGCCGCGCATGTGCAGGCGCAGCGCGGCGTTCAGGAGGAGCAGCTTCTCGGCCTCCCCCGCCTCTGCGTCCGCAAGCGCGACGAGCGCATCCGCCCCTTCGCCCGGCTTCAGCCCCCCGGACCTGAGCTTGTCCACGATTCCCATGGACAGCTTCTCCACCCTTGGCCGCGCCGCTTCCAGCGCATCCCTCGTCGGCAAAGCCCCTGCGCAAAACGCCGCGCAAATGGCCGCCACAACTATCAGACTCTTCATTTCGTATTTTCCTTTCTCGGCTATCGCCGCAATCAAGGAAACGGACGCAGCGCAAGCCTCTGACAAGGTTTTTTCAAAAAAGTTTTCAGCCGTCCATCTCGGACTCTATTGCGGCGACCATGCGCGCGACACGGCTCTTTGTCTGGTACACGACGTCCTCGGAGACCCCGAAGCGCGCGGCAACGGACTTCATCGGCTCCTCGTCGACCGCGTAGGCCCGGAATATCGCCTTGGTCTTCGCAGGCAGCATCGTGCGCGTGAGCACGTGCTCCACCGCCGCCTCGTGCCGCGCCAGTCGCCACTTGGCGTCGATGAGCGCAACTGTCTCCGACTCGACCGCAGGCTCGACCGCCGCGTCATCGTTGTCCAGCGACACCATGCGCCCGCCGCCGCGAGCCTTCGCCGCACGCCAGAAATCTATCACCTCGCGCCGTATGAGCGTCGCGAGATAGCTCCTGAAATGGCCTGCCTCGCCAGAATAGCGCCCCGCGCGCAGCACATCGACGAGCTTCAGCAGTATCTTCTGGGCGATGTCCTCCGAGTCCGCCGCCGCGCCCTGGCTCTCCGCGAACTTGACGATCGCCGGCTGGTACAGTTCGAAGAACCTCTGCCAGGCGAACTCGTCAGACCTTTCGGTCATCTCGGCTGCGAGCTTGACGAGAAGCGTGCATGGGGTCTCGGGGAACGCGGACATCAAAGACTCTCCATGAATCGCGGCGTCGCGAAGAGTCCGTCCGTAAGTCCGGGACGCCGCCTCGGGGACGGCTTCGGCGGTATCTTCGGAAGAGACCGCGCAGCGATCTCCTCCTTGCGCGGCAGAGGCTCGGTCACGGACCCGGAAGGCTCGTCTGCGCGGGGTATCCGCGTCGCAAGCGCGAGTGCAAGCGCAATCGCCGCAACTGCCGCGGCTGCGACGGCTGCGGCGACCCGGCGCCAGGCTCTGCGCCCGGACGCGGATTTCGGCCCAAGCGACTTCGCAAGCGGTGCGAGCGCGGACGCACGACGGGCTGGATCGGCGACGAGCATCGCGCCGAGTACGTCCGTCCAGTTGTATTCGAAGGAATCCAGCATGTCGGCGAGCCCGAGCACGTGCCGGCCAGACTCCCGCGCACCGCCGACGCCAAGGTTGGGGTCGTACCACACCCCAGTGAGAAGGCGGAAGAAGCTCGCTGCGAGCGCGTAGGCGTCAGACGCGGCCGAGGCCGCCTCGCCGCAAAGGATTTCCGGAGCCATGTAGCCGCGCGTGCCAAGCACATGCCGTTCGGATGTCGTTCCCGTGAGCATGGTCTTGGTGACGTCGATTTCCTGCCGAAGACGCTCGTCGCAGACGCGGGAGATGCCGAAGTCTGCCAGAACGGCATGTCCCGAGGAATCGACGAGCATGTTGTTAAGCTTGACGTCACGATGGACGACCCCTTCGGCGTGGATGTAGTCGATGACGGAGACAAGGTCGCGGAACCAGAGGGCAAGCCGCTCCTCGTCGGCCTCGTCCGGCATGACCTCGGCAAGCGTCCTAGCACGCCCGTACGCGTCGAGGACGAGGTTCATCACGAGATATGGGCGCTGAGTTCCGTCGTCAACGCCGAAGTCGCGGACCTTGACGAGGCGTGGATGCGAGAGACGCGAGAGGAGCCGGGCTTCGGCAAGGAATCGACGGCGGTAGAAGTCGGCCTTCGAGCCTTCGGCGGCGAACAGCTTGACGGCGACGTGTGCGCCGTCTCCGTCTTCGGCTTCATACACCTCGCCCATGCCGCCGGCTCCAAGCCGACGCAACACGCGGTATCCGTCTATACTTTCTCCCGCCTCCACTTCGAGGGACAGTATACCCCATCGCCCGGCGGATTGTCAATGCTGTCAGCATTTTGTAGCATATTTCGCATCGCTATGGCGAACCAACTGCACTTGTTGGCTTCCATTGATTCCCTGACCACGGCTCTCCCCTACCAGCATTTCCGTCCAATTGGCGGACGAAGGGCACGGCAATCGCGCACCTTAATCGGTCCCGACGTGCGTGAACGGAACTTGCCCAGCGCATGTACGCGGCATTCCCTAACTGTGTACGCGGCATCCCCTGCCTGTGTACGGAGGCGTTTTGACGTCACTTCTGTGGTGAAGTGACGTCAATATACCATTGAAGTGACGTCACTTCTATAGTATAATGACGTCAAAACTCTACCGAACACGCATAGGAAACGCTGCGTACACGGGTAGGAAAGGTCCAAAACACGCCTAGGAAAGCGGCGAGACACGCCTGTTACATTGCTAAAACGCCCCTCCTAGCGCCATTTTTCTCAAGCTAGTTGTACCTTCTTTCCTGTTACCTGTTCCGCATATGCGGCAGCTCAGTCGTTCACGGCCATAAGGGCGGACTGTGCTTTTCATGATTTCGGCGTTCTGGAAACGAAATGCCTATCGGAAAGCACTGTCATGTTCTCGTCTTTCGTGGAAAGCGAGAACACACGGAACGTGTCGCCGCCTGGCGCGGCCCGAACGACCACGTGCCCGGGCGGCATGATATCGTCGCCATATGCGTCTGCCACGCCGCGCCGGATGTCGGCGATGTCGCCGAAGCACACAATGCGGTCGCCAGAGTACAGCTCGCGGGAGCACATGGACGAGAGAGACTTTTGGTCCACCATCCCCGCCTGCCAGACGCTTGAAAGATACACCTGGGCGCGGACCTCGCGAACGAACTCGTGCCGCATTCCGAAGACGCCTGCGTGATGGTTCGTCTTGCACACATCGACTGGCCCGGTCGCACGACCGATCATTCCCTCCCAGTCCATCTCCCGTCCGTCCGGTCCGACCATGGTAAGCTCGTTGTCGCCGCCCGAATAGAAGGAAAAGCGCCCGTACCGTATCCGAATGGCCGACGAAAGCCTGTTTTCGTGAATGGCGTCCCTACCAGTCCGGCGAACATGCGCTGCCGCCGCGTCGACCACGCCACCGGCTCCGTCCCACACGACGCCGTTCGCCGCGATGTTGCGCACATCGAACTGCGGGAACGCCGACGCGTCGTGCAGAAGGCGTATCTGGTCGTTTGCGCCGACTTCGAGGCGATGCGGCCTCATTCCCTGCGCGACGGCGTGGGGAATCCACTCGCGCATCAGCCTCAGCGCGCCAGGGTCGGGGTCCAGCGCATATTCGCCGATCTTCGGATACTGGTGGTCGAAGTAGTGTCGAAAGAAGAAGTCCTCGGCGACAAGCGGGATTCCGCAGACGACGCGCCCGTCAGGAGTCCTCCTGCCTCCGAACGCGAGGTCGCCTGTGTGGTCGCCGTGCCAGTGCGACACCATCGCGTAGTCGATCTCGCGGCGTCCGAAGGGAACGACGCGCCGGATGTAGCGGCTGACCCACTCGCCTCCGTAGCGCGATCCGTCGGGACGCGGCGGAACGTCCTTCATGTACTTCTCGTGGTGCGTGTCGCCGCAGTCGAGCAGCATCGTCGTGCCATCGGGAAAGATGAAGAACGTCTGCTCGCCGACGCCAGTGTGGATGAAGTGAATGTCCAGCTCGCCCTGGCGCCAATCGGGAAGACTGTGGCCGACGCAGGACCGCGACTGACATCCCGCAGGGCCGAGCGCCAGCGCGGCGGCGCCGGACGCTATGAACGCCCTTCTGCCAATTCCGGAGCTCATTCCAGCACCCTCACGACGTGGATCCAGTTGACTCCGGTTCGATCGCCCGGCTTGGCGGCAGCGTCCGCGAAGGAAAGCTCGGCCGAAGGCGCGTTCGCAGTGAACACGATGCGGCTGAAATTCACCCTGGCGTCACTCTTCACGCCATGCCGTGTCTTCGCCCGTCTGTCAACATGCGTCCAGGAACGCTCTTTCTGGATGTCCACGCCGGTCAACGTCGCGTCGACAGCGATCCTCTTCGGCGAAAAGCGGTGCGCCGCCGCGTCGTCGGCGTCGAAGGAGACGAACTGCAGCGAATACGTCTCGCCCGGAACTAGCCCAACGATCTTCTGCGAAAGACGATTAGGGACGTCTCCGCGCTCGAGGACGGCGAACTCGTCGCCTACGCCGTCTGCGCCTCCGTACAGTCCCAAGCTGCGCTCGCCGAAGTCCTTGACCACGCCGACCGACACGGCGCCGGAAGCCGTCCAACCTTCGAGTCCCTTTCTGAAGTCGGCGTTCTTCAGATGGCCCGGACGGCACTTCAGCCCATGACGTTCGCTGAGCATGTCCGTGTTCCCCTCGACGCAGTAATGACGCAGAAGGCGAAAGCACCAGCGGAAAGCGTCCTCGTCGAGATAGTAGCTGCCCCAGTAGCCCGCTAGCCCGAGTCCGTCGAAGGCCGGGTCGTTCGCAAGCGCGTTGAGCTGCATGTCCAGATAGTATCTGTAGTCAATCTCGCAGTGATGGTGCAAGGACAGGATCGGCGACTGCACGAAGTTGCCGAGAACCATGCCCATGGACGGCGCCGCCGACGGCCACGCGGCCAGGTACCTCCGCATCTTCTCGCAGATGTACGACTCTATGTACACCTTGGCAGCCTCCTCGGTCGAGCGCGACCTGCAGTACGTCTCGGTGATCACCATGCCCCTTCCTAGCGAGACGTTGGCGCAGTCCGAGAGAAACTCCGCGTCGAATATGCCGCTCATCGGCTTGCCGACGAGCCACGTGTATATAGAGCGTTCGGGCCTCGCGTCGAGGTCGTATTTGCGCAGTCCCAGCATATACAGCGCATTGACTTCGTCGCGTCCGCAGAACTGCTCGTCGCACGTAACTCCGTCAAAGCACGGGGCCGTCATCGCGGCTGCGGACGCCAGCCGCGCGGCTATGTCGTCGGCCGATTTCGGCTTCGTCGTCATGAGATTGTCAAGCCACCTGCGTCCGCTGGCGCGGTAGGCGGACAGCTCATCCGGTTCGGACGGCATGGCGCCGCCGTTCATCGTCGTCACGGCAGGCAGCGCATACCTCTTCTGAAACTCCCAATCGAACGGTTCAATCTCGGCGATGCGGCTAGGCCTAGGCGCGTAGTTCAGCAACTCGGGTATGGTGCGGACGCAGATCTCGTCGCCCTCTGCGATGCCGTCGACTTCGACGCAGTGATCGCCGGGCTCCACTTCACGGAACGTCTCCTTTCGCCCGGAGGACGAATCGATCACGCTCCGTCCGTCCAACGAAACGGTAAACGATCCACGGCTTCGGACCAAAATGTGGACCCACTTGCGACGAGCCACGCCGAACGACGTCGTCTCGTGCGA